>NC_010681.1:1914658-2233768 GCF_000020125.1 Paraburkholderia phytofirmans PsJN
AAAACGCGGGACATCCAATGGTTTCGAAGCGATGCCGGGTACTGGTCACTTACCTCATCTGAAAGTGAGTCTGATTGAGCGGACCACCGCCCTCACTGTGACCATCGCGTGGCGGGACCCGACTAGCTGCTTCTATGGCGCTCAGGTCTGGCGGATCGCGAACGCCAAGGTGTCAGGGACATGCGTGTTGAGCGGGCAACGGATCAGGCGCGGGGACCGCATTTTTCATCCGCAGCGCTCGAAGCCCGCGCCGGTCAATGCCCGCGCGATGATCCTCGAATCGGCCCTCAACGCGATCGAACCGTTGCAGAGTGGCCCGATCTAGACGTTTCCCCGTTCGTCAGCCGGTTTCCTTCCTGTATTCGCGCCCCCGCTATGGGCCGCGACGTCTCGTCATTACAGGATGCGCCGCGATAGCCGCGTGCTGAGATCACACAAGACTTGGCCGAAAGAGCATACAGGCTGGATAGGCGCGCGCATCCAAACGTATTAGCCGAGCACGCGAGCGCACGATGCGTTACACCATATCGAACAATGGTGCCACGCAGCGTTCGCGCTTACTCTTCATTCGTTTCCCGGCTGCTTGAATTGTCTCGCCAGTGACGATTCGCGGCGCCTGAACACTCTGCTCTACATCTCTACATTGACCAGTGAGGTGCGAGATGGACCAGCTTTATATGTTGCGTGCATTCGTTGCCGCCGCACGGTATCAAAGCTTCAGCAAAGCTGCCGAATCGCTGAACGTGACCACGGGCTCGGTATCGAAAGCGATCGCCAAGCTCGAAGGGTGCATCCAGACAAGGGTCTTGCTCCGGACGACAAGGTCGGTTTCTTTGACTGAAGCGGCGCAACCCTACTATCAGAGTTGCTGCCGTTTGCTCGAAGAACTCGACGAAGCGAATCGTCGCATTACGCGCTCGCGTGAAGTCGACAGCGGAAAGCTGCGGCTGATCGTGCATCCGATGCTGATGAGTGAAACCTTCTCGCGCCTGGTGCGGGGCTATCACGCCATTGCCCCCAACGTGAATCTGATCGTCTCCGTTCAGGAGGGTGCCGCCAACCTTTACGACGGCCGCTTCGACATGGCGATTCTTCCGCCGCATCTTGTCGAGCAGTCCGCCGTGATTCGCCGCACGTTGTCGAAATCACAGCGGATCTTCGTTGCCGCGCCCGCTTATCTGGAGCAGTACGGTGTTCCTCTAACCGCCGCCGAGCTGAACCATCACTTTCTTCTGCTGGACACGGATTCGCGGAAAAAAGGCGTGGATGTCGTCGATCTGCTCGAGGGCGAAACGCGAGTGAGCGTGTCGCCCATGTCGTCGATGGACGGCAACGAAATTTTGCTCAGGGCAGCAGCAGTCATTGGGACCGGCATTGCCGCATTGCCGGAAACGATGGTGCGTGAGGATATCGAAGCCGGGCGACTTACGCCTATCTTGCCGCTGTGCACGACATTCGATAGCAAGGTCGAAATCTGTCTCTTCTACTCGCACCGGGAACTGCTTCCGGCGCGGCTCAGAACATTCGTCGATTATTGCATCCAGTTTTTCAGATCGTCGGCTCGATACGACGTCAAGGATGCAGCGACCGTTTTGCCGTTGAACGACTATCGGGAAGAGTACAGCTGGCGGCCGGCGGAGGCTCGATATGCGCGGCCTTCACCGTTCCAATCGGTGGGCCGGTGACCCGGGCATCGGCGGAATGAAGGTTATTCGGCATTGACTGAACCGGCGCTTGGGTTCGCGCCCTTGCGGGTTGTTTGGGGCGCGACGATTGGCATGATGTCCCCTTGATCCTGATCGATAGACCGGCCGCCGACTAAAGGCTGGCGGCAGCCGTCCGGTCGTGTCGGACGGCGACTACCATCGCACGGTCGCGCTCAGTGACCAGCACTCTGGCCGCCATCGACGTGCAGGATTTCGCCAGTGACGAACGGGGCGGAATCCAGATACAGGATCGCATTCACGACATCGCTCATTTCGCCCATATGACCCATTGGATGCAGCGCGCCGAGCGCCGCGTGCGTTTGCTCCGGGTGCATCGGCGACTTGATGACGCCCGGTGCGACCGTGTTGGCGCGAATGCCGCGTTTGGCGTATTCGATCGCGAGGGAGCGGGTTGCCGCGTTCAGGCCGCCTTTGGTGAGCGCGGCGAGCACCGCGGGCACACCGTCGATCGCGTAGTCAGCCAGCGTGGTGCTGATGCTCACAACGTGGCCGCTGGACTGCTTCTCCATTTCAGCAATGGCGAGCTGCGTGATGTAGAAAAAGCCGTTCAGGTTCACACCCGTGATCGATGCATAGTCTTCGGCGGTATAGAGAGTAAAAGGTTTGGCGACGAAGATGCCGGCGTTGTTGACGAGCGTGTCGATCCGGCCAAAGCGAGCCACGGCTTCGCTGATCACGCGGCGGGCGGTGTCGGGGTCGGCAATGTCGCCGGCCACCGTCAGGAGGTCGGGATCGTCGGAGGGCTTGATGCTGCGCGCGGTGGCGGCCACGCGATAGTCGAGCTTGCGGAACGCCTTGACGACTTCTGCGCCGATGCCTTGCGACGCGCCGGTAACGACAACGACTTTCTGTGACGTACTCATGGAGAACCTCCGAATCGATTGAGTGGACGCTGTTATTGATCGTATCCACGGCTGCGATAAGAGGCTAATTTAGGCGCTTTGGCCCCGCGTTCGAATACCCTCCGGCGACAAACAGACTTGCGTGCGTGGAACAAGTCAGGTGCGACACACGCGGCGAGTTCTTCAGCGATGTCGCGCCGAAGAATGTTTAGCCACAAGGAATTCATTGACGCCCCGGTACTCGTGAGAATTGTTCACTATTGATTTTCCTCCTTGAAGCTTTCTGAAAGGGGGGCTTTACTGGAGACTTCTCGCGCGTTCATCTGCCTCCTGGTAAGCCATCAGATACAACAATCCGGTCAGGCCGCACAAGGAGTCCGGCATTCCAGATCAGCTGGCCGAGTCGCGGAGATAAAACGTATCAGTCACCCTTGAATCACCGAAACACAAGGAGCTTGACATGAGCAATGCACAAACACCCAACGAGGCCAGGACGGCTGCAGGTACAGCGCAGACGGTCGACATGAAGCTCGAGACAGTTGTCATCCCGGTTTCCGACGTCGATCGCGCCAAGCAGTTCTACGCCAGGTTAGGTTGGCGGCTCGACGTCGATATCGCGAAAGATGATTCGTTTCGGGTTGTCCATTTCACGCCTCCGGGCTCGCAATGCTCGATCCTGTTCGGCAACGGCGTCACGACACAAGAGCCGGGATCGGTACAGGAACTTCTTCTCATTGTGTCCGACATAACCAGGGCGCACGCTGAGCTTGTCGAGCGCGGCATCGAGGTGAGCGAAGTTTTTCATGATGCCGGCGGCCTTTTCCATCGCGCGGGCAAGGAGGGACGCGTGAGCGGCCCTCAACCGGAGCGGAAGAGCTATGGTTCATTCGCTTCGTTCAGCGATCCTGACGGAAATGGCTGGGTCTTCCAGGAGGTGACCACCCGACTGCCCGGAAGAGTGGACGCGCACGCCACGACATTCACTTCGGCAGTGGAACTCGCAGGGGCGCTGCGACGCGCCGCGTCCGCGCACGGCGAATATGAAAAACTCTCAGGACAGCATGACGAAAACTGGCCGGACTGGTATGCCAGCCATATCGTTGCAGAGCAGGCCGGCACGCAACCGCCGAAATGAGCCCGCGCAGCTGATCGCCTGGTCAGCTACGAGCGGGTGGAATTAGTTGTCCGGCTGATTGACCTGGCCGGTGTACTGGTCGAGATGAATTTCCACGTCGGGATTTTTCTGCAGTCCGAGTTCCATCAGCCGTTTGATGTCCCTTTGTGCCGCTGGACGTTGTACGGAGGTAATGAATGCGTCCCACTGTGGCCCGACTTCGCTATCGGGAGGGAGAGTGGCAATGTTGACGAAGTGCTTGATCTCCCCGATGGTTTGCTTGTCGAAGGATGCAATGCGGCGAGCGAGGGTATCGACAAACCCGTCCAGTTCGGCATCCGGAAAGGCGCGGTTGACATAGCCGTAGCGTTCGGCAAGCTCGCCGTTGATATCGTTGCCGCTCAGCAGAATTTCCAGCGCGCGGCCTCGTCCCATCAGACGGGGAAGACGGGACATCGGTCCGCCCCCGGGAACGAATCCGGCACCCACTTCGAATTGGGAGAGCACGGCTTTTTCACGGCTGGCGAAGCGCATGTCGGACGCAAGGGACAACTCGCTGCCAACGCCTGTAGCGCGGCCCCGGATCGACACGATCGACACCACGGAAGAGCGGCTCAGGCGAGCGAGCATATCGGGTAGCGGCGCCATGCCTGTCGGACCGGGCGGCATGCGCGTCGTGACTTCGAGGGGCGGTACGAAGTCATAGTGAGTCAGAAAAAAACCGGGTACTGCGCTATCGAACACCACGACCTTCAGTTCGGGATCGTTCTCGATCTGGCTGATTACGCTGTTCAGTTGCGGTATGGATTCCGGACCAAAGATATTGAAGGGCGGATGGTCGATGGTGACGCGCCAGTATGCCGGCGTCACGTGCTTGATCCTGAACTCCTGCTGCGCGCCGGCTTCCGGTTGCGCACTTTGAGCCACCAGCGGTTGGGTCGGTTTCATGTTGGCTTCCTTTTTTTGATGCTGAGGAAATTCGCGGAAGAAGGAATGCACGGGACATCCGGTCCACAGGAATTAGTGTAGGCATCCGTTCGGCAGATACCAATGAACATGACTGTACCGGTCAATCAAGAATTGGCGAATATATTGAGCGATGCGAAGTAATACGGGATTGTTCAATCCATACCGCGATGGCTAAAAACGCGAACACGCGTATTTGTTCGCGGCCGACACAACTGTTGTTCTGAGCTGGCCGTTTACCCGGATGGCTTGCTTCCACACAATCGCTACAACTACTGCGAACTGCGGTTTGCAGTCGGTCGAAGCGATAACGATGTGAGGCTTGCCAACTGGCTGCCTCTACAGGCGGCTCAATTGGACAATCGTGAAGGCGCTTGCCCAGAATATTGCGGTTCTGCCGCACTCATCGCTCCGCCTCATTGGACTCTTTGCCAAACAGGAGCTTGTATGGCTGACAATATTCTTCCCCAGACCCCGTCGCGCCGCCGGTTTATCGGTGTGGCTGCGGCGGCCGCTGTTGCGGGCTCGTTGAGTCGACTCGCTTTCGCGGAAACGAATCAAACTATCACTGAAGTCACGAAGTCGAGTGGCGGCGACAAGACCGCTATTCGCCCGCTTCGTGTTCACGCGCCGGAATCGCAACTCATCGAATTGAAGCGGCGTATCAAGGCGACCAGGTGGCCCGACCGCGAGACGGTGTCCGATGCGTCACAAGGCGTGCAGCTCGCGACAATGCAGAAGCTCGCGCGTTATTGGGCGGGCGGCTATGACTGGCGCAAAGTCGAAGCGAGGCTCAACGCGTTGCCGCAATTCGTCACCGAGATCGACGGAGTGGACATTCATTTCATCCACGTTCGTTCAAAAGATGCCAATGCGTTGCCAGTCATCGTTACGCACGGGTGGCCCGGTTCGATCATCGAGCAGTTGAAGATCATCGGCCCGCTGACCAATCCGACCGCCCACGGCGGCACGGCATCGGACGCATTCGATGTGGTGATTCCATCGCTCCCGGGTTATGGGTTCTCAGGAAAGCCGACGGTGACCGGCTGGGATCCTGTTCGCATTGCACGCGCCTGGGTCGTACTGATGAAGCGGCTCGGCTACACGCGATATGTGGCGCAAGGCGGCGATTGGGGGAATGCCGTCACGGAGCAGATGGCTCTGCTGGCACCGCCGGAACTGCTCGGCATTCACACCAACATGCCGGCAACCGTGCCGGACGACATTGCACAGGCGCTCAAGCTCGGAGAGCCGGCGCCGGCAGGTCTCTCGCCCGACGAAAAGCACGCGTTCGATCAGCTCGACTATTTCTACAAGCACGGCCTCGGCTACGCATTGGAGATGGCGAATCGCCCGCAGACGTTGTACGGCATCGAGGATTCGCCGGTCGGCCTCGCGGCGTGGATGCTCGACCACGACTCAGCCAGCCAGGCGCTTATCGCACGTGTGTTCGACGGTCAGCCGGAGGGACTTACGCGAGACGACGTGCTCGACAACGTAACGCTCTATTGGCTCACGAACACGGCGATTTCGTCGGGCCGGTTGTATTGGGAGAACAAGCTCAACTTCTTTGCTCCGAAGCATGTTGCCATCCCCGTTGCCGTCAGCGTCTTTCCAGATGAAATCTACGCTGCCCCGCAAAGCTGGACCGCGAAGGCGTATCCGAAGCTGATTCACTACAATCGCCTTCCCAAAGGCGGACATTTTGCGGCCTGGGAGCAGCCGCAAGTTTTCTCGGAAGAAGTTCGCGTGAGCTTCCGGTCGCTGCGGTGAACGCAAAAGTGTAGGTCACGTCGGAACGGCTGGCGGGTCGTAAAGGTGCCTGTTCGCTGACCTCCTGGTTGAGGGAGGGCAGCGACAGAAAGGCCAGCCTCATACGCACATCTCGTCGCACACAGCAGAACACGGGTTCAACGAGAACTGTCCTGCCCGGCATACGTCGATTCCCATCCACCACCGAGCACCTTGCACAGCGTGATGAGGTTCGCGTCGGCGTCGGCCTTGCTCTGCTCGAGTTTGCTCTGCGCATCGAGCAACTGTTTCTGCACGTTCAGCACATCCAGGAAATTCACCGCACCCGCCTTGTACCGTTGCTGTGCAATCGACAGCGCGCGCTGGTTCAGACTCACGACCGTTTTCAGCCGGTCGCGCCGCCGCTGTTCGGCGTCGTAGACGACCAGCGCGTCGTCCACCTCACGCCATGCCTGAAGCACGGTGTGCTGGTAGACAATCGCCGCTTCCTGCTGCTGCGCCTCGCGCAAATGAAGCGTGCCTTTGAGGCGTCCGCCTTCGAATATCGGCAGCGTGATCGACGGTCCCACGACAAACTGGCCGGACGCCCAGTCGGCGAGATTCGACAGTTGCAGGCTCTGGAACCCGGCGCTGCCGTTGAGCGAAATGCGCGGATAGAAGTCGGCCTTCGCCATGCCGATCGTCGCGGTGGCCGCATGCAGCTGGGCCTCGGCTTTGCGGATGTCGGGCCGGCGCTGCACCAGTTCCGACGGAACGCCAATTGGCACCTGATCGGGCAGCGCCGGCACATCGTGCGGCTCGGCGAGCATCTGCTGCAATGCGCCCGGTTCTTTCGCCAGCAGCACGCCGATCGCATTGATCGTGGTCGTGTTGCGCGATTCGAGCGTCGGGATCAGGCTTTCGATCGACTCCGCCTGCGCCATCGCGTTGGCCACGTCCAGGTCCGTCGTCACGCCTTCATGCACCCGGTTTTGCGTGAGCTTGGTGGCGTCGTGAGCGATGTCGAGGTTCTGCTTCGCGATCTGCAGCAGGGCCTGCGTGTCGCGCAACTGGATGTAGTCGCGCGCGAGTTCGGCGCGCGCGGACAGCAGGATCGCGTTACGGTCCTCGTACGATGCATCGGAGAGCGCCGACGCGGCCTCGACACCGCGTCGTACGCGCCCCCAGAAGTCGAGTTCCCATGACGCGTCGAAGCCGAACTGGTACAGATCGTAAGCGGGCGAGCCCTTGGCGCCCGGCAACGGCGCGACACCGAGCGGTGCACTGCCCGAGGCCGACTGCGTCTGGCTTCCTGTCGGCGTGACGCCAAGCAGCGAGAGGATGCCGTTCGGACTGCCGCGCTCGCGGTCGTAAGAGGCGGCGCCATTGAGCGTCGGATACTCTTCGGCGCCGGCAATGCGCTGTTGCGCCCGGCTTTGCCGCAGACGCGCCGATGCGGCCGCCACATCGAGATTCGCATCGCTCAGCTGCTGTTCCAGCGAGTCCAGTATCGGATCGTTGAACAGCGTCCACCATTGCGGTGTGAATCCGGACTCGACGGCCTTGCTTGCGGCCTGTGCGCTCCGGGTGCGGTTGAACACGTCGGGCGTGGCCGTCTGCGGAGGTTCGAAGTTCGGGCCCACCAGACAGCCCGTGAGCATCGAGCACAGCAGCAGCGCGAGCGCCGGTGTGCGCAGGGAGAAGTCGCTCGCGTTCATTTCGAATCCGCTCCCGCGACCCGCATATCGGCGCGCCTGCCGACGGCCACCTCCGTTTCGACGGAAAGGCCCACGCTCAATGCGGCCGCCGCTTCCTGTCCATGATCGATGGTGATCCTGACCGGCACGCGCTGCACGATCTTGGTGAAGTTGCCCGTTGCGTTATCGGGTGCGATAGGCGCGAAGCTCACGCCGGTAGCAGGCGCAAGACTGTCGACGTGCCCGCGGATCACCGCGCCCGGAAAACTGTCGACCTTGATACGCACGGTGTCGCCGGGGCGCATCCTGGCAAGCTGGTTCTCCTGGAAGTTGGCGACGATATAGGCCTCCGACAGCGGGACGATCGCGAGCAGCGGCGCGCCGGTCGTCACGAATGCGCCCACACGTGCCGAACGCCGTCCGACCTTGCCGGTGATGGGCGCGTGGATCTCCGTATACGACAGGTTGAGTTTCGCCTGCTCAAAGGCGGCTTCGGCATGCGCCAGCGCACCGGCCGCCTTGTCGCGCTGTGTCTTCAGCACGTCGAGGTTCTGCACGGTCGCCACAAGTGCGGCCCGGTTGCGCGCCTGCTGCGCGAGTTCCTCGGCCAGCGCGCTCGCCGCGTGCTGCTGCTCCTGGGTGGTTCCCGCACCGGTCTCCGAAAGATTGCGGTAGCGCGCAGCATTCGCGCGCGCAAACTCGAGCGTCGCATCGTCCGCGCGCAACGTGGCACGCGCCTGATCAACGAGTGCGGGCTGCCGTGCGATCTCGGCCTCGTAGTTTGCAACCGATGCCCTGGCTGCCGCCACGTCCGCCCGGGCGCTCATCAACGCGGCACGAAAGTCGCGGTCATCGATGCGTACCAGTAATTGCCCCGCCTTGACCTGCTGGTTGTCTTCAACGAGCACCTCGGACACCTGACCCGCGACACGCGGCGCGACCAGTGTGAAGTCGGCCGTCACATAGGCATCGTTCGTGGTTTCGCTGGTCGAGCCGGTAAACAGCCATATACAGGCCAGCACAGCGACGCCGAGTATGACCGCATACGCAGCAAGACGGATCGTTCTGGGAGAAAATCGGATAGCGGATGACATGGATAGCGTCGCTTAACGGGAAGAGGGCGGCGTCGTGCTCCAGGGCGGATAGACACGCACGGGCAACACCGGAATAACGAAGAGAAAGGCGACGGCGATACCGGCCATCACGCGATAGAGATCCGCCGAGGTGAGCACGACGGCCTGCTCGTGGAGCCGGTGTGCGAGTTCGCCGAGCCCGTGAGCGGCATCGATGCTCTGGCTCGTGACCAGCGCGTTGTTGCCCAGGTGGTCCACCAGCATGGCCGAATGAAAATGCTCGCGCGCGGTGCCCAGACCTTCGATGAGGCCGGTGGCCGCGGCGCCGGACAGTGTCTTGACGGTGTTGAACATGGCTGAAGCAAACGGGCCTTCAGTCGGCGGCAAGCCGGTCGTGACGCCCATCAGGATGCCCATGATGATCATCGGCTGCGCCAGGATCTGTAGCGACTGAAGCCAGTAGAAGTTCTCGCGAACCCAGTCCGTGGTCACGAAACTGCCGAGAAAACACGAGATCGCCATCAGGCAAAGTCCAACCGCCAGGACCCAGCGGTGGTCGACCTGCCGCAGATTGAGCAGCGCGGCGGTCGCCGGGAGCGAAATCAGCAGGGGAATGGCCACCAGCAGAAACAGCGGCGTGGTTTGCAGCGGCCTGTAACCGTGAATCTGCGCGAGATACTGGCCGGGTATGGCGGCAACACCGACCAGCAGCGTCACGGCGCCCACCAGGGTCAGCAGTCCATGCGCGAAGTTCCTGCGGGCAAGCAGCTGGAGTTTGAAAAACGGCAGCGGATGAAACCATTCGTTGATCAGGAACGCCACGAGCAGCAGCGTGCCGCCGCCAAACATCGTGGCGATGAACGTGGAGTTCAGCCAGTCGAGGCGATCACCCTGCAGCAGGCCGATCACGAGCATGGCGATGGCCGGATAACCGAGTAGGAATCCGGTCCAGTTGAATGAACGCAGCCGCTCGAGTCGGGTGGGATCCGCCGGCAGTCCCCTGTAGATTGCCACGCAGCTGATGAGTCCGAGCGGCACGATCTGCCAGAATGCCATTTGCCAGCCGACATATTCCGTCCATAACGCGGCGAGCGGCGTGCCGAGCGCCGGTCCGAAGGTGGCGGTCAGTGCATAGCCCGCGAGCCCGTATAGCTTGACCTTCGGGGGCAGGTAACGCAGCGCCACGATGATCAGCATGGGCGGCAGACATCCGCCGGCGACGCCCTGCAGCGCGCGCAATACATAGAGCGTCAGCAGGTTTGGCGCAAACGGGCAGAGCAATCCAAGGACCATGACGGCGAGCACGGCGCCGATCGTGAAGCGTTTGAGGGTGAAGGTCACGCCGAACCACGGCGCGAACACCATCGTGGCCACGTTCGTCGCCTCGAAGAGGGTGGTCAGCCATGTCCCGTCGTCACGTCCGATCGAGAACGCGCCGCGGATATCGGCGAGTGCAACCGCGGTGACCTGTTCGTTCAATATGGCGAGCAGTGATGCCAGCAACATGCCGAGCAGGCCGATTGTGAGACGCAGTGGTAGCTCCGCTTCGGCGGAAGTTTGCTGTACAGGGATCCCTGTCGCCGGTACAGAGACAGGCGCCGACGATGGCGCAAGCTTCGGTTCTCCTGTTCCAGTTATCGGTGAGTTGGCGCTATTCATCGTCGTTCGGCCACCGGTATTTAATGGGGCATTCCGTCGGGAAATCTCCCTGTCACGCCGGGCGATCGCAAAGATCCCGGATGCTCCGCGAAGAAGCCTCATCCGATGAGCTTATGGTTTTTACTGTGCTCATTCCAGCCGGCTTACTCACGTTTTGGTGCCACGAAATGAGTTGATTTCATTCTAGGAGACAGGTCTGCTCTCCTGAAGTCAAAAAGTCCGCGTATCGGTCCGTTCCATTCACAAATCCAGCTAATGTCACCACTGCAACAAGGACAATGCACTCGCCTGGCAATGATCTTTTTCCATTCAGCTAACAGCACAAACCTGGGCAAAGGTGCAGAGGTGCGAGCCGCTGTTTTCCTGGCACGCTTTAGACACTCCAAGGCAATAGGACATCGCGTATCAACAATCGAATATGCGATGAGGATCGTCGACGCTGCAGCAAAGCTCAACGTCGACATCGGCACGAACAGGACGAGCGTCGAATCACGGCTGACGCCGGAGAAGTTTCTTGTCGCGTTCCGAAGACAAGAACTATGACGTGATCATCGTCGAAGCGTAGACAGGCGCGAGACCGAGTTCGATTACAGCGGCTGAAAGGGGACGCGTGGCACGGCCCACGTCATGGGCTGTATTGGACTAGCGGCGTCCGTCTTGTGGGCAGCGCGCCCGCTGAGCACCTCAATGCTGCGGCGGTGTGACGTCGAACGCAATCCGTCCTGCGGGCAGAAGCGTGAGCGAGATGACAGCGCCGCCCTTGGTCTCCGGGAAGTGGTGGCTTCCGGGTGCGGGCGCCGTCCAGCCGCCATAACACCAGCCGTTCGGACCTGCGAGCGCAGCGCCTTCATCAAGCGGCACCACCAGATTGAACTCGCCATACGGGTGCGCGTGATAGTCGCCCCGGAAGCTGCCATCGGGGTTGTTCTGGGTGTTATCCGTGCTGTCCATCAGCACCGCTGTAATGCTGAAAAAGAACGTCTCCGCGCAGGGTGCAACGAGTCGTGAGCGACGGTAACGCGGGCCGGCGATTTCGGCGTCGGCCGCCCAGCCCTCGTTCACGCCGAGAATAATCAGTCGCGACAGATCCCTGTACAACTCGCTTTCAATGCCATATTTTGTATTCAGCCATTGCTCGACCTCGGTGCTCGTGGTCATGTCCTTGACCTCTTGCAGCAAAGGGATAAAACGGGCGACGAGTTCGTCTTTGGTACTGGTGACTTGGGTCTCGGGCATTCAGGTTCGTCCTTGGTTTGAGCGTTATGCAGGGCCGGCGTGAGGATTACAGCGCCCACGATTTGCGGCGAGAAGAAGCCCGCGACATTCACATCCGACGGCCTGATCGAAAGCGCGGTCGTAACAATGCGGTAATCGCGCTTTCGAAACGCCTTCGCGACTTCGGCGCCAATGCCTCGCGATGCACCGGTAGCGGCGACAGCATTGTCTGGTGTGTCCAGGTTTTTACCCTGAAGAAGTGCACAGTTCTGTGCCATGCAGTCCGCGTCAGTTTGCGCAAGACGAGCAACCGCTTGACCGCCATGAGACCACTCTACGATTTATGGGCTTTCACCGAGGTTTTAGCTGTGACGGTTTGGGGACATTTGCTGCGCATTTTGGGCCATCGCGCTGATTTCTCCGGGATCCTGCTATTTGCAAGTTCGAACCGAGTCGCGACACACATACGCCATGCTGACCTTCACCACTCGACAGTTGACCAACACTGAACAGTGCGCATGCTTTGTTGCATAGGGTGTAATCACACCAGATTCCTGCTGTACTTTCCCGGAATCCACGGCTGCCTCCCGGTGATTCATTTGCTACACTTGATCACGACGCGGACCTATGTGGCGCCCGCGTCGAAGCTGATGGCGGCGGCTGAGTTGCGAATCAGCGCGACTCGATTTGACAGCCTCAATATTCAGTACATTCAACATCAATACGGCCTGAAAGAGAGAAGGGCGTCAGGGCCGCCGTTCTGCTCGCTCTGGTTGTCGAGCGGCGCCGACTTCTCCGTCCAAGCTACGGTGTCGCGCCCGCCGCTGAAGCGGCACTTAACATGTGTTCAGCAAGCAGACTCAGCGTAAGCAGTTCACGAATTCGTCAGCGAGGAATCGCTATCGAAGCCATGGTCCGACATGCGTAGGTTGAAGTTTTTTTTCGTTCATGGACCTCACGCCGCGATTGCGGAGCCTGGCGTCGGTCCTTCATCACAGCGCATGAAATAGTGCGGAGGTGTCGCCATGATTGAGTCTTCCGATTTCCGGAGCAGAAAGATAGCGCTTGATCACGGAGGCGGCCGCGTGCCCGCGCTCGGATTCGGCACCCTGATTCCCGATGCAGCGACGACCACCAGCGCTACCAGAGACGCACTGGAAGCCGGCTATCGGCACTTCGATTGTGCCGAGCGATATCGAAACGAGCGCGAGGTGGGCGACGCTTTGCGAGCAGGACTCGCTGCCGGAGGGATCGCGCGCGAAGAGATCTTCGTGACGACAAAATTGTGGAATTCCAATCATCGGCCCGAACGTGTCGAACCGGCGTTCGATGCAAGCCTTGAAAGACTCGGGCTCGACTACCTCGATCTCTATCTGATACATACGCCGTTCGCGTTTAAGCCAGGAGACGAGCAGGACCCGCGCGACGAAAACGGCGATGTCATCTACGATAAAGGCGTCACCTTGCTGGACACGTGGAGTGCGATGGAAGAGCTCGTCGATCGTGGAAGATGCCGGGCTATTGGACTGTCGGATATCGGACTGGACGAATTGCGGCCTCTCTATGAATCGGCACGAATCAAGCCGGCCGTGGTGCAGGTCGAAGCCCATCCCTATCTTCCGGAAACGGAGCTTCTGGAATTCTGCAAGGAGAAGGGAATCGTGTTTCTGGCTTTTGCGCCATTAGGTCACGGAATCAGGCCGGGGCCGCTTGAGGATCCGGTCATCTTGCAGATTGCCGAACGAATTGGAAAGACACCGGCGCAGGTGCTGCTCGCCTGGGCGATCCAGCGCGGCGGAGCATTGCTCACCACCCCCAGGACGGCGGCCCGCGCGCGCGAGAATTTCGATATCGCCGCGCTTCCCGCAGAGGCGTTCGACGAGATCAACCGGATTGAGACGCGGCAGAGGTACAACGAAGTCGTCAAGACGGGTAGCCCCGGGTTTATTCCGCGGCGTCCGCAATAGATAGAGGTGAACGGTATCCGGAGGCAAGCCATGCAGGAAGACAAGATACGCGAAGCCCTGAGCGCGCACTGGCACGCGTCGGCGGTGGGTGATCTCGACGCGGAACACGGTATTTACGACGATGATGCCATCTGTGACTATCCCCAATCAGGGGAACGAATCATCGGGCGAAGCAATTTGCAGGCGCTGCGGAGTCATCATCCAGGTAAGCCATCAGGATTCAATGTCAGGCGAATGCAGGGAGAAGGTAATCTCTGGGTCACGGAATACACCATCAACTATGAGGGGCGCACGGCCTACACAGTTAGCATCATGGAGTTTTGCAACGACAAGGTGATTCACGAGACCCAGTATTTTTCGGATCCCTTCGAGGCGCCGGGTTGGCGGAGCCGCTGGGTTCAGAAGATCGCGTGACGTCGCTCGGTTAATTCTCGATGCAAACGCCCGCGCGGCACTCTGCCGGCCGGGAATACACTTGATCCGAGCGGGGTAGCAACCTTCTTCATCGGTAGGATGTCGCCGCTCTCCACCGTCGGCATGACCCGTCGAGTTAGGAAATGATTGCGGAAGTCACCGGTTGCCAGCGTGACATTGCACGGTCGGACCATAACGGGCGAAGCGTTTCACGCAACGGTCGCGAAAATAGCAACTGTCCTACAGTCGACTCCATCGCATTGAAATCTACCGGCTTGAGAAAGAACGCGTCCCAGAGCGCGGGCTTTTGTCGAAGCTGCACCTGCGCAGAAACCATAATTACCGGTATTGCCGTAAGGGCAGGGTAAAGCTTAAGGCACCGACACAACTCGACCCCATCCATCTCGGGCATGCTGCAATCCGTGACAATGAGGTCCGGCAAATTTCTTCCTGCTTGTTCCAGCCCGCTCCTACCGTCTTTGGACAAAAGCACCCGATATCCGCGCCATTCCAGAGCCGCGCTTAAAGCAGCCAGGATTTCTGGATCGTTATCGACTAGAAGGATGGTTGGCATGGGAACGTCCGGAGCGTTTCATGAACCGGCGCAACAACCATGCCGCTGTCGCGAGGGCCCGTGCGGTTTCCGCGCAACTACGGCGAATGCGAACATCGGCCGCGCACATTCGGCCCGTGGCGATTGGGTTCACCCATTTGACCGTTCTCCGATCGCAGCCGGTTCGCTTCGGCGCTGCGGCTCCGACGCTGTGATCTCCGCCGCTATGGAGCCATGGTTAATGATTGCCACCAGCGAGATGCCGCCGATCATATTGCCAAGCAAGGTAGGCGCAAAGAATCCGCGCAGATAATCCTGAATACTCGCCGCGCCGGTCATGACGGCGTAGCTCGCTTCAACCGAACCGGCGATGATATGGGAGAGCTTGCTGATCGCCACCACATAGGTGATCAAAAGAATTGTCACGAGCCGGGCCGAGCGCGCACTGGGCAGTAACCAGACCATCAGCGCAATGAGCCAGCCGGCGAATACCGCGCGAACGACCGTCACCAGAAAGCTGCCGGAATACGGCTGTGTCGCCAGCGCACCCAGCGACTTGACGACATCGTCGGAAAATACGCCCGGAATCTGCAGCATCGCAGCGAATATCAGTGTGCCGCCAATATTCGCCGACAGCACGAGTACCCAAAGCCGGGCGGTTTTCGCAACGGTTTTGAGGTCGCGACGCGTAAGGACCGGCAGTACGGCACTCAGCGTGCTCTCGGTAAAAAGCTGCTGTTGGCCGAGAATGACGATGACAAAGCCGACTGAGTAACCGAACGAAGTAACGAGGAAGCGCCACGAGGTGTCGGGCAACGAGCTTTCGATGACCGCCTGTGTCAGGAAAGAAAAGCCCATCGACAGCCCCGCTGCCAGCGCGGACATAACAAGGGCTCCTGCCGTCCGGGCCATGGCGGCCTCACCTTCTTCTCTGACGACCTCGTGGATCACCAAAGCGCGGGGAGAGGCGTGTTGTGCTGCCTGTTGCTGTTCGCCGTCGTCAAGATGGGGAGAGTTGGAGCCAGTATCTGAAGCGGCCATGCTTGGAATCCTGCAAAAGCCGGTCATCTTGCGGTGTCGCAGATTGTTCGGCGAACTAAGGGGGAGCAGCGCCCCGAATGGTCGGCGTGCGACCAGACGCGGCGGTGTTCAGGCGGTCTTGGAGATTGCCTGGTGAATGGTCCTGCCTAGCCAGGCCGTGATCCCTGATCGGGCGGCAATGCCAACCAGACGCCGAGGTCCGAACGCTATGGCGCCGACGCTCAAAGCGAGAACCAACGAGACATGTGGCGCATCTGCTAGCGAAGCCAATATGCCGGCGGCGGGAGACCGGTTTAGTTCGCGTGAGCCGGAGATTGGCCGGGGCGTGCTGTTTGCTTCGACCAGCGCCGCGCGCGAGTCCGCCATTCGCATCAGAATCGCGGTCTCCTGGTCCTTGTTGCTGATTGCGCGTTTCATTTGAGGGCTTCCCTGAGAGTGTCGAGATCGCGCCGAATCTCAGTCTGGAGGATCTGCAGCGATTGTCCGGGCGTCTGCGAGCGAACGACGAGCAGAGCGACGACGGACACCGCTAGCCACATTCCTGCAACGCCCCACACCACTTGCAGAAAATAAGGGGTGCCCCAGGCAGTGGCGATGACCGCGATACACACGAACGACAGCGTGAAGAGGGCAGCCACGGCGAGGACTACTAGCGCGCTTAGTTCGCGTACCAGGCGTTGGCGGGTTTCCTCGAGTTCGATCCCGAACAGTTCGCCGTAGTCGGTAGCTCGCTCGACGCAGAATGCGCTGACATTTCGCCACTTCGTGATTTTTGAGCGCACGGACATTTACGAACTCCTCGGAGCAGGCACGTTTTTCGAAAGCGCCGTTGGGCAGCTGTGCAATCGGCTGCATAACGGTGTGGTCTCGTGCAAGCCGAGACGTCTGCCACGTTAATCCCGCTCTCTCCGGTTGCCGCTGTTGTTGTAGGCAACAGAGCGACTCGATGCATGCAACGCTCCGAGAATAAAGCCGACGCTGGCGGCAATCGCAAGCGCCGCGAACGGCTTCTCCACGGTCGATTCGCGCACGACGTCCGTAAAATCTGCACAGAGTTGCCGCGCTTTGCCGCTCAATTCGTTTGCGGTTCCGCTAATTTGCTCACCCGCGGTGGCCAGCAGATCCTTCCCAGCTGTCTGCACATCGCTTGCAACTCGAGCCACCGTGTTGTCTCCGTTCGTCGTTTCCATTTTCTGATCCTCCAATAGACCTGCAAGGTTGGCACTACGCGGGCCGGCGGGAGCGAATGCTCCGGTTCGTGACGTAATGGGTGTCGCAACGGCTGTACCTGAATGCCAACGGATGTTGTGGCCGGTCTATTGAGGTAGGAAGTACGAGTAAGCGGATCCGGCTTGGGAGAGCGGCAAGGTGGCAAAGGAGTTACTTTGCGAGGCAGCCATGGACGCGCCGCGATCCGCAAAAATCGTCGAAGCCGGTGTACGCACGAAGCTGTAGAAAACAAAAAACCCCGTAAGACGTTGATCTTACGGGGTTTCTCGAACTTCTTCGGCTTACGCCGAAACGACTGATGGTGCCCAGGAGAGGACTCGAACCTCCACGGTGTTGCCACCGCTAGGACCTGAACCTAGTGCGTCTACCAATTCCGCCACCTGGGCACGTTTTCAAGCTAGACCGCTATTTTAGCGTGATGATTTAGCGTGTCAATCCCCACCTGCAAACTGACTCCGCTTCAATCAACCGCCCGGATATCGCGTGCAATGAAGGGATGCTTCATCACTCGACAACCGTCCTGCCAACCACTCAATCCACCCAATAATCCGTGCTGATAAACAGAATCGGATCATTCGGCTTCACACAAAAAGTAAAGCCGCTCGTAAGCGGCTTTACTTTTGAATCTGGTGCCCAAGAGAGGACTCGAACCTCCACAGTGTTGCCACCGCTAGGACCTGAACCTAGTGCGTCTACCAATTTCGCCACCTGGGCAGGTGATGAACAGCAAAGAACGCCATTATAGCGACAGATTGGAGCCTGTCAAGCGTTTCTCAAAACTCACTTAAACATCGCGGCGACGAGCCTGCGCGCGCCGCTGGACAACCGTCCGGCATCTATTGACAGGCCCGCTTGGGGCGCAATACGGGTGTTAGAATGCCTCGCAGTAGTTCGTTGGCACGGTGCACACGCCCGTCGGACTCAGCCTTGAACGAGCTGGACCCGAGCAGTTTTTTTCTGTGCATTTGCAGGTGCAATTCGAGCGCAGCCAAAGCGCAACCAGAGCGCACTGCAATCGCTTCCTAAGCCGAGCCACATCGCCGAGCCACATCGCGACCGACGTCCATGCAACGAGAAAAAATCATCGATAAGCCCTTGAGCAAATTTCCGTATCCGATTCCAAGCCGCGAGGAGATCCTCGGCGTCCTGCGCACGAGTGAAGCCCCGCTTGCCGCGAACGACATCGCCGAAGCCCTGTCGATCAAGCGCCAGGAGCGCGAAGGATTTTTCAAGCGCCTCGGCGCGATGGAGCGCGACGGCCAGATCCGGCTCGATCAGCGCAATCTCTATCAGCTGACTCATCCGTCGAACTTCGTCGCGGGCCGCGTGCAAGGTCATCGCGACGGCTACGGCTTTCTGATTCGCGACGATGGCCAGGACGATCTGTTCCTGCCCACCGCCGAAATGCAGAAGGTCATGCACAACGACCGCGTGCTCGCGCGCATCGTCGGCTATGACCGGCGCGGCCGTCCGGAAGGGCATATCGTCGAGGTCACGGACCGCGCCAACAAGCGCGTGATCGGCCGCCTGCTCAACGAGAACGGCGCGCTGATCGTGGCGCCCGAAGACAAGCGCATCGGCCACGACATTCTGATCCAGCAGAACACCAAGAAGGCCAAGGTCGGCCAGGTGGTGGTGGTCGAGCTGACCGATTTCCCGAGCCGTCATTCGCAGCCGCTCGGCCGCGTGGTGGAAGTGCTCGGCGATATCGACGACCCCGGCATGGAAATCGAAATCGCGGTGCGCAAGTACGGCGTGCCGCACGAATTCAGCCAGGCCGCGCTCGACGAAGCCTCGCGCCTGCCCGACGAAGTGCGCCCGGTCGACGCGCGCCATCGCATCGATCTGCGCGACGTGCCGCTCGTCACGATCGACGGCGAAGACGCCCGCGACTTCGACGACGCCGTGTACTGCGAGCCGGTCCAGGTCGGCCGCGGCGAGGGCTTCCGTCTCATCGTCGCGATCGCGGACGTCTCGCACTACGTGCACCCGAAGAGCGGGCTCGACGCCGACGCGATCGAACGCAGCACCTCGGTCTATTTCCCGCGCCGCGTGATCCCCATGCTGCCGGAGAAACTGTCGAACGGCTTGTGCTCGCTGAACCCGCACGTCGACCGTTGCGTGCTGGTGTGCGACATGATCATCACCGCGCGCGGCGAAGTGAAGGCGTATCAGTTCTATCCCGGCGTGATGCACTCGGCCGCGCGTCTGACCTACACGGAAGTCGCCGCGGTGCTGAAGAACACCAAGGGCCCGGAGGCCACGCGCCGCGCCGCCTTGCTGCCGCAACTGCAGAATCTGTACGGCGTCTACAAGTCGCTGTTCGCCGCGCGCCAGAAACGCGGCGCGATCGACTTCGATACCACCGAGACGTATATCGTCTGCAATGCGCAGGGCAAGATCGAACAGATCATTCCGCGCACCCGCAACGACGCGCACAAGCTGATCGAGGAATGCATGCTGGCCGCGAACGTCTGCGCGGCCGACTTCCTCAAGCGCAACAAGCATCCGGGGCTGTTCCGCGTGCACGCCGGACCGACCGCGGAAAAGCTCGAGAATCTGCGCACGTTCCTGCGCGGCATGGGCTTGACGCTGGCCGGCGGCGACAAACCGCACGCGAGCGACTACGCGGCATTGATGGCGCAGATCCGCGAACGGCCCGACGCACAGATGCTGCAAACCATGCTGCTGCGCTCCATGCAGCAGGCGGTCTACAGCCCGGACAACATCGGCCACTTCGGTCTCGCGTACGAGGCGTATGCGCACTTCACGAGCCCGATCCGCCGTTATCCCGATCTGCTCACGCACCGCGCGATCTACGCGATTCTGCAGGGCCGCAAGTATCAGCCGGAGCCGCCGCAAGGCGTCGAGCTGAATACGGCGCTCTCGCCGCGCGCGCGCGCCATGCAGCAGGCCGACGACGAAAAACGCGGCCGCGTGCGGGGCAACAACGTGGCCATCTGGGAAGAGCTCGGTCTGCATTGCTCGGCCAACGAACGCCGCGCCGACGAAGCCTCGCGCGACGTCGAAGCCTGGCTCAAGTGCTACTTCATGCGCGACAAGCTCGGCGAAGAGTACGGCGGCATGGTGAACGGCGTGACGTCGTTCGGTATTTTCGTGCAGCTCGATTCGCTCTTTATCGAAGGCCTCGTGCACGTCACCGAACTTGGCTCGGACTACTTCCAGTATGACGAGATCAAGAACGAGTTGCGCGGCGAGCGCACCGGGATTCGTTATCGCCTGTCGGATCGCGTGCGGGTGCAGGTGAGCCGCGTCGATCTGGATGCACGCAAGATCGACTTCCGGCTCGTGCGCGACACGCCGATCAAGCCCCCGCTGGTGCGTGGGCCGTCGGCCGACAAATCGTCCGGTGAAAACGGCGGCGCACGCGTGCGTGCGTTGCCGCCGGCGGAAGGTGGCGCGCCGGCGCCGGGCGCGCGCCGCAAGAAGGCTGCGCCCGCGCAAACCGCGGCGGTCAAGGAAGCACGCGCGGCGCGCGGCGCGGCGAAGAAGCACGGCGCCGCGACCAAATCGGCACCGAAGCCGCAGGCACGCAAGAAGCGCTGAAGCCGCCTGCTTGCTCAAACCGCGCGCATCGGGCACATAGCAACGTGCCGGTTGCGCGCGGTCTGCGTTTCATCGCCTTCGAGCATTCGAACATGGCAGCCGCAACGCATGCAGTAAGCACGCAGGTTCGTATTCATCACAGCAGCGCGCGTCGAACGCGCGCTCAATCAAAGGTTGTATCAGTCATGGCACGTCTCAAGGTTTTATACGGTTTCCACGCAGTGACCGCACGTATGCGGCATGACGCGTCCACGGTCGAAGAGGTCTATTACGACGCGACGCGCAAAGACCGTCGCATGACCGAGTTCCTGCACGCGGCGAAAGAAGCCGGCGTGCGTCTGATCGCCGCCGACGAAACGCGTCTCTGGGGCCTCGCCCACACCGAGCGTCACCAGGGCGTGGTGGCACGCGCCGGCGACATGCCGCTCGCGCAGAACCTGGCGGAGCTGCTCGACGGCATCAACGGTTCGCCGCTGATTCTGGTGCTCGACGGCGTGACCGATCCGCACAACCTGGGCGCCTGCTTGCGCGTGGCGGATGCCGCCGGCGCGCACGCGGTGATCGCGCCGCGCGATCGCGCGGTGGGGTTGAACGCGACGGCCGCGAAAGTGGCGAGCGGCGCGGCCGACACCGTGCCGTACATCACCGTGACGAACCTGGCGCGCGCGCTGCGCGAGTTGAAGGACGCGGGGGTGTGGGTCGTCGGCACGGCCGGCGAGGCCACCAAGAGCCTCTACGACACGGAACTGGACGGTCCGGTGGCATTGGTGATGGGCGCCGAAGGCGAGGGCATGCGCCGCCTGACGCGCGACACCTGCGACGTGGTGATGCAGATCCCGATGGCGGGCACGGTGGAAAGCCTGAACGTCTCGGTGGCGAGCGGCGTGTGTCTGTTCGAAGCGGTGCGTCAGCGGTCGGTGAAGAAGTAAACCCGAAGTAAGCCCGACACGACCGGCGCTGGTCCACCACTCCGGTAAACTAGCGCTTTTTACTGCACGCCTGCCTTTCCCATGACTCAAGACGAACTCAAGCAACTGGTCGGCCAGGCCGCCGCCGACTACGTGAACGCCACTGTGCCCGAAGGCGCGGTGATCGGCGTCGGCACCGGCTCCACCGCGAACTGTTTCATCGACGCGCTGGCTGGCAACAAGGCGCGCTATCGCGGCGCGGTGTCGAGTTCGCTCGCCACCACCGCGCGCCTGCAAACGCACGGCATCAAGGTGTTCGACCTCAACGAAATCGATTCGCTGCCCGTGTACGTGGACGGCGCCGACGAGATCGACCGCAGCGGCGCGATGATCAAGGGCGGCGGCGGCGCGCTGACGCGCGAAAAGATCGTCGCGTCGGTGTCGGACGTGTTCGTGTGCATCGCCGACGCCAGCAAGCTGGTCGAGACGCTCGGCACTTTCCCGCTGCCGATCGAAGTGGTGCCGATGGCGCGTACCGCGATCGGCCGCCGCGTGACGGCGCTCGGCGGCGTGCCGGTGGTGCGCGTCACGAAAGAAGGCGTGCCGTTCATTACCGACAATGGCAACGAGATCATCGACGTCAAGGGTCTGCGTATCAGCGACCCGCGCACGCTGGAAACGCACATCAACGCATGGCCGGGCGTGGTAACGGTGGGTCTGTTCGCCGCCCGTGGCGCGAACCTGTGCCTGCTCGGCACGGACACCGGCGTCGAGACGATCGAGTACAGCAAGGGCTGAACAACGCTGCCCAAAGATCGCGCGGGCCTGGATAGACCGGCTCGCGCGGACATTGAATGCGTGACTCGCATCTGTGTCACTAGCGCGTGGCTTCGTTGATCACTTGGGTTATCCGCTAGTTTTATCACCCCGCTGAAAATTCCATTCGCGCATCGGCCGGCACTTGTTCCGCAAGACGCTGCGCCAATGCCGGATCGGCACGCAACGTGCCGATCGCATCAGTTAATGCCGTGACATCCCCCGCGTTGCAACGAATGAGCGAGCGCCGAAGCGCCAAAGCGTCGGTCGTCAGACGCATTCAAAGGCAAAGACATGGGAAACGCCGCTTCGCAATCGGCGAACGGCGAACGGCGATGCCTATTATTCGCGAGCTGTCGCGCGTCGAATGTGGGCACGCGCACGCACAGCAAACGTAGCGCCACATACACTCGTTGCTAGGCGTAAAAGGCGTCAATTAAAAAACGAGGGGATCATGAAAGTGGCGATCGTGCACGACTGGCTGGTCGCGCCGGGCGGCGCGGAGAAGGCGCTCGAGCAGATCATCGAATGCTTTCCCGATGCCGATCTATTCAGTCTCGTCGATTTCCTCGCAGACCATAAGCCGTTACGCGGCAAGCCCGTGACGACTTCATTCATTCAGCGACTGCCGTTCGCGCGACGCCACCATCGCGCTTATTTGCCATTGATGCCGCTTGCCGTCGAACGACTCGATCTGTCCGCCTACGATCTGATTATTACGAGCTCTCCTGCGCTCGCCAGGGGCGTGCCGGTCAGGCCGGATCAGAAGCTTATGAGCTTCGCGCATTCACCGATGCGCTTCGCGAGGGATCCGCAGCATCAGTCGTTGCACGAAGCGGATCAGACGCGTGAGACAAAGTCGTGGGCGGCGTGGGCGTTGTTCCACTATCTGCGCGGCTGGGATTCGCACTCGGCTGACGGCGTCGACCGGTTAATCGCGAACTCGCATTTCGCTGCGCGTCGCCTGATGAAAACTTACCGGCGTGATGCGGCCGTGATTGCGCCGCCCGTCGACGTGCACCAATTCGAACTGTGCACGCGCAAGGAAGATTTTTATCTGGCTGCTTCGCGGATGGTGCCGTACGAGCGCATCGATCTGATCGTCAAAACCTTCAACGCCACACCGCACCGCCGGCTGGTCGTAATCAGCGACGGGTCGGAAATGGCGACGATTCGCGCCAAGGCTGGTCCGAACGTGACGATCCTCGGCGCGCAGCCGTTCGAGGTGCTGAAGGACCATCTGCAACGCGCGCGAGCTTTCGTGTGCGCCGCCGAGGAGGACTTCGGCATGGCCGCGCTCGAAGCGCAGGCATGCGGCACGCCGGTCATCGCATTCGGCAAGGGCGGCGCGCTCGAAACCGTGGTGCCGATCGGCGAGGCGCATCCCACCGGCGTGTACTTTGAGCGCCAGTCGGTGGTGTCGATGCTCGACGCGCTCGATCGGTTCGAGCGTCAGCGCAACCAGATCACGCCGGCGGCCTGCCGCGCGAACGCTGAACGCTTTTCGCCGGCAGTATTCCGACGCGCGTTCATGGCCGAGGTCACGCGGACGATCGCAGCGGCGAGCCGGCGCAGAAAAGCAGTTGGGGCCGCTGAAGTGGTCGAAGGTGACCGCGTCGCCGGTTTCCGCATGTTGGCGGGACGACGCTGAGCTGTGAGTGGGCGTCCCATTATTCGCTCATTGCGAACTTCGCAAATTGCGAATAAAATGCTTTCGTCGTACCGCAGTAGGCAGCAAATAGCCGTTCGGACTATGCCGTCCGGCCGGCTATCGGTGTCGATCCGTCCCGTTTAGCCTCGCAGGTAGAGCGCGCACATTCAGCGCGCGAACACGTGCGAGGAAATCCGATGCGGGTCATTTCAAAGAAAGCGTTGCTGGACTTCATAAAGAGACATCCGGGGGCGCGCAGTGCGCTATTGACTTGGTATTCACTGGCGCAGGCATGCCTCGCGTATGGCTATAACGACCTGAAGCAGACGTTCGCCGGTGTGGACTACGTGCCGCCTCAATACACGGTTTTCGACGTGGGCGGCAACCGGTTCCGGATCGTTGCGGCGATTCACTACAACAGGCAGTCGATATTCGTTCGTCATGTAATGACGCATGCGGAATACGACCTTTGGACGAGGAAGAATCTAAACTCATGAATGCCGATCGCCTTCCGGGAGCTTTTCCCGACATCGCTCAAACCTGGGCCGCGCTGCAAGCGCAGTTGCCGATCACGCCCATTCGCAACGAGCAGGATTACCAGACCATGGTGCGGCTCGCCAACTCGCTCTCTGATCATCTGAACGGCAACGAAGAGGATCCGCTCTCGGATCTGTTCGCGATCGTGACCGACCTGATCGAAATCTGGGAAGCGCATAACGTGACGATTCCAAAAGCGGAACCCCGCGAGGTCTTGCGGCATCTGCTGGAAACGCATGGACTCAAGCAGAAGGACCTGATAGGTATCGCATCGCCCACGGTGGTGAGCGATATTCTCGCGGGCCGCCGCGCCATCAGCAAGAAGGTGGCGAAAGCGCTGGCCGTGCGTTTTCATACCGACGTCAGCGCGTTTCTGTAAAAGCCGCGCAGCGCCGGCTCAGTTTCCGCGCCGTACGTGGTGCTGACCGGCAAGCTTTCCCGTTGCACACCTCGTCCTTTCGACACCGAACCGGCGGCATGTTTCAGGCCGTCGGCTTCGGTGCTTGCCGCATTGGTTTCGCTTTTTATTTTCCGCGAGAAATGAGCTTCCGGCCGCGCCGTTGCAGATCCGGACGGATTGGCGCGCTCAGAATGCGTTGCGGCCGACAAAGCCCTTGAAGATCGTGATGAACACGATCTTCATGTCGAACCAGAACGACCAGTTATGAATATAGAAGAGATCGAACTTGACGCGCGCTTCCATCTTTTCCACCTTGGTGGTGGCGCCGCGATAGCCGTTGACCTGCGCCCAGCCGGTGATGCCAGGCTTGATCCGGTAGCGGTGCATATAGCCGTACACCTGATCCTTGTATAGATCGTCGTGTTCGACCGCATGCGGGCGCGGACCGACCACGGACATCTGCCCGAGCAACACGTTGAGAAACTGCGGCAGTTCGTCGAGACTGGTGCGGCGCATGAAGCCGCCGAGCTTCGTGACGCGCGCGTCGTTGCGCGAGGCCTGGGTGAGCTGGCCCTGCGCTTCGTGATGCACGGTCATCGAACGGAACTTGTAGATCGCGAACGGCTGGCCGTCCACGCCCTTGCGCGTCTGACGAAAGAACACCGGCCCCGGCGAGCCGAGCTTGATGCCGATCGCGAGCGCCACGAAGACCGGCGCGAGCGCGAGCAGCGCAGCCGCCGCGAACAGCCGGTCGAAGATCAGCTTGGGCCACATCTGCGGCGACGAGAAGGGCGTCGCGCTGAGATTCAGCGTCGGTAAACCGACGACATCGACCAGCGCGTGATTGAAAAGCGAGAGGCTGCGTACATCGGGAATGAAGCGCAGATTCACGAAGTCATGGCGGAACATGCGCGTGAAGCGGTAGATCGTATGTTCTTCCGACAGCGGCAACGCAAGCCACACTTCGTTCACGTGATCTTCACGCACCTTGGCGGCGAAGGCGTTCAGATCGGTCAGGACGGGCAGGCGGTTCAGACGTGCGCCGTACGGCTCGGCTGCTTCGAAACTGGTGTGGCAGCTCGTATCGAGCACGCAGACCGGTTTGAAGCCGGCTTGCGGCGCGTGTTCGAGATGGGCGAGCAGTGTGCGCGCAAAACCCGGTGCGCCGACAATTGCGACAGTGCGGGAATTCATCCCGCGACGCCGCACCATGCGCAGCACCGCGTGCACGAGGCACTTTGTAACGATGATCAGCGCGCCGGAAATCACCGTCGAGTAACCGAACCACAAGCGCGACACCGCATCCATGCGATGCAGCGTGAAAGCCAATACAAGCGCGGTGAACACAACCACCAGCCACGCGGCCGCCACTCTCGCCAGCATGGCGGGCAGCGGTTTGCCGCGCCAGGTTTCATACACCCCGAAGCCGGGAAACAGCAACAGCAGGAGGACGCAGTTAAAGGCAATCAGAAGGCGTTCGGTGTCCGACAGCGCAATCGGCGTCGAGAACCGCATCCAGTGAGCGAGCAGCCCTCCCGCAATCACGAAGAGTACGTCGAGGAATCGCGCAGTATTCCTGAACATATTCGACTCTATTCACTAGTCAGACGAACCAGCACTTTACTCGACGGTTTCAGCCTGACGCAGACGCGGCAGAAGGCGGTCGAATTCGCGTTTGACGAGGCCGTAGCATTCGCAGGCGCGTGCTTCGAGTCCTTTACGGTCGAGCACCTTGATGTGGCCGCGGCTGTGATGGATCAGGCCTTCGTCGTGCAACTTGCCGGCCGCTTCGGTGATGCCTTCGCGGCGCACGCCGAGCATGTCGGCGATCAGTTGCTGGGTGACGGTCAGATCGTTCGAGGCCACGCGGTCCACTTCGATCAGCAGCCACCGGCACAGTTGCTTGTTGAGCGCGTGATGGCGATTGCATGCAGCGGTTTGCGCGACTTGCGTGAGCAGGGCGTGCATGTACAGCAGCATCAGGCGGCGCAGGAAGTCGGAGCGGGCAAATTGCTGCTTGAGTGCCTGGGCGCTCATACGGTAAGCAAAGCCTGCGCATTGCACCTGCACGCGGTTCGGCATGGTTTCGCCGCCCGTGAGCACCGGCACGCCGGTCATGCCTTCGCGGCCGACCGCGGCGATTTCCACCGAGCTGCCGTCTTCCATCGTCGAGAGCATCGAGATGATCGCGGTGGTGGGGAAGTAGACGTGATGAATGCGCTGACCGGAGTCGCACAGCAATTGCTCGGTGCGCAGATGAACCAGTTCGAGATGGGGAGCCAGCGCCTGCCATTCATGGGACGGCAATGCGCCGAGCAAATGGTTACCGTGCAAATCGGATTGAAGTGTCAGCATGATCGGTCCTCGCGTGAAAGTCGCGCTCTGCGTGACTTTCTGTTTTTGATCCGATGCCCGCATCCCTTTTTAACGGCGTGCTGCCTGGCGAGCAGCGAAGGATGAACAGGACCGGCCCCGTATTGGCCTTTGTTGCGCCGCCGCCGTTGTTGTGGATCTCTGCGGTGACGCGGTGTTGCGCTCTTCTATTAGCGAGGAGCGTGCCAGCGGGAGGCAAAACGAGGACTGGTGCGGGGTAACGCACCAAGGCTTAGCGCCGCGCGAAGGCAAACGTGACTTTTTGTTTCAAATCTGCACAACGTCCTCGCCGCCGGCGAGCGCGTCGCAGGCTCTGCCTGTTTCCCGGAAGTCCTTGATGCAGTTGGGTTGACGGGTGCTGGGAGGGGTTCGGAGGCACCTGTCTCACCGCTGAATCAGCGCCTCGGGGCACGTTCTCATGCGGCGTCCGGGATGTGCCGGAATTGATTCAGATGTGTTCAACACGCTTGGTTCGCTGCCGCACCGATGAAGTTTTTGGCGCGCTAAAAGTCTGAGAAAAACCAACAGTGATTCCGCAGACCAGACAGATGAAGACGCGCAGCGTGAGCTTTTGCGCGCCTTGCGAAGGGTTGGTTAGATCAGGGAGACCATCAGCCGTAGAAGATGGCGGATAACGCATTGACCGCGCGAACTTCGCCCGCGGGCGCCGGGTATGTTGCATCAGCTTGAAACACGCCACTCGATGCCTGTGCAACGAATCTTTCCTGCGACGCGAGCGCAATGAGCGGCACGATGCATGGCCGGTTCGGCGGCAGATGAAACCAGTCGCGCGCGGCCCTGTAGTGTGTGTCAACGATATGAACGAAACGCACAAAACGCTTCGCTTCGATCATGAGTTGCCAGTTGTCGCCGTTGCGTTCCACGCTGACCGTCAGGCCCAGATCGTGGCGCTCGCTCACACGCCGCTCCGGGAGATGAAACGCTTCCGCCACCACCTCGCCACTCGCCAGGTCGCGCAGTGTGGCAATCGTCACGTCGTGCGCGCGCGGGCCGAAGCGATATGCGTGGGTGAAGTCGAAGAACTGGCCGAGACACGCGGCCGCGCTGAGACGCTGCACACTGTGCGGCGCCAGCTCCACTTCGCGACTGGCAGAGGCGACCTTGACGCTGCCGTCACGCAGGCAAACGAGTTCCAGTTGCGCGCGCAGCGGCTGCGCACGTTCGTTCAGCAGATGAATATCAAGCCCGTTGAGGCCCTCGTCGGTGATGACGGCCTGAATGGGTTGCAGCGCTTGCGCGAGGCCGTGCAGGGCGCTTTTAGGCCGTCCTGTGGCGTCGATCAAGCCCCAGCCTGCGCCGGGACGCAAATCCTGCAGCTGCCAGACCAGCGCGCCGCCGCAACTGGAACCGGCGCGGCGCCATTCCGCGAATACATCGCCCATCAGTTCGGCGACCACCGCGCGCGACAGGTCCAGATAGCGCTCGGGGTCTTCGTAGCGCAAGCGTGCCGGCTCGACACCGTATAACGTCTGCAGATAATGATCGCGCACGTCGTCGAAATCCCAGCCGGAGCCGGGGTCGCGCGGCACCGCGGCTTTCCAGCGCGGATCGTGCAGATGAATCGTGCCGAGCGCGTCGTGCAGCGTGGCGTCGTCGGGCACGTTGGCGAAGGCAAGGCATTCGGCGGCGAAGCGCACCTGCGAGCGGCGCACGTCGTCGAGCGGACGCTGATAGGCGCCCACGCCGTAGTAGTGAGTGACGCCCTCATTAGTTGAAAACGGCCACACGCCCCCCGATGGCGAGTTGCCGACATACGGCACGTCGGGCCGTTCACGCGCGACGATGGCGGGCAGTTGTTCAGTAAAAAGTGGTTGCGCGCGCATCGAAGGCGGCAGGCCGAACATGGCCGCCTGCTGGTCGACCTCGCTGCCGCCGCACAGCATCGCGAGCGAAGCGAAGCGCCGTGTGCGCGTTAAAAATTGCGTCGCTTCGCGTTCGATCGACGCGCTGAATGCGGCATCGTTCGGATAGTCGAAATTCGCCAATGCGAAGTCTTGCCAGACGAGCATGCCGTATTCGTCGGCGAGCGCATAAAACGCGTCGGACTCGTAGACCATCGTGCCGCCCACGCGCAGCATGTTCATGCCCGCATCGCGAGCCAGCGTGAACGCGTGGCGCAGTTGCGCCTCGCTGCCGGCGAGTGTGACGAGGTCCGCGCTGGTCCAGCATGCGCCCCGGCAAAACACCGGCACGCCATTCAGGCGCAGCGCGAAGCCCATACCGTCCGCGCCGCGGTCCACTTCGATACTGCGGAAACCGACTGAACCCAATGCGTGAGATGTCGCGTGCCCGTCATCGAGCTGCAATGTCAATGGATATAAAGTGGGCTCGCCGTGCGTATGCGGCCACCAGCGCTTCGCATCCGACACGCGTACGCTGCCGGTCAGTGTATATGCATTGCTCCATTGCAAAGACGAAACAGCGTCGCCGCATTTAAGCGAAGCGCGGCAGGCCGCGTCATCGTGCGGATGAACGAAACGTAGCGTGACCGTAACAAGGCCTGAAGCAAGACCGTCGTCATTGAGCTCGATGTGGCTCGAGACGTCGACGTTATCGAAAGCGTGCGGCGCGTCGCTCAGCAGTTCGACCGGACGCCATGGGCCGACCGCCTGCACCGATGGACACCAGCCAGGCATATGGCCGAGCAGGGTGGTGCGCACGTTGCGCAAGGTGGGCGGCGAGACGAGCCGCGGACGCCACCGCGCGCGCGAGCGTTTCGCCGTCAACGCCGGAGTGAGAGAGCGGAAGCACAGCGCGAGCGTTGCGCTGCCGTTCAGCTCGATGTCCAGATCGTGCGCGACGAACATCGAATCGGAATCGAGACGCTTCACCCCGTCGAGCCAGACTTCGGCGATGGTGGCGAGGCCATGCAGACGCAAGCGGCGACGGCCGGTGCCTTCGAGCGCGAGGCAATACCAGTGGTCGTCGAAAGCGAGCGGCGGCGGGTGCGCGAGGTCCAGCAGACCCGCGGCGCGGCGCGCGCTCGCAACGGTGCCGGGCACTTGCGCGGCGAGCCAGCCGTGCGTGGGTAAATCGGCGGGCGAGGCGCACGCGCCCGCGGGCGTGCTGACACACTGCCAGCCGGTATCGAGACGCCGCGGCCAGAGCGTTTGCGATACGCGCGCCAACGATGCGCCATTGGCATCGGCATCGGTTTGCGCGGCCTCGTCAGGCGTGGGCGCGAGCACACCGCTCGCGCCCCCTTCATCAGGCACAAGGTCTATCGTCAGTCCATCCACGGCAAATCCCCGAGAAGTCCGCGAAGCCGCGCAAGGCGTGTTACAGCACCAGCGCGGCGAGCGGCGGCAGCGTCTTTTCGTAAGCGCTTTCGAGCACGTCGAAGCAGTCTTCGCACAGATCGCGGCGCCCGCGGGTAATCGCCCGCACGAGCCGGAACTGCATCACCATCGACTCCGACGCGATGCTCTGCGCCGCTGCCGGAATCGACGCCGGCACCTCGAAGCCTTGCGCGGAGAGCCACGTCAGATACTTCGAGAGAAACTCGAAGTTCGCGCCGAGTTGCCGCATCAGGTTGAACGAGTACGGGTGGAAGAACTTTTCGCCACGTTCGAGCAACGTCTCGAGATGTGCGGGAAATGCGGCACGCCACTGAGTAATCGGATTGCTAAGCGGCCGGCGGCTCAGGTGCGCACACAGCAGTTCCGCCGAAGCCTCCGCGAGCGCGGTGCCTTCGAGCGCGGGCCGCGACTGCTTGGCGAACTCCACATACGGAAACAGCAGATCAGCCTGCTGCTGGAACTGCGGCAGCTTGCGGAACACGCCGTCGTAGTCTTCACCGTCGAGCAGATGATAGCCGGTGTTGTGAAAGTAGCCGAGACGGCGCGCGTCCGGATCGATGAAGTCGATGCCCACAGTGGTCTTCGGATGCTCGCGCCGGTACGACGTGGCGCGCGTATTCGGCAGGTAATAGCCGTCCACTTCCACCAGCACCGTATGACCGCGCAAGGTCTGCGCGAGCACGCGTGCTTCGAGCGAATCGTAGATGGCCAGTTCCTGCACCTGAGTGCCGTAGAGCCGTTCGAGATCTTCGAGCGGAAACTTGAAGAACGTAAACTGATCGCCTTCGAAATCCTGCGTGACGGTAAAGCCGAGCGCCGCGCGCGGTTCTAGCCCGAAGCCGTGCAGCAGTTCGATCCACAGATCGACGTAGCAGTTTGTCTCCTGCCATACACGCTCGCCCTGATGCAGCGCGTGCGGCGCATGCTCGCGCAAGCGCGCTGCGGGCGCTGCGGGCGAGGTAACGGCGCCGCCGGCAGCGGGCAGATCGACGTGGCGGCTCAGCGGAAAAGCGCCATTTGCGCCGTTCGCGCCATTCGGCACGGGTATCAGAGACGGATTCATACGCGCTCTCCGGAATCGTGCTCCGTGTCATCGGACGCCGTTCGCATGGTTTCCATGCCATGCGCCACACGCGCCTGGGTATCGCCCCACAGCAGCGCACGCACGTCGTCTGGCCACGCGTTCACGTCGAGCCCATGATGACGGAATAGCGCGAGGGTGATCCGTTCCATGCCGAAACCGACACAACCCGTATGCGCGATCGCGCCGTCTTCGCACTCGATCTTCCAGATCGCGCCGAAGTGCTCCATGTGATAGTTGAACGACAGGCACGCCGTCTTGCCGCGCGGATCGGCCACCGGAATCAGCAGTTCGAACTTCAGCGCCTGGGCACGCTGGCTATCGGCGACGATCTTGCCGCCGCGGCCGAAGAACGGGTCGTTGGCGAGATCCACTTCGACCGGCAATTGCAGCAGATCGATAAGCAGCGAGCCGCGCTCGATCCACATCTGCCGGAACGCCATCACCTGCTCGGCGTTGCCCAGGCGCACGTATTCGCGCTGGCGGAACATCTGCATGCGGCCCGGATCCAGCGACGGCTCGTGACGGAAGCAATACGACAGCACATCGATCGTGCGGCCGCCGGCCGGCAACGGACCGCGCCGCGCCATCACCGGATAGATCGGGTAGCAGGCGGCCGGCGTGAGCACGACGCGAGTCGGCTTCTGCTGCGCCATCCAGTCGTCGCTGCGATCGTCGTCGCGTTCGGTCATGGCGTCGTCGAGCGCGCGCAACAGGCGTTGGTGGCCCATGTCGTTGCCGCAGAACGAGTGAATCGTGCCGGCCAGGTTCGGGAAGCTCTTCAGATACTCGCTGTCTTCGAAGTCGGTGCGGCGCATGGCGGGCGGGAAACGCAGCAGTTCCGGCTGCTGATCCGCGCCGAGATGCGTGATCGCCACGTTCAGGCGGTCCACCACGTCTTCGAAAATCTGACTGCGGCCATACAGGCCGTTTTCGCCGGTGTCGATCAACAGGCCCGCGGCCAGCAGTTCGTCGCGAAAGCTCGGCGCCTCGGCTGCCTGAGCAGCGGCGGCAAGGGCGGCGGTATCGGTCATCGTGTTCATATCAGGCTCTCCCCGGGGCGGCAGGTCGTTGCGCGAGCAACAGGCTCGCGGTGTTCTGCGCAATGCGGTCGTTATTGATCATCAGCGGCGCGGAATGCAGGTCGCGCAAATGGCGCCCGACGCTGTACGGCGTGCCGTTCTTGTAGCCCGCCATGCCGCAGATCATCAGCACTTCGTGCACGACCTGCAGCCCGGTGGTGGAGATACTCGTCTTCAGCGTGTTCATGTCGGAGGCAAAGCCGAGCATGGCCGCGAGCGGCGCGTCGGCTTGCGAGCCGCCATGGCGCGCGTGGTGAGCGGTGCGTGCCGCCTCCAGCGCGACCGCGAGGCGCGCCTGCATCATCTGCAGCAGACCGACCGCTTCAGCAAGGCGCAAACCGGCCGGCGGTACCACACCCGGCTTCGCGCGCGCCTGCGCGCGGAAGAACGCTTTCGCGCGATTCACGGCGTCCGTGGCCACGCCGGTCCACACCGAGGCCCACAGCGTGTGCGAGACCGGCAGCATGGTCTGATCGGCGATCTCGGCGAAGGGCGTCGGCAGGATCTGTTCGGCCAGACCCGTGGCGACGAGCCGGAAGCCCTCGCTGCAGGTGCCGCGCATGCCCATCGAATCCCAGCCGCCGCGCTTTTCCAGTTGCGTATCGGAGCGCAACGCGACGATCAGCACCTGGTCGGCTGCGGCCGATTCGGCGGTGCGGCGAGCGGTGACGAGAATGCCATCGGCGTGCGCGCCATACGAAATCGTCGGTGCGAGCTTTTCGATGCGAAAGCGCGCACCGTCGAGTTCGACCGAGCAGGCGCTGGTGCGCATATTGCCGCCGATGGTTTCCTCGGACGTGGCCGACGCCAGCAGCCACTGCTGCTTGACCAGTTGCACGAGCAACTGCCGATGCCATACCGCGTCGCTGCCGTGCGCCTCGATGCACGCCACCTGGATCTGGTGCATTGCATACACCATCGCGGTGGAGGCGCAGCCTTGCGCGAGCGTTTCGCAGATCGCGCCGACGTCCGCGAGCGAGAGGCCCGCGCCGCCGAACTCGGTCGGCACCATCACCGAGAGCAGGCACTCGCGCTTGAGCGCCTCAAATGCTTCGCTCGGGAAACGCGCCTCGCGATCCACCGAATCCGCGAACTGCGCGGCCACCGCCGCACAGCGTTGCGCGGCCGCGCGCCAGCCTGGTTCGGTTTCGACCGCGGTTAAGCCGAGCGACGTATCGGCGCCTTGCGCCGCACCGTGCGCGTGCCTCGAGGCGGGCTCTGCCGCCGCATCCAGCAGCGGGGCGTTCATGCTGCCGCCTTCGCCTGTTGCAGCTCGGTGACTGCGGCGGCCATCGAATCGATGCTGGAGAACAGGCGCCGCGTCAGCAGACGGTCCGGAATCTCAATGCCGAATTCGTCTTCGATTGCGAGCATCAGATGCACGGTCGCGAGTGAGGAGAGGCCTGCGGCGTAGAGGTCGGCGTCGTCGGCCAGCGTCTCCGCCGGGACGTCCAGGCGGGCCGATTCGGAAAGGATGCGGCGCAAGGCGTTTTTCATGATGTGGTCCCCTAGTTGTTCAACGTTCTCGGATGGTGCGGACTTCGATCGAACCCACGTGATCGTTTTTTTGTCCATTGCCACGACGCATACCGGCGTGGTCCATATGTGGGGCTGCGTTTCAGGCGGCGTGCCGTGATGCCATGCCCCGACGTCCGTATTTAAGATTTGTCAACGCCCAGCGTCAGTGCGATGGCGCACGGAAGCACGCGTTTCACGGACGTACCTTGTAGCCATCAGAACGGGCCAGCCTATGCAGCCAGGCCGTCAAAGCCGGCGCGCCGTGTCGGCGTCGTTGAACTTATTGACCGCTGGGGGAAGGCGATGAACTGGAAAACGCTGGAATTCGATCAGCTTTCGGCACGCGAGCTGTATTTGATCTTGCGGGCGCGCAGCGCGGTGTTCGTGGTCGAACAGTCGCATGTCTGTCTCGACGCCGATGGCCGTGATGAAAACGCGGTGCACGTCTTCGCCGTGGAGGACATGTCGCGGCCGATGCCGATTCTTGCCTACGCGCGCCTGCAACCCGGCGACGCCGAAGATCCGGAGATCACCATCGACAAGGTGCTGACGAGCCCGCTGCGGCGCGGCGACGGCACCGCCGAACTGTTGATCGAACGCGTGCTGCAGGCGATTGTCGAGCGTTGGCCGGGCCATGCCGTGCGTGTCAGCGCGCCGCTCGGTCTGCGCGGCTTCTACGAGCAATTCGGTTTTCGCAAGACGGAAGGGCCTTATCTGGAACACGGCGTGCCCTTCATTGGCCTGACGCGCCAGGTGCGCGGCAGTCAGCCGCTTTTCGGCGGACGGCGCCGTGAGCGTGACAGCGCGGTGCTCGTCAATACGTTCGAGATGCTGTGATCGGGTGGATGCGCGTCATGCCTGCCAGCGCACGGAATGTCTTTTCCCAAGCCAATGCCGCGCGCTCGATGTTCGCGCGGTGCGGGCCGTATGACAGCCGACTGCGTTGCCATGTTTACGCAAACGCGTGCGACGCGCATTCTCCTTTGCATCGGACTCCGAGACAATGTGGCGGGACGTACATATCAACCATGCAACGTTTGTTGTAATGGCTTGAAAAGCGGGAACCTTGTGAGGAGCGTGGCGTGCGGCCAGTAGCGTTCGATGACCGTTTCGGCTGGCGCCATCCGGCGAGCGGGCCGGGCGGCGGCCGGCGGCCCAAGGTCACGGCTATGGCCACGCAACGCTTTGTAAAGCGCTCGCGCAGGTTTCGTCTATTCGGGGAAGCGTAATGCATGCGCAAGGATTGTCCAGCGCACATACGCTAAGGGGAGCGCGTAGTGAACAGTCAATCCGAGTTGGACCGCATCAATCGAGTTGCATGGAATTCGTCCGACGCCGAACGCGTGATGACGTTCGGGAAGAACTTCTCCGATCCCGGGGAACAGGCTGCCTTCGATTGGCTCGCACCGCGTTGCGCGGGTCAGCCCTTACTCGATATCGGGATCGGCGCCGGCCGCACGATTCCATTGATGACGTCCATCTCCGACGACTACATCGGCGTCGACTACACACAGAAACTGCTCGATCTCGCGAAGGCGCGCCATCCCGGACGCGACCTTCGGCATATGGACGCGCGTGACATGTCCGAGCTGCGTTCGGATCATTACGGGCTTGCCGAATTTAGCTGGAACGGTATCGACTGCGTCGACTACGACGATCGCGTGAGGATTCTCGAGGAGATGTATCGGGTGGTGCGGCCCGGCGGGTATGTGCTGTTTTCGTCGCACAACCGCGGCGGCCCCGGCTACCGCGAGAACATCTGGCAGCTGCTGCCGCAATTCTCGTTCAATCCGCTCAGACTCGGCTGGCGCACGCTGCGCTCCGCACGGCGCTTCCAGCTCGGCACGCTGAACTATCTGCGCAACGTGAAGCTGAATCACGACTACGGCGGCTACGCGGTCAAGACCGCGGCGGCTCACAACTTCGGCATTGTGATCGTCTACACGACGCTGCGCGAGCAGCGCCGGCAACTGGCGCAAGTCGGCTTGCAAATCGATGCCGTGTTCGGCAGTTCCGGCGGCGAGCGCATTCCCGACGACGTGGAAGAGAGCGACGCGTGGTGGTTTCACTTCATCGCGCACAAACCGCTCGCCGCCCGTCGCTTCGACTGACGATGTCCTTCGGACGAAGGCACGCCGTATAGGTAGCACGGTAGTACGCACGGCAACATAGAACAATGAACCGGACCAGTTAGACCGGATAGGGGACCCGCACATGAATCGCATCGTAGAACCAGGCAATCCGCTTGCGTCGACCAGGGACGTCAGCGAAACGGCCACACGTTTATCCGTGCAGCCGGTGATTTTCGCAGATGGCTTGGGCGCACGATCGTGGCCGTTGTCGCGCGAACGCAATCCGAAACGCTCGGTCGACCGCATGGGCGACGCGTCGCTGCTTGAATCCACGCTGAGAACCACGCTGAGCCGGCTCGACGCGTCGTTCGTCGCGGCGCACCACGTTACGCCGGCGTCCAGTCCACGATCCATTGCGGCACCCTTGATGGTCTGCTGCGAAGACCTGCATCGGCAATCGCGCGAACCGCTGGAGCGGCTCGCCCGTTCGGGCCGGTCGGTGCGCATGGTGCTCCAACCGATAGCTCGCGATACCGCGCCCGCGCTGACCATCGCTGCGCTCGCCGCGCGCGCGGCGGCCGTGGAGGGCGACGATCCGCTCATCGTCGCGTTGCCGGCGGATCATCCGATTGCCGATCACGTTGCGTTCGGCGTGGCGCTCGCCGAGGCGCTCGAGCACGCGACGCACGGTGCGCTCGTCGCGCTCGGCGTGCCGCCCAGGCGCGCGGAAACCGGCTTTGGCTACATCCGCACGGGGGCCGCGCTCGGCAAACGGGGCGCGCGCGTCATCGAACGGTTCGTCGAGAAGCCCGATCCGGAACTGGCTGAACGCTATGCCGCATTGGGCAATTACTGGTGGAACAGCGGCCTGTTCGTGGTGCGCGCGTCGGTGTGGCTCGCGGCCATCGCGCTCTGCCATCCCGCAATCGCCGAGGCCTGCGCGGCCGCGTTCGAGCGTGCCACGGTCGACGGCGACGGCACGCTGCACGTGGCGCGCGATCAGTTGGCCCTGTGCCCGTCCCGTTCGATCGACTACGCGGTGATGGAGCGCGTCGGCAGCGACGCGCGCGTGGCAGGCGTCACCGTGCCGTTCGTCGCGGGGCGCGCGCAAGCGTGCGCCTGGGATTCGGTGATACGCGTCGCGCGCGGCGAGGAATGTTTCATGCTCGCGGAGGAAAACCCGTCGACGTATGCTCCGCCCGGCGTCACGCACCGGCTGGCAAATACGGGCAGGACGCCGCGAGAAATGATCGAAGTCCAATCAGGCGGCCATCTGGGCGAAGACGACATCGTGCGTTTCGAGGACCCGTTCGGTCGCAATCTGGAGAGCGCTCATGCACGCAAACGTACTTCAGGCTGAGACGCAGTGCGTCTCGCAGGCGAGTTTCGACGAGCGGCGCTTTCGTCACGCGTTGGGACGCTTCGCGACCGGCGTGGTGGTGATCTCGACCGGCAGCGGCGACGACTTGCACGCGATGACCGCTAACGCCTTCATGTCGGGTTCGCTCAAGCCGCCGCTGATCGTCGTCTCGGTCGGGCACCGGGCGCGCATGCACGAGCGTCTGATGGACAGAGCGCTATTCGGTGTGAGCGTATTGTCGGAGGCGCAGGAGCCGCATAGCCGCCACTTTGCCGGCGAGCCGCAGAGCCGGCTCGCGCCGCGCTTCGCGCCGGTCGAAGGGCTCGCGGACGTGGTGCTGCTCGAACACGCGGCAGCGCGGTTCGCCGCGCGCGTGGTGGACCGGCATCCGTGCGGCGACCATACGCTGTTTGTCGGCGAGGTGCTGGTGTTCTCGCTCGATGAACACGCGCCGCTGATCTTTTTCGGCGGACGTTATGGATCGGTCGCAGCGTCGGATTCTATTCAGCGATCCACTGCCGCATGCGCGCAGGAATCGCCGCCCATTGCCGCGAGCGCCTCCTGATGCGCACGTCATCCGTCGTTTTCCGCCAGGTCCTGTCCGCCGACGCCGGGTGGATCAGACAAATCGTCTCGCAACGTGCGTCTTCGCACCATGCAAATTCCGCAACGCAGGCACGCTTGAGGCGCAAGCTTATGGCCCATCAAAATATGCGGCGTTACAAGGAAGAAACAATTCTTCAGAGGGATAACCCTGTCAGGAAGTTTCCCAACTGGCGCAACGGTTTTGAAGCTAGCAACGTATCGTAGAAGAACTAAGCGACATCAATAAAACGAGACATAAGGGCCGCACGACCAACAGGCTACGCGGGGGCAAACACCGCTTCGGGGAGAGTGTCATGGAACAGGGAAACAAAGATCGATCGCTCGTGAGCAAAGTCATGGATGGGCTGGTCACGGGCATCGTCGAAGAGAAATACGGCGCCATCCTGCCACCGCAGGATGTGCTGTCGAAGGAGTTCGACGTCAGCCGCACCGTCATGCGCGAGGCGCTGTCGATGCTGCTCGCGCGCGACATGCTGGACGTGCGGCCGAAAATCGGCACGCGTATCCGGTCGATGAGCGACTGGCGCATGATCGACGAAGACGTCGTGAACTGGCGTTTTCGCGCGAAACCGGATCCGCTGTTTCTGCGCGACGTGATCGAGTTTCGTATCCTGATCGAACCGCGCGCCTCGGCGCAGGCGGCCGCGCGCGGCAGCGCGGCGGATATTGCCGCGATCCGCGAGGCCTTCGAGGCGTTCCGCACGATCCGGCCGGATGAGCCGGGCTATCAGGAAGCGGACGAAATTTTTCACACCCGCATCGTGGTGGCGAGCGGCAACCAGTTCTTCAAGCAGATGGCGGCGATCATTCGCGGCGCGCTCTCGACTGTCAATCCGATCGTCACCAAAAGGGACGGGGAGGGACTGTGGGAAACCGCGGTGAAATCCCATCAGCGCGTGGTCGAAGCGATCGAACGGCACGATCCCAAGGAAGCGGAACTTGCCTCGCTTGCAATGATCGACTACACCGCGGAAGAAGTCGGCGGCCAGTTTTCAGCGGAACCGCCGGCACGCGGTTGAGCGTCGCCGCCGCGGCGGCACGCTGGTTCTTTTATTTTTTCTTGTGAGACTGTGCGATACGAAAGGGCGCGCGTTCACGCCCACGCGAGAGCGTGTGGCATGCGCGACAATAGCGCCTGTTCTGAACCGCATGGACTCGAAGGAACGATGACAATCGCAACGCAGGAAATCCCCCCGGACGGCACGATCCGCTGGGGAATCGTCGGGACGGGCCGCATTGCCCGTCGCTTCGCGGCAGGTCTCGCTCATGTGCCGCACGCGCAACTAACCGCGCTGTGGTCGCGCCGCGCGGAGCCGGCCGTGGCATTCGCCGGGGAATTCGGCGGCGAGGTGTGCGCGAGTTTCGACGCGCTGCTCGCGAGCGGTATCCACGCGATCTATATCGCCACCGTCCAGGACAGTCACGCCGACTACGCGATCGCCGCGCTGCAAGCCGGTCTGCACGTGCTGTGCGAAAAACCCGCCACCATCAATCAGCCGCAACTCGAGCGCGTGCTCGACGCCGCGCGCGACGCGCAGCGGCTCTTCATGGAAGCCATGAAGCCGCCCTTTTATCCGCTCTACAGAAAGTTGCGCGCGCATCTAGATGCCGATCCGATCGGCGCGGTCGGGCTGGTGCGGGCCGGCTGCTCGGTGCCGGGCGTACCGGACGATCATCCTTCGCTGTCGTTCGAGCATGCGGGCGGCGCGTTGCTCGACATTGGTATCTACGAGATGTTTCTCGCCGTCGACTGGCTGGGCGCGCCGCTCGAGGTGCAGACGCTTGGGCGGCTCGGGGCGACGGGTGTCGATACGTTCGCGAGCCTGAACAGCCGGCACGAGAGCGGCATCGCCCAGTTGTTCTGCGGGCTCGATCTGCACGGCAAGGGCGATGCGCTGCTGATGGCCAAAGGGGGCCACGTCACGATTCATGAGCCATGGTGGAATCCGTCGCGCGCGACGATCCGCTATACCGATGGACGCGTGGTCGAACTCGACGAACCGTTCGAAGGCGGCGGCCTGAACTACGAGACCGCGCACTTCTGCGAACTGATCCGGGCGGGGAAAATGGAAAGTCCGGTCATGCCGCACGCCAGGTCGCTGCAGATGATCGCGATGGCCGACGCGGCGCGCGCGGCGCTCGGGTTGAAGTTCGCGGGAGAGTAGTGTCGCCGGCGTCGCCGGCGTTGCCGCGTTGCGACCAGCAGCGGTGGTAGGATTTGCGCGGGCATGCGGAGAGAAAAACGCTCCACGTGCCCGCCGCTTTCGAATTCCTTCCATTGGAGCCGCCTGCCATGCGCATGCTCGGAAAACTGTGGCGCGACAACAAGAGCGTCGTCGCGTTTCTCTTCCTGATGGTGTTGTTTCGCAGCGCCGTGGCCGACTGGAACGTCGTGCCGAGCGGCTCGATGCTGCCGACGATCCGCGAGGGCGACCGGATCTTCGTCGACAAGATGGCCTACGATTTGCGCGTGCCGCTCACGCATATCGCGATCGCGCATCTGCACGATCCGCAGCGCGGCGATATCGTGACGATAGATTCGTCGGCGGCGCATGAGCTGATCGTCAAGCGCCTGATCGGCTTGCCCGGCGACAGCGTGGCGATGCGCGAGAACGTGCTGTATGTGAACGGCGTGCGCGCCGATTACCAGCCGCTCAAGCTCAAGCCGCTGCCTGGCGACGCCGCATCGCCCGGCGACTATCTGACGGAGCGCTTCGACGGCGTCACGCATACGGTGCGGCTCGCGCCGCAGGCGCCGAGCCCGCGGGATTCGTTCGGGCCGGTGGTCGTGCCGCCCGGCGAGTATCTGATGCTCGGCGACAATCGCGACGACAGCGCCGATTCGCGTTACTTCGGCTTCTTTCCGCGCAAGGAATTGATGGGCCGGACGCGCCATGTCGCGTTTTCGCTCGATCCGGACCACTACTACACGCCGCGCTTCGAACGCTTCGGCGCGCCGCTGGATGCGGCGTCTTCTGTCGCCAGCCGCTAAATCAAAAGCGTTGGGTGCTCAGTGGCGCGACGGCAGCGCAAGGCGCCGTTCGTACCAGCGTTGCACGCTTTCGAGCACCTGACACAGCACCCAGTAAACGGCGGCCGCGGCAAGATACAACGGCAGCGGCTGATAGGTCGATGCGATGATCTCCTGCGCGCTGCGCAGCAATTCGGTCACGGTGATTACCGACACCAGCGAAGTGTCCTTGATCAGGCTGATCAGACTGTTCGACATACTCGGCACGGCAATGCGCAAGGCTTGCGGCGCGATCACGTAGCGCAGCGTCTGGCGTCGCGAGAGTCCGAGACTATAGGCCGCGAGCCATTGGCCATTGTGGATCCCCAGGATCGCGCCGCGCATGCTCTCCGACAGATACGCGGCCACATTCGCGGACAGCGCGATCACGCCGGCCGGCGTCGGGTCGAGTGAAATGCCGAAACTCGGCAAGCCGTAATAGATCACGAAAATCTGCACCAGCAGCGGCGTGCCGCGCATCACGCTCACATAAATGCGCGCGATCCAGTTCAGCACGCGGTTGTGGCTGACGCCCATCAACGCGAGCACGGCGCCGGCAATCAGGCCGAAGATCATCGACAGAACCGCGAACTTGACCGTCAGGACGGCGCCCTGCGCGAGCACGGGCAGCGATTCAACGAGCAGGGAAGTGGTGGACATGAGCTGGGCGGAGGACGGGTTAGGCGCGCAAAAGCGCACATCATAAACTTGGCTGCAGAAGCGCGAAGGGCGGCATCGTCGACGATGCCGCCCTTCGGTTCAGCGAGCGTGTCTTACTTGATCGGCTTGCTGACGTCGATGCCGAACCACTTGTCCGAGATCTTCGAGAACGTGCCGTCGGCTTCGAGTTGAGTCATCGCGTCGTCGATCGCCTTGGCGAACTTCGGGTTGCCCTTTCTGAACGGAATGCCGGAAGGGTTGCCCGCGCCGACATTCGCGCCGGTGCGCAGCGGCAACTGCGAGTTCTTCATCAGGTAGGCGAGCATCAGACGGTCGTTGAGCGCCGCGTCCAGACGCCCGGCGGCCAGATCGCGCAGGTACTCGGGCGCGCCCGGATACGTCTTCACGTCGATGCCCGGCACCGACTTCGCCATGTCCATGTAGTTCGTGCCCAGACCGACGCCGAGCTTCTTGCCCTTCAGATCGTCGAGCGACTTGAACTGGCGCGTGTCGTCCTTGCGCTGGATCAGTTGCGCGGCCGAATACGTGTAGGCCGGCGAGAAGTCGAGCGCCTGCTTGCGTGCGTCCGTGATGCCGACCTGGTTGACGATCACGTCGAACTTGTTCGCCTGCAGACCGGCGATGATGCCGCTCCATTCCGTCGTAACGAATTCCGGCTTCACGCCGAGCTTGGCGGCGACCGCCTTGGCGATGTCGACGTCGTAGCCGACCAGTTCGCCCGACGGCGCTTTCGAATTGAACGGCGGGAAGGTGCCTTCCAGACCGATGCGCAGCGTGCCGCGCTGTTTGACCTGATCGAGCAGGTCGTCGGCGTGGGCGGCGACGGCGGTGAACGACGCGCCGATCAGGCCGGCGACGAGAATCTTTTTCAGCAAGCCAATTTTCATCGAGTTCCTTTTTTGTTCGTCTGGCGTTTCAGCAGACGAAAGCATACCAAAGCAGACTATCGAAATTAAAATATCGTTTGTTTATGTCTATATTACTGGCGCGGGGCGCGGGACACGAAGCTAGGGCCTGAGGCGCGGGCGCTAACGCGGTGCCCCGGGCAGGGCATAGCGTCGGAGGCAGGCGCGACGTTCAGCGCCGCTACGCTCAACGCAGCGCCTGCGCACATTCGGCGACCAGCGCCGGTCCGCGATAGATAAACCCGGTATAAAGCTGCACCAGCGACGCCCCGGCCGCGATCTTCGCGCGCGCATCGTCTCCCGAAAAAATCCCGCCGACGCCGATGATCGGCACCGTTTCGCCGACTTCCGCGCGCAGCTTGCGGATCACTTCATTCGACGCGTCGAACACCGGCTTGCCCGACAGGCCGCCGGCTTCGTCGCCATATTGCATGCCGGCGACGGCCGTGCGCGACAGCGTGGTGTTGGTGGCGATCACGCCTTCGAACTGGTGACGCAACAACGTGTCGGCAATCGACTTGATCTGCTCGTCGTCGAGGTCCGGTGCGATCTTCAGCGCGAGCGGCACGAGCTTGCCGTGCATGTCGGCCAGACGCTGCTGCTTGTCCTTGAGCGCCGCGAGCAGCGCGTCGAGTTCGCCCGCGCCTTGCAACTGGCGCAGATTCTTCGTATTCGGCGACGAGATATTGACCGTCACGTAGCTGGCGAATGGATACACGCGTTCGAGACAGTACAGATAATCTTCGGCGGCGCGTTCGATCGGCGTGTCGGCGTTCTTGCCGATATTCAGGCCGAGAATGCCGCGATAGCGCGCGGCCTGCACGTTCTTTACGAACTGGTCGACGCCCGCATTGTTGAAGCCCATCCTGTTGATCACGGCGTTCGCTTGCGGGAGCCGGAACATGCGCGGGCGCGGATTGCCCGGCTGCGCGCGCGGCGTGACCGTGCCCACTTCGATGAAGCCGAAGCCGAGCGCGGCCAGGCCGTCGATGCAGGCGCCGTCCTTGTCGAGACCCGCGGCAAGTCCCACCGGGTTGCGGAACGTCAGTCCCATCACGGTGCGCGGCGCATCCGGCACGCGCGGCGCAAACGCGCCGGCCAAGCCGGTGCGGCCGGCGGCGCCGAGCATGCGCAAGGTGAGATGGTGAGCGTCTTCCGCGTCCATGCGAAAGAGTTGGGCGCGTACAAGCGGGTAGAGGGAACTGAACACGGGACGAAGCCGGGCGGCCGGAAAATGGGAACCCGCCATTTTACCGGCTTTGGCGCCTTAATGAGACCGACTGGCTGAGACCGACTGGCGCGATCGGCGCGACCCGTCCCGCTCGCGCCTTCGCAACGGCCCGGCTACGGCTTGAGCGGCGGCCGCTTGCCGTGTATCGCCAGGTCGACCGGCGGCAGGTCCACGCTGGTGGGATCGAGCACGCACCAGGCGCCGTCGATCAAGCCTTCGAGCGGCCGGAAATTCGCCTTGTACGCCATCTTCGGACTCTCGCGAATCCAGTAGCCGAGGTACACGTAGGGCAGCTTGAGGCTGCGCGCCTGCTCGATCTGCCAATAGATGTTGTAGGTGCCGAAACTCGTGTTGGGCAGCCCCGGCTCGAAAAACGTGTACACCGACGAGAGCCCGTCACCGAGGATGTCGATCATGCTGATCATGCGCAGAATGCCCGGGGCATCCGCTTGATCGCGCAGCGGTTCGCGGAATTCGACCAGCCGCGAGTTGATCCGGCTCTGCAGCAGAAACTGTTCATATTGGTCGCGGCTGTCGCGATCCATGCCGCCGCCCGCATGCCGAGCCGATTGATAACGCATGTAGAGCGCGTAGTGCTCTTCGTCGTAGTGGAGCGGCGCGACGGTGGCGATCAGTTCGCCGTGTTTTTTCCAGACGCGGCGCTGTGTGCGGTTCGGCTCGAACTGGTCGACCGGCACGCGCACCGGCACGCAGGCGCGGCAGCCGTCGCAATACGGCCGGTACGTGAACACGCCCGAGCGCCGGAAGCCGGCCTTGACAAGGTCGGTGTAGACGTCGGAGTTGATCAGGTGACTGGGGGTGGCGACTTGCGAGCGCGCAATGCGCCCGTCCAGGTAACTGCAGGGATAGGGCGCCGTTGCATAAAATTGCAGCGCCGAAAGCGGTGAAAGAGGCAGCTCGTTGGGATGAGTCACGTTGGCAGCTCTCGAAGCGTCTCTGGTAATGCAAACCCGGCGCCTTGCGGTTGACGACGCGCGGCTCACGACCCGCGGCTCGGTAGGCGGCGGATCCGGATTCGGCCTGATTCTTTCCTACGACGCCGGCGCGACGACCTCGAGCAACGCGGTCTTGTCGAAGCGCCAGGGAATCGGCGGCGCCTCGACCGACGCGCGAACATGCGCGATGAACGACTTGCGCGTTATCTCGCGACCGCCTAGCGACGCCAGATGCGACGTGTTCTGCTGGCAGTCTATCATTTCTATTTCGTGACGGCGTAAGTGTCCGACAAGCGCGGCCAGCGCCATTTTCGACGCATCCGTGACCTCCGCGAACATGGATTCGCCGAAGAACATTTTGCCGAACGACACCCCGTATAAACCGCCCACGCGCTTGCCTTCGAACCAGGTTTCGATGCTGTGCGCGTCGCCCACGCGATGCAGCGACGAGTACGCTTCGACCACATCGGCGGTGATCCAGGTGCCGCGCTGTCCACGTCGCGGTGCCTGCGCGCAGGCGCGCATCACCGAGGCAAAATCATGGTCGACGCGGATTTCCCACGCGTCTTCACGCAGCACGCGCCTGAGCGTTTTGCGCAGCGACGGCGCCACCTTGAATTCGGCGGGGCGCAGGACCATGCGCGGGTCGGGGCTCCACCACAACACCGGCTGACCGTCCGAATACCACGGGAAAATGCCGCGCCGATAGGCGTCGATCAGGCGCGACGGCAACAGGTCGCCGCTGGCGGCGAGCAGGCCGGGCGCGCCGCTGGTCGCGCCGAGGGCGCGTTCGACGGGCGGGAACGGATCGTCAGGTCCGAGCCAGGGAACCATGCGCGCCGCTCAACCTTCGCGCAGCGAGCGGAAGATGTCGCCCGTGTGCAGGCCGAAGCTGCCGGCGGCGCGGTCGGCGAAAAAGAAACGCAGGGTCTGGCCGACCGTGGGAAAGGCAATCTCGTCCCAGGGGACTTCGTGTTCTTCGAAGAGCTTTACTTCCAGGCTTTCTTCGCCGGCGGCAATGTCGAGATCGAGCAGGCGCGCCATATAGAACAGATGCACCTGATGCACGTGCGGCACGTTCAGCAGCGAGAAGAGGTTTTGCACTTCGACGCGCGCGCCGGCTTCTTCCAGCGTTTCGCGCGATGCCGCTTCGGCGGTGGTCTCGCCCATTTCCATGAAGCCCGCAGGCAGCGTCCAGTAGCCGTAGCGCGGTTCGATCGCGCGACGGCACAGCAGCACTTTGTCGTCCCACACCGGGACGGTGCCGACCACGTTGCGCGGATTCTGATAGTGCACCGTGCCGCAACTGCCGCATACGAAACGCTCGCGGTTGTCGCCCGGCGGGATGCTCAGGCTGACGCCCTGGCCGCAGACAGAACAGAATTTCATAGGAAGGGGACGAGAAAGGGTGATAGGAGTTTATCACCGGGGCGAAGTTTTTCTCAGGTCGCAAAATCGCGGCGAGCGGGATTTGGCGTGAGGCGAGGCCGATGCTGAGGAACAAGCCGAAAACTGCGTGCGCGCGGCGTGATTGTTTTGTTCGGAATCCGGAGTATCTTGCGCGCGAGGCTCGATCCGCGGGCATGCATGGTGTCGCAAGCCAGTGGTGGGATCGGTGCTGAAAGAAAGGCACTACGACTGCGGCTGGTAATGCGCTACGCGTCGTAAAAAAACAGCGGGAAAGAAACAAAAAAGGCCTGCCGGTTAGGCAAGCCTTCAATGTTGTCTTCGACGTCTCCAACCAATTTGGTGCGCTTGGTTGCGGGGGTAGGATTTGAACCTACGACCTTCGGGTTATGAGCCCGACGAGCTGCCAGACTGCTCCACCCCGCGTCCGTCGAAGAAAAGATTATAGAACAAAGCGGATAGGGTTGCAATAGCTATTTAAGAACCGGCTTCAATCCATGAGCCTTGCATCGGCACGTGAGCGCTGAAGTCGCCGCGCGCATGGCTTGCGTCGCATGCCGGAAGGCCCGCGTAAGGCGCTGCGCTAGAATTCAGGTTCCTCTCGCGACGCCACCCCGCACGCACGGCGGCGCGCTCCAACTCTTACCTTGTTCTGAACTCCATGGATATCGCTCACGATCTGCAGGTGATTGCCGCTCAGGAACACACGCTGGTGTTCCCCCAATTCGACGCCGACCGCGCGTGGCAAGTCGGCGCGTATCTGCACGAGGTCGCCAAGGCGCGCGGTATCCCCGTCGCGATCGACGTGCGCACCTTCGGTCAGCCGCTGTTTTTCAGCCTGCTCGACGGCGCCACGCCGGACAATATCGATTGGGTGCGCCGCAAGAGCAACACGGTCGCGCATTTCCGCCGCAGTTCGTACGCGATCGGCTTGAAGTTGCAGCAGGCCGGCGGCACGCTCGCGGATAAGCACGCCCTGGCCGCGTCGGAATATGCGTCGCACGGCGGCGCGTTTCCGTTGACGGTGGCGCACGCGGGCGTGATCGGTTCGATCACCGTGTCGGGTCTGCCGCAGCGCGCCGATCACGAACTGGTGGTGGAAGCGCTGTGCGCGCATCTCGGCCACGACTACAGCAAGCTCGCGCTTGCAAAGGCCTGAGCCGATGCGGCTGCCTCCTTATGCCTTGCTCGGCATCGCCATCGTGGCCGAAGTGATCGCGACCTCCGCGATGCGGGCGTCGGAGGGTTTCTCGCGGTTGCTGCCTTCGGCGGTGGTCGTGCTCGGCTATGGCGTGGCGTTCTATTGCCTGTCGCTCACGCTCAAGAGCATTCCGGTCGGCATCGTCTACGCGGTGTGGTCCGGCGCCGGCATCGTGCTGATCACGCTGGTCGCGGTGCTGCTGTACCGCCAGGTGCCCGACGTGCCGGCCGTTATAGGACTCGGGCTGATTATTGCCGGGGTTGCCGTACTGAACATGTTTTCGAAGATGCAGGCGCACTGAGCCGCTGCATAGACACGGGCGCCGCGGGTGCTTACTTGCAGCGCACGATCATCGAACGGTTTTTCACGTTGGCCGAGACGACGTTCGTGACGCTGCCGCCCGCCGTGCCGCCTTCGTCATTGTCTTTGGACACGATGTCGTAGCCCGTCGCGCCGCAGGCCTTGCCGGCCTGCACGTAGCACGACGCCCAGCTGGAAGCGGCGTCGGCGCCGCTGCAATTCACGGCGAAGCCGGTCTGGCCGTTCGGCAGATTGATCAGCGACGTGGTGTTCGACGATGCGCAGCCGGCGAGGCTCGCCGCGCCGATCAGCACGGCGGCGGGCAGGGCGGCCACGAGCGGGCTGCGGCGAACGAGAGCAAGCGCTGCGGCGCCGGTTCGATGGCGGTTGAAGCGGCCGGCGCGGCGCAGTTGCGTCATGAAATGCATCGTGATGTTTCCTTTCAGATTGATATTCGGGTCGCCACGTGGACCGGGAGCGCCTGTCGACGCTCGGGAAGCTCACGGCGTTTCGATCGTGATGCCCGCAGCGCTGACCATCCGGCGGCTTTCCCCGCCTTCTCTCGTGGCCGCGTCTTCCCAGATGCTGATGGCTTTTGCAATGTCGATGCCGTGACTTTCGGCGTACGCAAACCATGTGTTCGCCGCATCCGGCTCGGGCAATTCGTGGTTTTGCAGAAAATATTTTCCCATATTGCGCTCGGTGAACTCGAAAAGGCGTTTTCGTGACAGCACGGTCCGTGCCGATGATCCGGTTCGACCGGCGCGGGCCGAACAAGTGCGATCGGTTGCACCGCCGGGCGGCGCCGTAGAACTAATCGGCTCGCGACGCGCCTTACTTACTGGTTGGCCGCGCGTCAATGCCGGCGACGCACTGGCCGCGCGGACGCAAGCGGTGACATGAAGGTCGACGCACAGGCAGGCGCATCGAACGCCGCTGTGCGCGGCATCCACCCTGAATTACAACGAGGAGAACGAATATGGCTGAACGGGTCAGCGGCCCTTACCGCGGTTATTACATCAGCGCCGCCGCGCGCCTCGTACCGGCGGCCGACGCGCCGGCTACGACCGCAGGCAGCGCGAGCGGGACTTACGTCGGCTCGGTGAGCCTGGCTGAACACGGTCCGGACGATCCTCATCGTATGGAAACCTTGCTCGAACTCGGCGACGGCCAGCGCTTCGGCAGCGAGGAGGAGGCGCTCGCCTTCGTCGAGCAGGCGGCGCGCGATTACATCGACCGCTTGCTGGGAGGCGCTTGATGGCGGGGCGTAAGGTGGAGCAAAGCGTCGCCGGGCGGGTCGGCAAAACTGCCGATGAAAGCTTGGCCGCAGGCTGGACCTCGGTCCGGCCGCGCGAGTACCATATCGACGTTCTCCGGCGCCGGCCGGTTCTCGCCGGCGCCGGTTTCCCGCCGGATCTTTCTGATGAGGCAACCATGGAAATTCGGTTTCCCGCGGACGCGCCTGCTTACCGCGACTCGAATCTGACCGTTGTCTTCCCCGCACTGGTGGATGGCGAACCGGTGCCGTGCGCGATCTCCGTGGAAGCGCTCGAAGATCACTTCGGCGCCTATTCCGAGGACCTGGAAGGCTGGATGCGTGCTTTCGACGCCGGACGTCCGCGCATCGAAGCGGTCGCGCGCGAGCACTTGCAGATCAGTAACGGCACGCCTGTGCTGCTGAAGAGCGGTCACTTTCCGCCGGGCAATGTCGCGGGGTGATGGCGCTGTCCGAAAGAGAATGCGGCTGCGCGGGCCGCATCGTAATTGCAGCGGATTGGCGGTCAGACGCGTTATCGTTGATGAGCATTTGCGACTGAGCGAGCCATAGCGCATTTGCATGCGCTGACCTGAAGTGCCGCACGCTGCAAATCCTCGCGCAGCTCGCCAACGCCACCCGCCACCCGCCGACTGGCTGGTGAACAGTTGCGACTGAGTGGGCCGTGCGAGAGCCATGGCGAATTTGCACGCGCTGACTGAAGTGCCGCACGCCGCAAATCCACGCAGTTCGCCAACCCAACGCAGCTCGCCAACCCAACGCAGCTCGCCAACCCCACGCAGCTTGCCAACCCAACGCCACTTGCCACACCCCGACGACCTTCGCGCCGTTGTTCAAACCGCGCTCGCGGCGCTGCCGTTTGCTCCCGCATTCGCCGATGCCGCTTCGCGCGCGGCATCGAATGCATGGCGGATCCCTTCTTCGTAGGACGTTCTGGCGATCGGGCCAATCAGTTCGGTCAACGCCGAGTCGTCGAGCACGAGCGGTTCGGTCATCAGGTAATTCATTTCCACCAGTTCCCGCATCAACGGATTGAACAGGCCGAGCACGCGCAGCAGCGTCTTGCCGGCCACCATCAGCTTGGGTTGGCGGCCCGCCAGCGCATAGGCCTGCCGTGCCACTTCGCGCTGCGTGATGGTCCCCGCGCCGGCGAGGTGCCACCAGCGTCCATATGCCTCGGGCGTGCGCGTGAGCTTTTCGACCACCGGCCCGATATCCGGCAGATAGATGAATTCATGCGGCACATCCGCAGGCCCGATCACCTGCGCGCGCTTGCCGTTTGCCGCGGCTTCGAACACGCCGTTCAGCAGGCTGCGCTCGATATTCGGGCCGTAGAAGTCGGGCAGGCGCAGCACGAGCGTCGAGAGGCCATTGTGGCCATGCGCCGCCAGCACCAGGTTTTCCTGCGCGAGGCGCATTTGCCCCTTGAACGTGTGCGGCTGCCGCGGATGATCTTCGCGGACCGGGTTGCCGCGCGCGCGGCCGTACGGATACACCGTGCCGATCAGAATGAAGCGTTCGACGCCCGCCGCCGTCACGCCCGCAAGCGTTCTCTCCATGAGCGGCGGATGCGCGGCGAACTGGTCGTAGGGCACGCCGACCAGATAGATCACCGTTTGCAGACCTTGGGACGCCGCGCGGATCGAGGCGGGGTCGTCCGGATTCCACGTGACGATCTCGGCGTGCGGATCGTGGCCGAACGCGGCCTCGAGCGGCTGACGCGAACGGCCGACCACGCGGTAATCGCGACCCGCCGCGCTGAGCGCCGCCGCGATGACCTGGCCGGCCGCGCCCGCGGCGCCGAATAAACCCACCTTGCCTGTCTCTTGCATGACTACTCCCTGAGGCGGCGCCGGATCGCGTCCGCATGATTTTGTGACTGATGGAGAGAAATTTAGTGAACACCGTTCAGTGAACAGTGTTCAGTTTAATTTGACTTTTCAGTTTGTCAACCCGAAAATGTTCGTCATGGGAATCGCTGAACGAAAGAACCGCCAGAAGCAGGCACTGCGCGAACGCATCCTCGATGCCGCGCGGCGCATCGTGATGCGCGAAGGCTTTGCCGCGTTGTCCATGCGCAAGATCGCCGACGCCATCGAATATTCACCGGCCACGCTTTACCTGCACTTCGCAAGCCGCGATGAGATCGCGCAGGCCTTGTGCGCGGAAGGCTATGCGCAACTACTGGAAACGTTTGTGCCGCTCGCGGGCATTGCCGATCCGGCCGAGCGGCTCAAGGCGCTCGGCCGGGCGTATGTGGCCTTCGGCGTTGCGCATCCGGAAACGTACCGGCTGATCTTCATGGAAGATCCGAGCTACACGGGCGCGGCGTTGGGCGGAGCGGTGAAGGGTAAGGCGGTGGCGGATCCGGCTAATGCCGGGGCGGCGTCCGGCGCTGCGGCGACGAGCGAGGACACCGGAGCCAGCGCGGCTGACGAAGCGAGCAGCGAAACGGCCGCTACCGAGGCCGACCCCGGAGAAGCCGCCTTGCACATCATGATTTCCGCGCTCGACGAACTCAAAGCGGCGGGGCGGCTGTCGGCGTCGATGGATGTGGCGGTGTGGGCCGAGGCGTTCTGGGCAAACTTGCACGGCATCGTCGCACTGAATCTGACGTGCCCCGTGTTTCCGACCGCGCCGCTCGATACCGTGGTGGGCGTTGCGCTCGACGCCTGGTTGGGCGCATCGCATGCAGAACAAGCGCCGACGGGCGCCGTGGGCAGCGCCGGCACGCGCAAGAAGAAATCGCCCGGAACGCGTCTCGAATCGGCAGCGCAACCGGACAACGATCTCGACGCTCAACCGTTAGCTAAAAAACCGGCGAAAGCCACAGCGAGCGGTGTCACCGCGCCGCCCGCCAGGCGCAAAATCACGAGCGCGTGATAACGTTCAATTCCACCTCAATTTGCGCGGTTGCGCTTAGCTCTCCATGTCCATTTCCGCCTCGCCCGACGTCAGCGACGAAGTCGCGACTTACGTAGCCAACCGCATCGGTTTCATCGAACTGGACAGGCCGAAGGCGCTCAATGCGCTGTCGACCGGCATGATTCGCGCGATGCACGCGGCGCTCGACCAGTGGCGCGAAGATCCGGACGTGCTCGCCGTCGTGGTGCGCAGCCGGCACCCGCGCGCGTTCTGCGCGGGCGGCGACATCCGCTTTCTCTATGAGTCGGCGCAGCGCGGCGAGCACGATGCGCGCGACACGTTTTTCATCGAGGAATACCGGCTCAATCACGCGATCTTCACCTTCCCGAAGCCGTATATCGCGCTGATGAACGGCGTGGTGATGGGCGGCGGCATGGGCATTTCGCAGGGTGCGCATCGCACAGGCGGTCTGCGAGTCGTCACGAATTCGACGAAGATGGCGATGCCTGAAACCCGCATCGGCCTGTTTCCCGATGTCGGCGCGGGTTGGTTTCTGGCTCGCACGCCCGGCGCGATCGGCCGTTATCTCGCGGTGACCGGCGAAACGATCGGCGCGGCCGACGCGCTTTACGCAGGTCTTGCCGACACCTACATCGACGACGCGGCCTTGCCCGCGCTGGTCGACACCTTGCGCAGCGAGCCTTTCGAGCGTGGTGCGGACGTGGTGGCGTGCATTGAACGCGAGGCGCTCGCGCATCAGGTCGTGCCGCAACCGGAGGCCTCGTCGCTGGCGCACGGGCGTGCGTTGATCGATCGTCACTTCGCGTTGCCCGATGTCGCTCGCATTCTTGCCTCGCTCCAAAGCGAGCGCGAGGCCGCCGATTGGGCCGAACAGATGATTTCGGTGTTGCGCGAACGTTCGCCGTTGTCGATGGCGGTGTCGCTGGAAGTGGTGACGCGCGCCGAAGGTTCGATGGCCGACGTGCTGCGTGGCGACCTCGATCTGACGCGCTCGAGCTTTCTGCACGGCGACACGATAGAAGGCATTCGCGCGCGCATCATCGACAAGGACAACGCGCCGCGCTGGCGCTTTGCGCGCATCGAAGACGTGAACGCCGCCGACGTCGAGAAGATGTTCGAGAGCCCGTGGCCGGCGAACGAGCATCCGCTGCGCGATCTGCGCGGTTAAACCCGAAGGATCAAAGCCGGGCGGCAAGCCATGACGCCGTGGCGCGCGGCATAGCGCTGTTGCAAACGACCGGCGGCTAAGCCGCCGCGCCGCTCATTCCTCGTCTTCGCTCGCCATGAAGGCGCGCATGAACACCAGCGCGCCCCAGCCCCACATCGCATTCGCGGCGAACCCCACGGAGAGGCGCGGCAGCATGTTGCCGCTCGGCCAGATGCCGCGCAGCGGGTCGATCACGAACACGCTCGCCGCCGTCAGCGCAATGCCGCCAAACACGAAGGCCGGCACCCACGGCGCACGCCGATGCGGCGCGACGCGCAACAGCCACGCCATCAGCACGGCCCAGAACGCACTCCAGATTGCGTTGGCGATGAACTCAGGCAAGCCGAGCGGTAAAAACGGCGCAGTGGAAAAACCGGTCGGCTCGATCATCCCGGCTGCGTGCAGCAGCGCCAGCGTCGAGTCGTGGAAGAACAGGGAAGCCAGAAAACCGGCGACGAACGGCAGGATGAGTTTTTGCATGCATTGCACCGCCAGGATACAGGCGGCGTGGTTCGCATGGCCTGTACCGGATTATTCGGAAAACGTGCGCCATTATATATAGACGTACCCCCCTTCCAGCGTACACGCCGCGCAACATCCGTATGCTTTAGCGTCGGGCTAATCACGAAAGTGGAAAACCTAAGCTAAAAAAAATCGTTCAAAAGCCGCAGCCCGATCCATAGACTGTTTCTCCATGCAGACGGCGTTTGCCGCCGTCGCCGTTTAATCGAGCGCATGACGCGCACGTTTGGTCGAGGGAAGCCGTTGCGATGTCCTGCCTGATGCCGATCTTCATCCGCCGCATGGCGCACGCGCGCCGGCCGGTCCGTTGTCGCCGCTAGCGCGCACCGGCACCGCATTTTTCCGTTTCTTTGCGCTGCACCGTCCGGCTGTGTGCCGGAGGCGTGTGCGCGGCCGGCCTGTGCGCGAACGCTCGACGCACCGTTTTCATTTAATCCAGTTTCGTACCTGCAGGAGCAGCAAATGAATGTGTTCTGGTTCATTCCGACTCACGGCGACAGCCGCTATCTCGGTACGTCCCAAGGCGCACGCGCAGCCGATTACGACTATTTCCAGCAGATCGCCGTCGCCGCCGATACGCTCGGCTACGAGGGCGTGCTGCTGCCGACGGGCCGCTCGTGCGAAGACGCATGGGTCGTCGCGTCGAGCCTGATCGCCGCGACCAAGCGGTTGAAGTTTCTGGTGGCGATTCGCCCGGGCATCTCGTCGCCGGGCTTGGCCGCGCGCATGGCGGCGACCTTCGACCGGCTGTCGAACGGGCGGCTGCTGATCAATGTCGTGACCGGCGGCGATGCGGCTGAACTGGAAGGCGACGGCGTGTTCGTCGACCACGACACGCGCTATGAAATCACCGACGAATTCCTGCACATCTGGCGCAAGCTGCTCACTGCGGCGCATACCAACGACGCGATCGATTTCGAGGGCAAGCATCTGAGCTCGAAGGGCGGCAAGGCGTTGTATCCGCCCGTGCAGAACCCCCATCCGCCGCTGTGGTTCGGCGGCTCGTCGCCGGCCGCGCACGAGATGGCGGGCGAGCATATCGATACCTATCTGACGTGGGGCGAGCCGCCCGCCGCAGTCGCGAAGAAAATCGCCGACATTCGCGCGCGCGCCGCGGCGCATGGCCGTCAGATCAAGTTCGGGATACGTCTGCACGTGATCGTGCGCGAGACCGAAGAAGAAGCGTGGGCCGCCGCCGACAAGCTGATCAGCAAGCTCGACGACGAAACCATTTCGCGTGCCCAGGCCTCGTTCTCGAAGATGGACTCTGAAGGCCAGCGCCGCATGGCCGCGCTGCACGGCGGCAAGCGTGGCGGCCGGGCGGAACTCGAGGTCTATCCGAATCTGTGGGCGGGCGTGGGCCTCGTGCGCGGCGGCGCGGGCACGGCGCTGGTCGGCAATCCGGAGCAGGTGGCGGCGCGCATGAAGGAGTACGCCGAACTCGGCATCGACACCTTCATTCTGTCGGGCTATCCGCATCTGGAAGAGTCGTATCGCTTCGCCGAACTCGTGTTTCCGTTGCTGCCGAACCGTCGCAACAAGGTGTCGAATGGACCGCTGTCGGGGCCGTTCGGCGAGATCGTCGGCAACAACTATCTGCCGAAGGCGGCGAGTTCGAGCTGAGTCTCGAACTCGCCATGCATGCCCATCGATAAGCAATGAGGAACGAGAAGCATGGCTGAATCCACTGTGAGCGCCGCGCGGCATGAAGGCGCCGAGGCCGGCTCGGGTTTGAACACGTTGCGCCGGGTTGGCGCGCATCTCGCGCCGTGGCTCGCGCCGCTCGCGATTCTGCTGGCGTGGGAATTCGCCGCGCGGAGCGGCGTGCTGTCGACGCGCGTGCTCCCTGAACCGCTCGCGGTCGTCAAGGCCGCGTGGTCGCTGATCCAGTCCGGCGAAATGTGGACGGACGTGAAGGTCAGCACGTGGCGCGCGGTGTCGGGTTTTGCGATCGGGGGCGGCATCGGCCTCGTGCTCGGACTCGCGACCGGTCTGTTCAAGCCCGCCGAGATCGCGCTCGACTCGACCGTGCAGATGGTCCGCAACATCCCGGCGCTGGCGATGATTCCGCTCGTGATTCTGTGGTTCGGCATCGAGGAGCAGGCGAAGGTGTTTCTCGTCGCGCTGGGCGTGTTTTTCCCGATCTACGTAAACACCTTTCACGGCATCCGTTCGGTGGACGCCAATCTGATAGAGATGGCGCGCAGTTATGGCGTGAAGGGCTTCGCGCTGTACCGGCACGTGATTCTGCCGGGCGCGTTGCCCTCCATTCTGGTCGGCGTGCGCTTCGCGTTCGGGCTGATGTGGGTCACGCTGATCGTCGCCGAAACCATTTCCGCGCAATCGGGCATCGGCTACATGACCATGAACGCCCGCGAATTCCTGCAAACCGATGTGGTGGTGGTCGGCATTCTGCTCTACGCGGCACTCGGCAAACTCGCCGACGTGCTGGCGAAAAGCCTCGAACGCGTCTCGCTGCGCTGGCATCCGGCATATCAACGAGGAGCGAAATCATGAACGCAACGACCTTGTCCGCCTCGTTCGGCGGGATTGCCGGCAGCGATCTCGAAGCCGAGTTGGCGCACGATCGTCATGTCGATCATGACGCGCACGAAGCCGCTGACCTCGAATATGCCGATGCGACGCATCATCATCGACCGCGCGTCGATGCGGGACTATCGCCTGGCGCGCTCGCACGCAACGACGCGCGCCGTGCCGCGGATTATTCGGTGGAATTGCGCGGCGTAGGAAAAAGCTACGGCGAACGCCAGGTGCTGGCCGATTTCAATCTGTCGATCGAGCGCGGCAGTTTCGTGGCGATTGTCGGCCGCAGCGGCTGCGGGAAATCGACCTTGCTGCGACTCGTCGCCGGGCTGGAGAAGACGACCTCGGGCGTGCTCGAAAAGCGCGCCGAAGACGGCGGCCCGATCGACACCCGCATCATGTTTCAGGACGCGCGTCTGCTGCCCTGGAAGAGTGTGCTGCAAAACGTGATGCTCGGCCTCGGCCGCAGCGCGCGTGAGGACGCACGCGCCGTCCTTGCCGAAGTCGGCCTGCTGGAACGCGCCAACGACTGGCCCGCCCAGTTATCCGGCGGCCAGCGTCAGCGGGTGGCGCTGGCGCGGGCGCTCGTGCATCGGCCGCAATTGCTGTTGCTCGACGAACCGCTCGGCGCGCTCGACGCGTTGACGCGCATCGAAATGCACGCGCTGATCGAGCGCCTGTGGCGCGAACATCGATTCACCGCGCTGCTGGTCACGCACGACGTGCATGAAGCGGTGGCGCTCGGCGACCGGATTCTGCTGATCGAAGAAGGGCGCATCGCGCTCGATCAGCCGGTGCCGCTTGCCCGTCCACGGGCGCGCGCGTCGGCCGGTTTCGCCGCGCTCGAAGAACACGTGTTGCAACGCGTACTGAAGACGGCGCCGAATGACGACGCGCTCTCCCATCACGCTTACGACTCGCGTGACGAAGGCCGTCTCAGGCGGCCGACAGAGGTTCGCTGGGCCGTTTGACATTGCTTGACTGACTGTTTCTAAATCGCTTTTCTGGAGTCACTCGATATGGGCATTTCCGCAATCAACGTACGCAATCAGTTCAAAGGCAAGGTCAAGGAAATCATCCGCGGACCGGTCGTATCCGAAGTCGATGTGGATACGCCGTTCGGTATCGTCACCTCGGTGATCACCACGCGCTCCATCGACGAACTCGAACTGACGGTCGGCTCGGAAGTGATCGCGCTGGTGAAGTCCACGGAGGTGTCGATCGCGCGCCTGTGAAGCTCGCGCTATTTCGCATTGGCGCCGCTGGCGGGCGGCGCGTGCATCATTTTGTCGTTGGTCGGCTTGCTCGGGCGCTTGATCGGCATGTTGTCAGGATTGCTCGAAGCGCCTGAGCCGGAGGCGGCCTCGGGCGGCTTGGCCATCGACGAGTTGTCGTTTTGCGGCGGTTTTTGCTGCGTGTGTGCCGGTTTCGCCGTCTGTGCGAATGCCGTCACGGTGCCGTTTATGCCGAGGCCCGTCGCCAGCGCGACGCCTGCTGTCAACACTGCCCATCTGCTTCGCTTCATATCCGTCCTCCCTGGCGCCATCGCCTCACGGTTCGGCGCCGCCGCGCTGGTGGAATCATCTTCGCCACGCATTTCGCGTGCCTCGGCGCGCGCCTGCATACGCCCCCGAAACTTGCTAGGATGAATTGAGCATGCAGACGGAGACGGCCATGTCAAAGTCATTGAGTCCCGAAGCGGTGGAAGCCTTGCGGCGTCTGAACGACGTCGGTGTCGGACAGGATGCGCCGAAGCTGGCGCAGTCCGTGACAGCCGAACTGCTGGCCGGCGGTCTGGTTGCCGAGGCGAGCGGCGGCGACGTCGAAATCACCTGCAACGGCCGGCAATATCTTTCTGGCGATTGCGATTGATCGTCAGGGCGAAGTTGGCATGACGTTCGGGTCGAATCGATCCGCGAGCCGTTAAGCGTGCTCGCCGGACAAGTCTGGCCGTCACATTGGCGGCGAAACATTGGCGACGACACATGGAGGCGAAGATGGAGCCGAAGGGTCTCGACATGGGGGATTACCAGGAGCGCTATCAGGACTACGACATCGAGGTCGCCGTCGAACAGGTGCTGACGGGCGTCAAAGCCCATTTCCGGGTGTTGCGGGGCGAGGCGGTGGTGATCGACTGGCGGCTCGTGCATATCGACACCTTATGGTGCACTGAGCATGCCGCGGCCGAAGCGGGTTTGCGCGCGGCGCGTGAAGCGATCGACGCGGGCGGCCTTGCCGCCTCGCCGCACGTTCCTTCCGCACCCGGATGAAATCGCGCACGCCTTCGGTTAAGCTGGCTGTCCCGCCATGACTAGCCGGAGACCGCTGTGCATCTCGCGCGTGCCATCCCGATCATCCGTATCTTCTCCGAGCAAAAAGCCCGCGAATTTTACGTGGACTTTCTTGGCTTTACTGTCGAATGGGAGCATCGGTTCGACGAGAATTTCCCGCTCTATGCGCAGGTGCGCCGCTCCGATCTGATCCTGCACTTGAGCGAGCATCATGGCGACGCCACGCCGGGCTCGACGATTTTCGTGCCGATGCACGACATCGACGCGTTACATGCCGAACTTCAGCGCAAAGACTACAAATACGGGAAACCGGGCGTAGAAACGTTGCCGTGGGGAAGGGTGCTGGAGACGGTCGATCCATTTGGCAACCGGATCCGGTTTTGCGAATCGCCGAAGGGTGAATAGGCGGGAGATCGGTCGCCGAGCGGTGAGCGGACGGACTCGATGCGGTGCAATGGCGCGTAAACGCAACTAGGCGCCGGCATCGATACTGCATGCGCGGCGCCCAGTTTACCGGCTGCCCTCGTGAGGCACCCGGTTCAACGGCAACTGCTTAGTGGCCGAAGAAAACCGATTGCGGGCCCGAAACCGGCTCTTTGGCACCCGATTGCGACGACACGTTGTTCACGCCGCCGTAGGCATTCGATTGAGCGTTGGCGCGTTCAGCTGCCACGGTTTGTGCGTTCTGGCCTTGTTGCGAAGCCGGTGCGCCGACCGACGGACGGTAGAACGGTGCCGGACCGTAGCCGCTAGCAAAAGCGGGAGCAGCGATCGAGGCAGAAACAGCAACCAGCAGGGCGGCGATGAGCTTGGTCTTCATGGTGTGACTCCGATAATGTTTTCGATTTCAGTTCAGGAAGGCGTTGCAGGGGGCCGGTGAGGTGTGTCTGCAACGTCGATGGAAGGCAGTGTATACCCCTACTATCAAAAATTTGTCCTGATAATCTGAAATTACTGTTCTTGAATCTGAAATAATCGGCGGAAGGCAGGCGGGGCAAGCTTCAGCGGTGGTCCGACCCCGCGGGCCAAGCGGTTTCGGGTGTCAAAGACCCGCGTCGCGGTGCGGGTTAATCGCAATGGATAGCGTGGCGCGAATCGAACGTCGGTTTGAACTCGTCGCCTTGGAGAGGATTTCGATGGACCTGTGGATTCAACCGTGCGCGGATTGCTTCGAGCTTTATGGTTTGCCGTCCGCGCATCGTCCGCATGACAAGCTGACGTTGAATAGCCGTGGAGCGGTGAAGGACGAGCGGGCGGAGGAGCACTACACGTGCGTGCGTTGTAGAGCGGCGTTCGCGCGCGTCCTTGCCGGCGAGCCTCGAAAGCAGATATGGCTGTTGCTGAACGCGGGGCAGCACTGACGGGCAGACCGTTCTGCGAGGGGCAACCGTTTCTCATGCCCTCGTGAATCGGGCTGTAAAGTTTTCGGCGCCGCTGCCGAAAACGTGAGCATGAAATATTTCTTCGACTCCAGGCTCGCCGATCGATACGGCTACGGGATGGCCGTGTATATCGCCGCCGAGACCTCCGATCTGCAGCGCGCTATCGATTTGACAAACGCACGACGTCTGCGCGCCGGCCGCCGCCTGCTCGAAGATGCTCGAATCGAGGACGTGCTTTCGGCCATGCTCAATACCGGGTTGCTGAAGGCTAGAACGGATGAGGGCGGAACGAATGTGTCGGGGGCGACTCGGTGAAGTTCGGCGGTTGGGGGTCAAACAACTGAAGCGCGGTGTAAGAGGCCGATTGTTTTCGGCCCGCGCTAAATCGATTGCAAACTAGCAAGGCCAAAACAAAAACGGCGTTGTGATTTCTCACAACGCCGTTCTTAAAACTTTTACTGCTGGAATTCTTTGGGGTGGCTGATGGGGCTCGAACCCACGACAACAGGAATCACAATCCTGGACTCTACCAACTGAGCTACAGCCACCACTGACATCTGCTTGACTTGCCGTAAAACCTGGCTCGTCGATGAAGAAACGGGATTATACGAACAAGAATTCCGTTTGCCTAGTCCTTTATTCAAAAATTTCGATAGGCTCGCGCAGATGCTGTCTTGCCTCATCGAAGATGGTCAGATCACGCGCGGCGAGGCGCTTGCTATCGGACAACACGCGTCGCCATCCACGCGCCCCTGCTTCACCACGATAAAGGCCGAGCGCATGGCGCGTGATGGCGCCGAGATACGTGCCACGCACCATTTCGGCGGCGCAATACTCGATCAACTTCGCCTCGACCTGCTCGCGCGTGAGCGGCGTTTGCGCCGCCCCGTAGAAGCGGGCATCTACATCGGCCAGCACATACGGATTGTGATAAGCCTCGCGCCCGAGCATCACACCGTCGACGTGTTCAAGATGCGCCTCGACTTCATCGAGCGTCTTGATGCCGCCGTTGATGATGATCTCCAGTTGCGGAAAGTCGCGCTTCAATTGATACGCGTACTCGTATTTGAGCGGCGGAATCTCGCGATTTTCCTTCGGGCTCAAGCCCTTGAGAATCGCGTTGCGCGCGTGAACGATGAACACATTGCAACCCGCCTCCGCAATCGTGCCGACGAAATCGCGCACGAATCCATACTCTTCCACGGCATCCACGCCGATGCGGTGCTTCACGGTTACCGGCACCGACACCGCATCCCGCATCGCCTTCACACAGTCGGCGACGAGTTGCGGCTCGTTCATCAGGCACGCACCGAATGCGCCGCGTTGCACACGCTCGGACGGGCAGCCGCAGTTCAGATTGATTTCGTCGTAGCCCCATTGCTCGCCCAGCTTCGCCGAGCGCGCGAGGTCGTCGGGTTCGCTGCCGCCGAGTTGTAGAGCGACCGGCGCTTCTTCGGGCGTGAATGCGAGATGGCGGGGCACATCGCCGTGCAGCAGCGCGCCGGTCGTCACCATTTCCGTGTAAAGCCACGTATGGCGAGAGATCACGCGATGTAGGGAACGGCAATGACGATCGGTCCAGTCCATCATCGGTGCGACCGATACGCGGCGCGGACTGGGAGTGTGAGGTGAAGACATGGGGCGGCCAGACGGCTTGATTCAAAACACCGATTTTACCGCAAGGCGTGAATTCGCTTGACCGGGGGTATCTGCCGGGAAAATGGAGCCGGGTAGCGCAGCGAGCCGGCTCCGCAGGTGCCATGCAGATCAAGACAGGCAGATCACGACAGGCAGATCACCTCAACGCCCACGTCCCCCGTGGCCGCCACCGCCGCTGCTCCACGAACTTCCCCCGCCGCTGACGCTGCTGCCGCCATGAGACCCGCCGTACCCGCCGCCATGCCAGCCACCGCCTCCGCCGTGCCAGCCGTTTCCGCCGTGCCACCCATGGCCGCCATGCCAATACCCGCCGTGATAGCAGCAGGATCCACCCCAGCCGCCATAGATGCCGACGCTGCCATAAACCGGCGCATACGGTGGCCCGTACGCATAGCCGTAGTCGGGGTAATAAGGTTGCGCGTAGCCATAGTCGTATCCGGGCGCGACCGCGCATCCGGTCAAACTGGCCGTCACCGCCAACAGTGCCATTGATGCAATGAGCCTGCTCACGATTTTCTCCTTCGCATGTGATTGAGAAAAACCGCACGCTCAAGAGTTCAGCAGCATTTGTATCCGCCAATTACGGTTTGCGCATGCCATGCAGCGTCGATCGCCCGAGCGTGTGATCGAAGGCCATGGCAGTCAGGCGCGGCGACAAGCTTTCCAGAACTTACGCATACACGGTGCTGTAACAGTTAGTTAAATTTTCGCAACGAAACTGTAGGGCGCGGCTGATAAGTTGCCTTCAGACAATTACCTTCGACTCCCGACCGCGCCGCTTGCCGGGCCGGATGAAAAGATCGCACTCGCTCACTGTCAGGACCGCTCGATGCGAAGCCTGCAAATATCCAGCCGTCAATGAAGCAAGATCCACAGCCGGCTGTCGCAAGGGAATGGCGCGCCGAAGGCGACGCCTGCGCCGCGCGCGGCGAGCTCGACGCCGCGCTCCAACGTTACGAAAGCGCCCGCGCACTCGATCCCACCGACGCGCTCGTCCAGCAGCGCCTCGCGGCCACGCTCGCCGCGTTGAACCGGTTTCCCGAAGCCGTCGTCCGCTATCACGAAGCGATCGCGCTCGATCCGCGCGACAAGGATTCGCATCACGGCCTCGGCTGGACGCTCGAGCAGATGCATCGCCTTGAACAGGCGGTGGACGCTTATCGCGAGGCGACGCGCGTGAATCCGCAAGCCGACGGCTCGCACAACAACATGGGCAACTGCCTGCAGGCACTCGGCCGTTTCGACGAAGCGCACGAAGCGTATCGCCGTGCGATCGAAGCCGCGCCGCAGGTGCCGCTGTACTACCGCAACTTCGTGCAGTCCAAGCGCCTCGCCGCCGACGATCCCGTGTTCCTCGCGATGGAGCGTCTCGTCGTCGATGCGGCTTCGCTCACGCCGGCCAATCAGGCGGAGCTTCACTTCGCGTACGGGCAGGCGCTGTCCGACGTGGGCTGCAACGACGCGTCGTTCGATCACTTTCTGAAGGGCAATGCGCTGCACCGCGCCGGCGTGCGTTACAACGAAGCGGAAACGCTCGGTCTGTTCGCGCATCTGCCCGAACTGATGACTGCCGAGCTGCTGGCCTCGAAGCGCGGTCTTGGCGACGCATCGCAGGCGCCGATTTTTATCGTCGGCATGCCGCGCTCGGGTTCGACCTTGATCGAACAGATTCTCGCGAGCCACCCGCAAGTGTTCGGCGCGGGCGAGCGCACGGAATTCGGCGAGGCGCTGGTAAACTGCATCCGCCGCGATCTGGATGATCCGTTGCGGATCGATATCGAAGCTTTGGAAGAGGTCGGCGCCGCGCCGTTGCGCGCGCTCGGCGTGGACTATCTGCGCCGCATGCGCAATGCGTTGCCGGAACTCCAGAGCAGGGCGCAAAACGACCAACGCAATCCGGCTGCGAACTACACGCACTTCACCGACAAGTATCCGTTCAATTTCATCAACCTCGGCCTGATCCATCTCGCGTTGCCGAATGCCCGTTTCATTCACAGCAGCCGCGCACCGTTGCCAACCTGCCTGTCGATTTTTTCGCGGATCTTTCACGACGTGCCGTTCAGCTATGATCTCGGCGAACTGGGCCGCTACTACCGCGCGTACGACGCGTTAATGGCGCACTGGCAACGCGTGCTCCCCGAAGGTGTGATGATCGAAGTCAAGTATGAAGAACTGGTCGACGATTTTGAAGCCAATGTGCACCGCCTGCTCGCGCATTGCGGGCTCGAATGGGACGAACGCTGTCTGTCGTTTTATCAGACCGCGCGCCAGGTGAATACGGCCAGTTCCGCGCAGGTGCGCCGGCCGCTGTATAAGACGTCGCTGCAACGCTGGCAGCCGCCGCGAGCGTTGTTGCAGCCGTTGCTCGACGGCTTGGGCTCAGAGTTGGCGGCGGCGCATCGTCACGAGACTGGCGAGGTCGAGGCAAGCGGCACGGAGCATCGCTCATGAGCGCGTCGCGCGGCGCCGTGATCTGGATGACGGGGCTTTCCGGCGCCGGCAAATCGACGCTTGCCAACGCCTTGCATCAGCGTCTGATGGAAGCGGGGCACGCGGCGATCGTGCTCGACGGCGACGTGCTGCGGCGCGGACTGAACGCCGATCTCGGCTTCACGCCCGAGGACCGCACCGAGAACTTGCGGCGGATCGCGCACGTCGCGGCGCTGTTCATGCAGCAGGGCTTCGTCGTGATTGCCGCGGTGATTTCGCCGGAGCATCGGCATCGGTGCTCGGCGCGTGAAATCGTCGGTGACGGTTTCATCGAAGTGTTCGTGAATGCTCCGCTAAACGTCTGCGAAGCTCGCGATGCCAAAGGGCTTTACGCTCGCGCGCGGCGTGGCGAGATTCCGCATTTCACCGGCATTTCCGGGCCTTTCGAAGCGCCGCTCGCGCCGGATGTCGTGATCGAGAGCGACCGGATGCCGGTCGACGAGTCGGTCGATCGCCTGCTCGCGCATCTGGCCGCAATGGGGCGTCCAGGCCATTAACGCGCGTCGTCCTGAAGCGCGGCGAGCCACGCGCAGCGCCTGACCGCACACGCAGATTTTTCACCCGGCCCGCGACGTTTCGCTATACCGTTTCGATTTCTCGGGGACAGAAAGGGTGCAGCGCCAATGCCGACATTGTCGATACGAAAAATCAGGCTGAACGTCGAAACACTGGTGCTCGCAGCCGACCTGGCGGGCACGGTGGTGTTCGCGCTCGAGGGTGCGCTCAGCGCGATCCACGGCGGTCTCGACCTGTTGGGCGTGATGGTGATTGCGTTTGTCGCGGCGCTCGGCGGCGGCGTGATTCGCGATCTGCTGATCGGCGATTCGCCGCCGAACGCGATCCGCGACTGGCGCTATCCGGCGCTCACCTTCATCACCGGGTTGCTCACCTTTATCTTCCATTCGACAGCGCAGCAGTTTCCCGTTGCGCTCGTCACCGTGCTCGACGCGGCGGGCCTCGCGCTGTTTGCCGTGGCGGGCGTGGAAAAAGCGCTGCTGTTCGGCATCCGTCCGTTTATCGCGATGTTGATGGGCACGGTCACGGGCGTGGGCGGCGGGGTGATACGCGACGTGCTGCTGGCACGCGTGCCGCTCGTCCTGCATGCCGACATCTATGCAACGGCCGCGTTCGCGGGGGCGTTCATCGTGGTGGTGGCGCGTCGTGCCGGTCTGCCGCCTGGCGCGGCAGCGTTGGCGGGCGGTTCGGCGTGCTTCGTCTTGCGCGTGCTCGCCGTGACTTACGGCTGGCATCTGCCGAAGGTGGCGCCGGTTTGAGCGAAGCGTGCCGAGCGCAGGCGCGGGCTCCTGCACGGCGCATTTCGAAGCCGCTTCGCGTTACCGCAACAGCCCGGCCGAATGATGCAAAGCCGGGTACACGCCGATAATGAACGCCGCATAGATCGCGGCCATCGTCACGCCGGCGGCGGTGCCCCAGATATCGCGCGATGCGGCGCCCTGGCGGAAATGCACAGGCAGTCCGACGACGAGGTAGCCGATCAGGAAGAAGAGAATCACCGCCCTCACGGGCGAGAGGTCGTGGCCGATAAATTCGAGCAGCGCGGACAAGCTGAATTCAGACATGGACGAACAGGCAAGATGACATGCGGACGATGGCGCGAACCACGCAGTTCGCGCGAAGACCTACGTGGATTAAAGTCCATTCGACGGCCAAGGTGCAAGCAAAAGACTGTATAAATTTGTACAGGCAGCGATTGCTTGCACGATGCCTACAGGCCGACTTTCATCCATGCCTCACGGTGCTTCACTCCGCTTTCACCGCGAGGCGATCAGCGCTTGCGCAACGGCTCGAGCAGCGACTTCAAACCGTTGTGATCGATCTCGTGCATTAACGCCAGCAGCCGGCCGATTTCGCCGGGCGGAAAGCCTTGGCTAGCAAACCAGTTTAGATAATGACCGGGCAGGTCCGCAATCACGCGGCCTTTATATTTCCCGTAAGGCATGATGCGCGTGACCAGCAGTTCGAGGTGTTCGGGATTCATGGTGGACAGGTCGACGCAGGGAAGCCGCAGCGAAATATTTCGCGCGGAAAGAAACGGGTGACATGCGCTGGAACCGCATTTTAGCGCGCCAGGCAGAGGCCGGGCGGACATGGTAACGTCTGCGCTTTTCGTTCAACCAATCCGTTCAACCAATCAACAGGACAAGTTCAATGGAATACCGCAGACTCGGCGACTCCGATGTGCAGGTTAGCCTGATCGGTCTCGGCACCATGACGTGGGGCGAGCAGAACACGGAACAGGAAGCGCATGCGCAGATCGACTACGCACTCGATCATGGCGTCAACCTGATCGACACGGCCGAAATGTACCCGGTGCCGCCGCGTGCCGAGACGCAAGGCGCGACAGAGCGCTACATCGGCACATGGCTCGCACGGCATCGCAGCGCGCGCGAGAAAATCGTGCTTGCCACCAAGATCGCCGGCCCGGCGCGTCAACCGCACAACCCCACTCATATTCGTGGCAAAGGCAACCAGTTCGACCGCAAGAATCTGACCGAAGCACTCGACGGCAGCCTGAAGCGCCTGCAAACGGACTACGTCGATCTGTATCAATTGCACTGGCCGGATCGCAGCACGATGACGTTCGGCCGCCCGGCGTATCCGTGGGTCGACGACGCCTATACGGTACCGATCGAAGAGACGCTGTCGGTGCTCGCTGAATTCGTCAAGGCGGGGAAGGTGCGTCACATCGGCGTGTCGAACGAAACGCCGTGGGGCGTCGCGCAGTTTCTGCGCGCGGCCGAAAAGCTCGGCTTGCCGCGCATCGTCAGCATTCAGAATCCGTACAGCCTCGTGAACCGCACGTACGAAGCGGGGCTGTCGGAGTACGCGCACAGGGACAACATCGGCTTGCTGGCTTATTCGCCGCTGGCCTTCGGCTGGCTGACGGGTAAGTATGAAGGCGGCGCGCGTCCGGCCGGTGCGCGCATTTCGCTGTTCGAGCGTTTTCAGCGCTACAGCAAGCCGCAAGCCGTAAAGGCGATCACGCGTTACGTCGAGTTGGCGAAGCGTCACGGCTTGTCGCCCGCACAATTCGCGCTCGCGTTTGTGAATAGCCGGCCGTTCGTGACCAGCAATCTGATCGGCGCGACCTCGCTCGATCAGTTGAAGGAAAACATCGCCAGCGTCGAGGTGAAACTTTCGCCGGAAGTGCTCGCGGAAATCGATGCGCTGCATGAGTTGCAGCCAAATCCGGCGCCTTGATGCGCGAGTGTTGAATGCATGGCTCGAGTGCGGCTCGAGTCATGTGACAATTCGAGTGCGCCGGTGGCGTGGCCGGCGCACCCACTCGCAAGCCGACACCGATTCGCGTCTACAACACTGTCACCTCGACACGCTCCGTCAGCGGATTTTCAACCTCCCGCGCACCGCATAAAGCGCGAGCAAACTCGCCACCGCACAGAACATCAGATAGAAGCCAGGCGCGAGCTTATTACCGCTTGCATCGATCAGCCACGTGATCACGAACGGCGCAAAACCGCCGAACACCGTCACGCCGATGTTGTAGCTCACCGCCAGACCGGTCGCACGCGTCTGCGTCGGGAAAATCTCCGACATCAACGCGGGCAGCGCGCCGAAATACGTCGCCTTCAATACGCCGATCCAGATCAGCGCGAGCAGCATCGTCACGAACGATGGATGCGCGTTCATATACACAAAAGCCGGATACACCGTCACCAGCATCAGCACGGCGGCCGTCGCCATGATGCGGATGCGTCCGAGTCTGTCGGACAGATGACCCGCGAACGGCGTCAGCACCGTGAGCACCACGCCGGTGGCGAGCGTCGCCGCGAAGCCGGTCGAGGCGGGCAGGTGCAGTTGCTTGATCGCGTAGGTCGGCATGTACAGGATCATGTAATTGGCCGCCGTCGAAATGATCAGCGAGCCGACCGCTAGCAGCATGCGGACCTTCTGTGTGCCGAACAGATCGCGCAGCGGCGTGCGGGCTTTCGGCTCGGCGTTGAACTCGGCGCCTTCATCCACGTAACGGCGGATATAGAAACCCACCGGGCCGATCGCGAGGCCGAACAGAAACGGCACGCGCCATCCCCACGATTCGAGTTGCGCGCTCGTGAGCTGGCTCGTCAGCAGAGCGCCGAAACCGGAGGCGAGCAGCGTCGCCATGCCTTGGCTCGCGAACTGCCAGCTACCCATGAAGCCGCGGCGCTCGGGCGCATGTTCGACCAGAAACGCAGTGGACGCGCCGAACTCTCCGCCGGCCGAAAAACCTTGCACGAGACGCGACAGCATGATGCCCGCCGGCGCCCACAGACCGATCGCGGCATACGGCGGCATCACGGCGATCGTGAGGGTGCCGACCATCATCAGCGCGATCGAGAGAAGAAGCGACGCCTTGCGCCCAGCGCGGTCCGCGAGCGAACCGAGCACGAGTCCGCCGAGCGGCCGGATCATGTACGAGATGCCGAAGGTGCCGAGCGTGAGCATCAGCGAAATCGCTTCGGTGCGCGCCGGAAAGAACAGCTTCGCGATGGTCACCGCGAAGAATCCGTAGACGACGAGGTCGAACCATTCGAGCGCGTTGCCGATCGACGCCGCGAGAATGATGCGATGGACCTTCGCGGCGGACGGCCGCGCGGCGCTGGCTTGCAGAGTGGACGTGCTCATCGTGGACGTGCCTCGTGACGGATGCGATAACGGCGTGCTGCGCCCGATTCGTTCGGGCGTCGCCTGGATTGCGTTCAGGCTGCGCTGACCGCGGACGCGCGCGGCGAGTTTTCGCCGAGATCCCAGAAGAGGCCCGCCATGATCTGCAGACCTTCACGCACGACCGGTGCGAGCAGGTGTTCGTTGGGCGCGTGCTGCGAGCAGGCCGGATATGAGTGCGGTACCCAGATGGTCGGCAGGCCGAGCGTGTCGGCGAATACTTCGTTGGGCAGCGTGCCGCCCAGATTCGGCAGCACGGCGGTCTTCTTGCCGGTGGTCTGTTCGAGCGAGTCGATGGCCCAAGTGACCCACGGATCGTCCGGGTCCAGGCGCGTGGCGGGCGCGCCGCGCTCGACGTCGATCTGCACCTGCGAGAAGCCGTGCGCATCCAGATGCGCGCGCAGATGCCGTTCGAGGTTGTCCCAATCGGTGCCGACCACGAAGCGCAATTGGCAATGCGCGAATGCCGACGACGGAATCGCATTGACCGGGTTCTCAGGGTTGCCGGCCTTGAACGCGAGTATTTCGAAGCTGTTCCAGCCGAACACGCGCTCGGGTGCGGTAAGGCCGGGCTCGCCCCAGTTGTCGTCGACATCTGGATCGCCCGGGCCGCCGCCTACCGTGATATCGGCGAGCGCGCGGCGCACCGCCTCGGGAATCGGCGGCGGACGCAAACCGTCGACGGCGATCACGCCGCGCGCGTCGACGAGGCTTGCCAACGCGTTCGCCAGTACCGTGGCCGGGTTGCGCAGCAGGCCGCCCCAATTGCCCGAATGATGCGCGCCGTCGCGCAGATTCAACGACAGCTTGAAATTCACCGAGCCGCGCGAGCCGAGGAACACGGTGGGGCGGCGCGCGGCGAGACGCGGACCGTCCGAGGCGATCAGCACGTCGGCGGCCAGTTCTTCACGGTGCGCGCGGCAGATCTCGTCGAGTCCGGGCGAGCCGGTTTCCTCGCCCATCTCGATCAGCAGCTTCGCGTTGAAGCCGAGCTTGCCGTCGCGCGCGGCCAGCACGCTTGCCAGCGCGGCGAGATTGATGCTGTGCTGGCCTTTGTTGTCGGCGGTGCCGCGGCCGAACCAGCGCTCGCCTTCGATGGTCACGGCCCACGGCGTCAGCGGCGCGCGCCACTGGCTGTCGTAGCCGCGCACCACGTCACCATGGCCGTAGATCAGCACGGTCGGCAGATGGTCGCCCTCGTGGCGCTCCGCGATCAGGAAAGGTCCGAAGCCGTCCACCGGGTTTGCGACGATGCGCGTGGTGAAGCCGAGGCCTTTAACTTCAGGCGTGATCTCATCGGTCAGATACGACAGCAGCGTGGCCGCGCGATCGTCCTCCTGACTTTCGGTGCGAAAACCGACGCGCCGGTTGAGGGTTTCCAGAAAGGCGCCGGATTCGAAATGGCGGGTGGCGTGCTCGATGGCCTGGGTGCGGCTCATGCGTGTCTCCAATGCGGACGAATGTGGGGCGGGCGGCGCGTACTCGTTTGTCTGATGACGCCCGGAGGCGGCCTGCATCTTCGAACCGATTCTAGGAGGCCGTTTTTTTTGTCACAATGATCGTCTTTCGAAGCTTGCGTTGCCGAAAAGGCAAAGCTCGCCGCGCGTGCAGAAGGCGTTTGCGGATATCGGCGCGCCGGCGCTGACCGTTGAATGGAATGGGGCATCACACATGGCACTTTCGCTGCATGGCATCGCGCTGCGCTATTTCGTCGAAGTTGCGCGCACCGGTTCGCTCAGCGACGCGTCCGCGCGGCTGCACGTCGCCGTGTCGGCGATCAGCCGGCAGGTGGCGCGGCTCGAAAGCGAGCTCGGCGTCGCGCTATTCGAGCGGCGGCCGCGCGGCATGGCGCTTTCCGAAGCGGGCGAGCGCCTGCTGGCCTACGCGCAGCGCAGCCTGCTGGAGGCTGAGCATGTGATGAAGGAGATCGGCGGCCTCGAGACCTTGCACGGCAGTATGATCAAGGTGACGAGTTCCGAAGGCTTCGCCGCCGACTTCCTGCCCACCGCGATGGCGAGCTTCCGGGCTCAGTATCCGGGCATCGACTTCACGCTCTCGGTCATGTCGCCGGGCGAGGCGACCCGCCAGGTGCGCGACGGCGACGCCGACCTCGCGTTGACCTTCAGCCTCGCGCCGGAAAAGGGCGTCAAAGTCGAGCACACGGAGCGCGCGCCGGTGCTGGCGCTGCTGCGCGCCGATCATCCGCTGGCCGCGCGCGCGAAGGTGTCGCTCGCCGACTTGCAGCGCTATCCGCTCGTGCTGCCCGAGCCCGGCACGACGATTCGTCAGTTGATCGACATTACCTGCGCGCTCGAAGGCGTCCTGCTCGAGCCCGAGCTCACCTGCAACAACAGCGGCGCCATGTACCGCTACGCGCAGAAGTCCGGCGCGATCATGTTCACGGGTCTGCTGTCCGTGCGTGACCGTTACGCCGGCGATGGTTTTGTCGTGATGCCGCTAACGCATCCGCAGATGCGCCAGCGCAGCATCCAGGTGCAGACCATGGCGGGGCGTGAGTTGCCACAGTCGGTGAGGGCGTTCCGGGATCATCTGATCGCGGAAATCGCGGGTGCGAAGCCGGTGGATGCGACGGCCTCGAAGGCTGCTCGAAAGCGTGGCAGAAGCACGCGCTGACAAAGGCAATGCATGCGAAATCCATTCGACGTCCACGCGGCACGACAATGTTTGCGGCCGGCCATGCACGGCGAGACAACCGGGCGGCACGCGTGCGCTAGCGATCCATCCGCTACGAATTGAAAGGCAAATGTCCCAGCCGGATCGCGAATCACGACCTAAACTGTGGTGGACGGGGCGGGCTGAAGGCGCGGACTGCACGGCCGGCAATGCTGCAGTGCAGGCGTCCATGGAGTCCTGTTGAGGACACCAATGGTAGGATTCAGCCCGAAAAATGGAGAGCGGCGCGCGCTCGGATTCGCGCGCCGTCCACAACAGAGCGATAGGACTCAGGACATCGAATGGCGCAACAAAAAACAAACCCAAAACTTGAGCAGGCGCTGACGCGCGGGGACCTGGCGATCCGTCAGGCGAATTCGGCGCGGGCCACCGCACTGCTGCGCGCGTTGGGCAAGATGATCGTGGACGCGTCGGCGACGATCGGCGTGGAAGCCTTCACCCTGATTCCCGACGGCGACAAAATCTACGATCCGGCCGATGGGCTGTGGCCGCAGGAACTGCAGGTCTCTCTCGATGGTCCCGTCGAAGAAGCCGATCCGGACGAAGTGCGCACGGTCCGCCTGATCTCCGACGATCCGGGCACGGTGTTCCGGGTCGAGTGGCAGCGCGCCGACGGCAAGATCGGGCGTCAGGACGGCGGCCCGTTCGCCACGGTGGCGTTTATCTCCGACGTGGACATTCCGTGGACGGATGACGAGGACTGAGCGAGCCCGGCTCGCGGCAGGCGCTGATGTTTCGTCGAGCGAGGCGATCAGCGCCTGTGGTGCGTTATGGTCGACGGCCGGGAAACCTACTTCATCATCCGGCGGCGAAACAGAATCGCCGACACGATAAACCCGCCGAGCGCATACGCGGCCAGCACGGCCACATGCAACAGCGCATTGTCGACGGGCCGACCGAGCATGGCCGGCCGCATCAAGTCGACGGCATGCGCCAGCGGCAGCAACTGCGTGGCGCCTCGCGCCACGGCAGGCAGTTGCGAGACCGGAAAGAACACGCCGGATAGCAACAGCATCGGCGTCAACACCAGCGTCTGGTAAAACATGAAGAAGTCGTACGAAGGCGCGAGCGCCGTCACGACCATCGCGATGCTCGCGAACGCGAGCCCGGTCAGCACGATGACCGGCAGCGCCAGCAGCATCGACGGAAAATTAGCGTAGCCCAGAGCGCCCGCCACCAGCATGATCGCCGCGCCTGAGAGCACTGACTTGCTGGCTGCCCAGATCACTTCGCCGAGCACGATGTCGCCGAGCGTGAGCGGCGTATGCATGATCGCTTCCCACGTGCGCTGCACGTGCATGCGCGAGAAGCCCGAATACATCGACTCGAAACTCGCCGACATCATCACGCTCGAAGCCACCGTGCCCGCCGCGAGAAACGCGATATACGACACGCCGTCGACATGGCCGACCATCAGCCCCAGCCCGAAGCCGAGGCCGAACAGATAGATCATCGGGTCGGCCAGGTTGCCGAACATCGAGGCGATCGCGAGTTTCTTCCACACCAGATAGTTGCGGCGCCACACGGCGATCCAGTTCGTCGCGTTCGCGGGAGAGGCGGCGAAGGCTTCCTGTTTCGATGGCGTATCGCCCGGGGTTTCGTAAGTGCGTGCGTCCATTGCGTGTCTCGTGCGTCTCGTGCGTGTCCCTGCGTGATTTCCGTCAGGGCGTCGTTGTCGTTGCAGCGCGTCGCGTGCGATGCCGGTCTCCACCGATGCGCTCTAGTCCTGCATCTCGCGGCCCGTGAGCCGCAGGAACACATCCTCCAGATTCGCCGGTCGATGCAGATAGCGCAGATCCGCGCGCTGCTTGAGCCGCGCGTGCACCGGCTGCGCGTCGTTGACGTAGCAGAACAGCGTCTCGCCGCTGATCTCGGTGCGCTCGACGAGCGGCGCCAGTTCATCGCGCAACGCCACCGGATCGGGTCCGAAGATCTCGATTACATCGCAACCGATCTCGGAGGCGATCAACGCGCTCGGCGCGCCTTCGGCGATCTTGCGCCCTTCTTCGATCACGCACAGCCGGTGGCAGAGGCGTTCGGCTTCTTCCATGAAGTGCGTGGTCAGCAAAATGGTCTTGCCGCGCGCGAGCAGCGAGCGCAGCCGCTCCCAGATCAGATGGCGCGCCTGCGGGTCGAGACCGGTGGTCGGTTCGTCCATGATCAGCACGTCGGGATCGTTGACGAGCGCGCGCGCCAGCGTGAGGCGCCGCTTCATGCCCCCGGACAGCTCGCTCACGCGCGCGTCCGCCTTGCTCTCCAGACGCGCGAATTCGAGCAGCGACGGCACCATGGCGCGGCATTGCGCGGCGCTCAAGCCGAAGTAGCGGCCGAACACCAGCAGGTTCTCGCGCACCGTGAAATCGGGATCGAGATTGTCGAACTGCGGCACCACGCCAACGCGCGCCCGCGCCACGCGCGCGCGGCCTGGGATCGGCTCGCCGCACAGACGGATCGTGCCCGCATCCGGCGCCGCGATGCCGAGCAGCATGCGCAGCGTGGTGGTCTTGCCCGCGCCATTGGGGCCGAGCAGGCCGAAGCACTCGCCGGCGTTGACATGAAACGACAGTCCATCGACGACCGTTTTTTCGCCGTAGCTTTTTTTGACCTGATGAAATTCGATGGCGGCTTCGGGCATGGATCGAACGAGTCTCCAGGGAAAGGCGTGAATGACCTGAGTGGCCGGTTGCGGCGGCCTATTCTAGGGCATCGGCGCGACATTGTTGGTTTGCCCCGACAATCCGAAGCGGGTTTCTTGCACTGCGGCATCGGCCTGCGGAGCCTCTCCAGGCGGCGCGTGCACCTGTTTATGGTGCGGTTAGAGGGCGGTTAGAGGGCGGTCAAGGGCGCTCGGCGCACAGTTAGCGTTTTCCATCCCTTGCAACCTGAATTGCGGCGCACCATGATTAATTGAGAATCGCGCGTCCCGCGCGAAGGGAGAAAAATCATGGCGAGCTACCAGAAAATCCTGCTGTGCTACGACGGCTCGCGCGAAGGCCGCAAAGCACTACGTTGCGGCGCCGACCTGGCGTTGGATCTGAAAGCGGAAACGCATTTGCTGTCGGTGGTCGACATGCGTTCGAGCATTGCGCAAAGCGCGGGCCTGCTGACCGACGTGGCCTGCGGCAGTTTCGAAAAGACCGCGCGCGATATTCTGCAGGAAGGCGTGGACTGGCTCACGGAGCGAGGCGTGACAGCACAGGGGCATTTCGCATTTGGCCATCCGATCGATGAGATCGCCAACCTCGCCAATGAACTGCATGTCGATCTGGTAGTGGTCGGCCACCGGTGCCGCACGGGTTTGTCACGATGGTGGATGGGCGCGGGCAATACGCCGCTGCTCGACCGTGTTTCGTGCAGCATTCTGGTGGCGTGTTCTTCGGCGCAGGAGCAGCAGCAAGCGGCGGCTTGAGGCGTATGTCGGTCACCGAGGCCGGGTGGTCGACTGGCGGCCGGGTAATCCGGCCGCACCTACCTGGTGGCCGCGACGTCATAACGAAGTCGCTGCACGACTCGCTGAACAATTGGCGCGACCGAAGGATCCGCGCCAAACAAAGCCGACCTGCCGCGATCACTCGTTCAGGTTGACCGCTGCCAGCTTCCAGGTGAATACACCCTCGCGCTGAAAGATCGCCGAGTAACGCGCGTCGCCGGCGCCATGTTGGTACGTGACGACGAATTCGTTGAGGCCGCGATAGCCCGCCGTGGTCTGCGGCGGCTGCGGGGGCGTGGCGTCGGCATTTCCATTCGCCGCGTTGCCGGCAGGCGGCGCAGCCGGTGCGGCTGCTGTCGCGGCGGCGTCCGGCGGATTGCTCGCGGCCGGCGGCGCGGGCGGCCGCTCACCCGGATCGCCGCGCGGCGGCATGCCGTTCAGCAAGGCCGCGACGCCGTCCGGAGTGGCATACGCATCCACGAGCGGACCGATCAATGCGACGCCGATCATCGCGCCAATGGCGGCCAATGGATTGCCGTTGCTATGCGCGCCAAGCCGGCGTGTCAGCAGGCCGGCGACCTGTTCCTTCAGGCTCTCGCGCAACGCAGGGAAGTCGACGTACTGATTGACCGTCTGCGCGTTGCGCGCATCGGCCGCGCGTTTGAGATTGTTCAGCGCGATGTACGGTGACGCGTAAGCAAACCCCAGTGCGGCGATCACCACGATCACGACTAGCGTGACGATCAGCGGCTTTGTGGCGCTGCCTCTGCTGCCGCGTTGGCTACGTTTCGGAACTGCCATCGAGTGGGACTCTCCATCAGGTGTGATCTAACGTGGACCGCGGCCACGCGAAAACGATCCCACGCAATGCAATCTCTCGCCGCCCCGTTCTAGAACCGCCTGGACATCAAGACTCAAACACCGCGCCGTGCACGTTCGCTTCATCGGCGATGCAGCGGTCGATCATGCGGCAAACCGCGTCCATTGTGCCGACCATGATGAGACGCGACGGCCCGTGATAGACCCGCACCGGTGCGCGACGCGCCGGTTCGGCCGTATTCAAACCCGAATTCAACGACACGCGGGCAAACGCCGGCAACGACGACGGCAAGCTCGACGCGGCCTCGGGCGAGTCGAACAGCGACGGCGTGCTGAGCGTGGCCGACTCGATCAACGAGCAGGGCACCAGCTTGCGAAGATGGCGCAGACGACCGAACTGGCGAAAGGGCAGCAGGCGGGCAAGACGTTCCATGAGACTCTCCAGACGATGCGACATTGATGCGACGCGAATGCAACATTGATGCGACATTGACGCGGCTTTTTATTCTGTCGAACGGGCAAGCGGCTTAGAACTCGCCGGGGCGAATGAGCCCCACGGCGATGCCCTCCAGCGCGAATTCCGCACTGCCGGTTTCAACGAAGATGTTTTCGTAATCGGGGTTCTCGGCGATCAGTTCGAGCCCGTTCGGCCGGCGCTTCAGGCGCTTGACCGTGACGTCGTCGCCGAGCCGGGCAATGATGATCTGGCCGTCTTTCGCTTCGCTGCGCTTTTGCACCGCGAGCAGGTCGCCGTCGAAGATGCCCGCGTCGCGCATGGACAGCCCGCGCACTTTCAGGAGGTAATCCGGCTTGCTCGAGAACAGCGCCGGGTCGCAGGCGTAGTGCTGCGAGATATGTTCCTGCGCGAGGATCGGGCTGCCGGCGGCGACGCGCCCGATCAGCGGCAGCGACAGTTGCATGATGCTGGCGTGCGGCAGGGTGAACTGGTGCGGCGAGTCTTCCGGACCGGCCAGCAGGCGAATGCCGCGCGATGCGCCGGCCGCGAGTTCGATCACGCCCTTGCGAGCGAGCGCGCGCAGATGTTCTTCTGCGGAGTTGGCCGAGCTGAAACCCAGTTCGGCGGCGATCTCCGCGCGGGTGGGCGGAAAGCCGGTGCGTTCGATAGCCCTGCGGATCAGATCGAAAACCTGCTGCTGTCGTGCGGTGAGTTTGGTCATGGCGCCACTGTATGTATGAACAGGTGACTGTATTTTTATACAGTATTCGGCGCAATTCAAGCTTTACTTTAAGTTCGGGGTGAAGGGTGGCGTTCCAGCGTCGTCGAGCGATGTTCCAGCACCCGTTTTCGTGCCGCAACGCCTTATCCAGCTGCTGTTACCACTTTTGAGTATTAAAAAATGAAGAAACATTATTTTTAATGATGAAAGCCCTTCGATAGACTGGCCTCCAGTTGGCGCTCATGTGCACGTGACCGCGACGTAAAAGAACACCACACGCTGTTTCAGCGGACACAACGCGGAGAAAGTCGATATGAATCACCAACGCACGGGGCTGGCAGGCAGGACGAAACAACTCATCGCGGCGCTCGCATTGGGCGCGGCGGGCGCGCTCGGCGTAATGGCGCAGGCGCACGCCGCAGACACGACGCTGCTGAACGTGTCCTACGACCCGACGCGCGAGCTGTATCAGGACGTCAATCAGGCGTTCGGCAGGGAGTGGAAGGCGAAGACGGGCGAGACGATCACCTTCAAGCAGTCGCACGGCGGCTCCGGCGCGCAGGCCCGCTCGGTGCTCGACGGCCTGCAGGCCGACGTGGTGACGCTGGCGCTCGCCTACGACATCGACGCACTCGCTAGCAAGGGTTTGCTCGACAAAGGCTGGCAGAAGCGCTTGCCGGACAACGCGTCGCCGTACACGTCGACGATCGTGTTTCTGGTGCGCAAGGGCAACCCGAAGCACATCAAGGACTGGGACGATCTGACCAAGCCGGGTGTGTCGATCGTGACGCCGAATCCGAAGACCTCGGGCGGCGCGCGCTGGAACTACCTCGCGGCGTGGGCGTATGCGGAGCATCAACCGGGCGGCAATGATCAGAAGGCGAAGGAATTCGTCGGCAAGCTGTACAAGAATGCCGGCGTGCTGGATTCGGGCGCGCGCGGCGCGACCACCAGCTTCGTGCAACGCGGTATCGGCGACGTGCTGATCGCATGGGAAAACGAAGCCTTCCTGTCGCTGAAGGAATTCGGTCCGGAGAAGTTCGAGATCGTGGTGCCGTCGGTGAGCATTCTGGCCGAGCCGCCGGTCGCGGTGGTGGACAAGGTGGTCGACAAGCACGGCACGCGCAAGGTCGCCGAAGCGTATCTGAACTTCCTGTATAGCGAGCAAGGCCAGGAGATCGCGGCGAAGAACTTCTACCGTCCGCGTTCGAACAAGGTGCCGGCCGAGCTGACGGCCAAGTTTCCGAAGCTGAAGCTCTACACGGTGGACGACTCGTTCGGCGGCTGGGCCAACGCGCAGAAGACGCATTTTGCCGACGGCGGTGTGTTCGATTCGATCTATCAACCGCAGTAACACGCCCGCTGCCGGAGTCGGTAAAGGCATCGGCATAGGCAAGACGACGCGGCAACGCGTCACTCCCGAGCGCGCCCCATGGGGCGCGCTTTTGGCCGCCAGGGCCCGGCGGCCGGCAACACGAGCATCAACCTGAACGAGTAACGAGCATGACGACGTTGACCTTCCGAAAACCGAGCGCGTTGCCCGGTTTTGGCCTGACACTCGGCATCACGGTGGCTTATCTGAGCCTCGTGGTGCTGATCCCGCTTGCGGCGACCTTTCTCAAGACCGCTACGCTCGATTGGAGCCAGTTCGTGCGCGCAGTCAGCTCACCGCGCGTGCTCGCGTCGTATCGGCTGACATTCTTTTCCGCGCTCGGCGGCGCGCTGATCAACGCGGTGTTCGGCTTTCTGGTCGCCTGGGTGCTGGTGCGCTACACGTTTCCGTTCAAGCGCATCGTCGATGCCGTGGTCGATCTGCCGTTCGCGCTGCCCACCTCGGTCGCCGGCATTTCGCTCGCGGCCGTGTATGCGGGCAACGGCTGGATTGGGCAGTTCCTCGAACCGCTCGGCCTGAAGATCGCGTTTACGCCGGCGGGCGTGCTGGTCGCGCTGACCTTCATCGGTTTGCCGTTCGTCGTGCGCACCGTGCAGCCGGTGCTCGAAGAGTTCGAACGCGAGCAGGAAGAAGCGGCGGCGTGTCTCGGCGCCTCGCGCTGGCTGACGTTTCGCCGTGTGGTGTTGCCGGCGGTGTTTCCGGCTCTGCTGACGGGCTTCGCGCTGGCATTCGCCCGCGCGCTCGGCGAGTACGGCTCGGTGATTTTCATCGCCGGGAACGTGCCGATGAAGTCGGAAATCACGTCGCTGCTCATCATCACCAAGCTGGAGCAGTATGACTATGCGGGCGCGACAGCGCTGGCGGTCGTGATGCTGGTGGTGTCGTTCCTGATGCTGCTCTTCATCAATACCTTGCAGTGGTATTTGCAACGTCGCACGAGCCGTGGCGGCGCAGGCCCGGCGCCTGCCGCCGCGAGTGTCGCGGCGATCGGTGCCGGCGGAGGTGCGCAATGAGCCGCGATTCCGTAAAGAATGCAGGCGCGGCAGCAGCCGTGGCCGTGGCGCCGCGCGCGCCGCTGAACGTTGCGCGCCGGCCCGATCCGGTCACCGAGCCGCCTGTCGTGCGCTGGATTCTGACCGGCGTCGCGCTGCTGTTTCTCGCGCTGTTTCTGGTCGTGCCGCTCGCCGCCGTGTTCTATCAGGCGTTGAACAAAGGGCTTGGTTTCTATCTGGAATCGCTCGCCGATCCGGACGCGCTCTCGGCGATCAAGCTCACCGTGATCACCGCCGCGATCGCGGTGCCGCTGAACCTCGTGTTCGGCCTCGCGGCTTCGTGGTGTATCGCCAAGTTCGAGTTCCGCGGCAAGGCGCTGCTGACCACGCTGATCGATCTGCCGTTCTCGGTGTCGCCGGTGATCTCGGGATTGATCTATGTATTGATGTTCGGCGCGCAAGGCTGGTTCGGCCCGTGGCTGCAGGATCACAACGTGCAGATCATTTTCGCGGTGCCGGGCATCGTGATGGCGACGATCTTCGTCACGTTCCCGTTCGTCGCGCGTGAACTGATCCCGTTGATGCAGGCACAAGGCAACGACGAAGAAGAAGCCGCGCACGTGCTCGGCGCGTCGGGCTGGCAGATTTTCCGCCGCGTCACGCTGCCCAACGTCAAATGGGGCCTGCTGTACGGCGTGATTCTTTGTAACGCGCGGGCGATGGGCGAGTTCGGCGCGGTGTCGGTGGTGTCGGGCCATATTCGCGGCCAGACCGACACCATGCCCCTGCACGTCGAAATTCTCTACAACGAATACAACTTCTCGGCGGCGTTCGCCGTGGCGTCGGTGCTAGCGCTGCTCGCACTCGTGACGCTCGGCCTGAAGCTGCTCGCCGAGCGCCATATGTCGGCGGAACTATCGGCCGCGCGCGACGTGCCCGCTTACGCCGGCCCAGTCACGCCACCGGACAGTGCAAAACCCGCAACACCCGCAACACCCGCAACACACACGCAAGCAATGCAAGCCACGCATGCATCGCAGCAACACCCGCTCAAGCAAGGAGAGCTGTAATGGGTATCACCGTTCGTAACCTGCAGAAGCGCTTCGGCGATTTCGTCGCGCTCGATAACGTCTCGCTCGACTTTCCGCCGGGTGAACTGGTTGCGCTGCTCGGGCCGTCGGGTTGTGGCAAGACAACCTTGCTGCGCGTGATCGCGGGACTCGAATACGCCGACGGCGGCCAGGTCGTGCTGCAAGGCCAGGACGTGGCGACGGTCGGCGCGCGCGAGCGGGAAGTGGGCTTCGTGTTCCAGCATTACGCGCTGTTTCGCCATATGACGGTGTTCGAGAACGTGGCGTTCGGCTTGCGCGTGAAGCCGCGCAAGGAGCGTCCCTCCGAAGCGGTGATCCGCGAAAAGGTGCATGAACTGCTCAAGCTCGTGCAACTCGACTGGCTCGCGCAACGCTATCCGTCGGAATTGTCGGGCGGCCAGCGGCAACGTATTGCGCTCGCGCGCGCGTTGGCGGTGGAGCCGAAAGTGCTGCTGCTCGACGAACCGTTCGGCGCGCTAGATGCGAAGGTGCGCAAGGAACTGCGCAGCTGGCTGCGGCGCCTGCACGACGATCTGCATATCTCGACGATCTTCGTCACGCACGATCAGGAAGAAGCGCTCGAAGTCGCCGATCGTATCGTCGTGCTCAATCGCGGCCACGTGGAGCAGGTGGGCAGTCCGCAGGACGTGTACGACCATCCGCAGACCTCGTTCGTCTACGAGTTTCTCGGCGCGGCGAACCGTCTGCATGGCAACGTCGATGCGAGCGGCTTCGTCGTGGATGGCGCGGCGTTGCCGGTTTCCATCAAGGCCGATTTCAGCGGCCCGGCGTTCGCCTATGTACGTCCGCACGATCTGCAGTTGTATCCGCAGGCGTCGGGCCATCGCGAGGGCATTGTCGTCGACGTGCGGCGCGTGGTGACGCTGGGCGGCTCGGTGCGTGTCGAACTCGCGGGCCGCGAAGGCAACCTGCTCGAAGCCGAACTCGACCGTGAAGCGTGGCGCGATCTGCAGCTCTCCATCGGCGACGGCGTGACGGCGGTGCCGCGTGCATTGCGCGTTTTTCCCGCACAATGAGCGCAGTCAGGCGCGCACAACAGCGACACGACCCGGCGTTTCAATCGAACTCAAATAACTTAACTCTGGCAAAACCGGAGACATCAAGATGAATTTTCAGCAATTGCGCTTTGTGCGCGAAGCCGTGCGCCAGAACATGAATCTGACCGAGGTGGCGAACGTGCTGTACACGTCACAGTCGGGCGTATCGAAACAGATCAAGGATCTGGAGGACGAACTCGGCGTCGACATTTTTATTCGACGCGGCAAGCGTCTCACGGGCCTTACCGAGCCGGGCAAGGCCGTGCATCAACTGATCGAGCGGATGCTGCTCGACGCCGAAAATCTGCGCCGTGTCGCGCGCCAATATGCCGATCAGGATAGCGGCCACCTCGTCGTGGCGACCACTCACACGCAGGCGCGCTATGCGCTGCCGAAGGTGATCCGTCAATTCACCGAGGTGTTCCCGAAAGTGCATCTGGCGCTGCGCCAGGGCAGTCCGCAACAGATCGCGCAGATGATCATCAACGGCGAAGCGGACATCGGCATCTCCACCGAAGCGCTCGACCGTTTCCCGGATATCGTCACGTTCCCGTGCTATTCGTGGCATCACGTGGTGGTGGTGCCTAAGGGTCATCCGCTGGTCGGCAGGCCGAATCTGACGCTCGACGAGATCGCCGAATTCCCGATCGTCACTTACGACCAGGACTTCACGGGCCGCTCGCATATCGACCAGGCCTTCGCGAAAGCGGGCGCGTTGCCCGACGTCGTGCTGACCGCGATCGACGCCGACGTGATCAAGACCTACGTGGAACTCGGCATGGGCATTGGCGTGGTCGCGGCGATGGCCTACGATCCGAAGCGCGACACGGAACTGGTCGCGCTCGACACGCAGCATCTGTTCGAGGCGAGCACGACGCGGGTCGGTTTGCGCAAGGGCGCGTTCCTGCGCGCGTACGCGTACCGGTTGATCGAGATGTTCGCGCCGCAATTGAACGAAGCGGATATCGCCGCGCAGTTGCGCGAAGCGGTTTGACGGATGCGCCGGATCGTCGCGGTCCGGCGCCATGCACGAACGTTGCCGCACGAATCCGTCGCGGCGGCCGGTTAGTACGACTTTCATGCGGGCCGCGGCTGGCCTTAGTGCAGACATCGCGCTAACTTGTGGCGCGCATGCACCTGCCTCATCAAACCCGAAACGAACGGACATCCGTTTTTTCACGCATGGCGGCGCGCGGCGCATCGCTTACAATCGCCGCCATGAATACTTCGACTTCTTCTTCCGCTATGCCTTCAGACGAAGGCGCCATGCCACTGCTGCCGCGCATCGTCGTGCTGGCGACCGGCGGCACGATTGCCGGCGCGGCCGCGAGCGCCACCAACACCTCGGGTTATCAGGCCGGTGTGATCGGCGTCGAGCAACTGCTGGCCGTGGTGCCGGCCTTGTCCACGGTGGCGCGCATGGAGCGCGAGCAGATTGCCAGCGTCGACAGCAAGGACATGGCGATGCCGCTGTGGACCACGCTCGCGCAACGCATCAACACGCTGCTCGCCGACGATGAGATCGACGGCGTGGTGGTCACGCACGGCACCGACACGCTCGAAGAAACCGCCTACCTGCTGCATCTGACCATCAAGTCGGACAAGCCGGTCGTGCTGACGGCGGCCATGCGCCCGGCCTCGGCGCTCTCCGCCGATGGCCCGTTGAATCTGCTGAATGCCGTGACGGTCGCGGCACAGGCGAGCGCGCGCGGGCAGGGCGTGCTGGTGGCCTTCAACAACAGGATCCACAGCGCCCGCGACGTGGTCAAGACGAGCACCTATGCGGTCGATGCGTTTCATTCGCCCGAAATCGGCGCGCTCGGCTGGGTGCAGGATGGCCGCGTCGAATTCCAGCGCGGTGTGGTGCGTCCACATACGCTCGCAACCGAATTCGTGATCGGCGCGCAGTGGCCGCATGTGGAGATCGTGCTGAGTTACGCGGGCGTGTCGCGCATTGCCGTGGATGCGTTGGTTGCCGCCGGAGTGCGCGGAATCGTCGTGGCGGGTACGGGCAACGGCTCGATTCACGCCTCGGTGCAGCAGGCGCTCGCCGATGCCGCCTCGCAAGGCGTCGCGGTGGTGCGCGCGTCGCGCGTGGGTTCGGGGCACGTGATGCGCAACGGCGCGGCCGCCGACGACGCACTCGGTTTCGTCAGCGCAGGTTCGCTGAATCCGTACAAGGCGCGCGTGCTGCTGATGCTGGCATTGGCCGCGGGCGCCACCGGGCCGATGGCGTTGCAGAAAATATTCGATACGTACTGATCGATTCAGCGTGGACAGGACGGCTTCGAAGTCAGAAGCGTGTTCCGCACATGAAGCCTGAATGACAACGCGGCGCCCAGGTCATCGACCCGAGCGCCGCGTTGTCGTTTCAGCTTGAGGCTTATCGTTAGCGCCGCAACGAGGCGGCGTCGGCAAGCAGTCAGTTCGCCAGATCCGGCGGCAACTTGCCGCCGTTAGCTGCCAGTGCCACCATCACCTGCTTGTGCAGCCAGATGTTCATGCTTGCCGAATCGTTCGTGTCGCCGGTGTACTTCAGTTCCCTGGCGAGTTCCTTGCGATGCTCGAGGCTGCTGTCGACGCCGAGCGCTTTGAGCGTGTCGACGATCGACGTGCGCCAGTTCAACGTTTGACCGCTTTCGCTCACGAACTGGTCCATGACGACAGCGACGTCGACATCGGCGAGCGGCGCGGGCGCCGGAGTAGCCGCGGGTGCGGCGGCTTGCGCCGCGGCCGGATCCGGTGTCGGCTCGACAGCGGGCGCAGGCTGGTCCGGTTTCGCTTTGCCAAAGAGCTTATGTACGATGTCACCAAAGATGCTCATTCTGAATCCTTTGCAGAGGGGTTATTGGCGCAAGCACATGCCGCTCACGGGTTGAACACTGGTTGGGACTCGGGCGAATTAAGCAGAGGACACGCGATGCCTTGATCGGCAAGCCGCACCTGAACGCTGACACGCCCGCAACCAGACTCAACGAGTGTAGGAGAAAAGCGCGGACCGATGTGTCAAAAAAGGTCGAGCAAAGGGGACGGAGTTGCAAGCAAATGCAAGCGGACTTGCGGGCCTGCGTACGATTGGAGCCGCAAGCAGAGACGCCGGTGAGCGGCATGCGTGATGCATCCGCTGCGAGAGTTTGGCCGAAAAAGCATAAGCATCGTTAAACATGAAATCCGACAGCCGGACACCCGACGACGACGTCTGACCGACCAAGGCTTCCCCGGCGCCGCCGGGTGCCGCTGCGGACCCCACTTGCCGCTCTCAGCCCAGAGCGGCACGATTTGCCCGTTGCGCCGTGCATGTCGCACGACGAAGCGGGCGCCCCACCTTCAACTGCCATGACGTTGATATTGCAACGATCAGGGCAGTCCGTATCACTTCCTCATGCCGCCTTGGCTTCGCTGCCCGGCGCTTGCGCGACTTCGAAATTCGCCATGATTTCGAGCGCGCGCACCATCGCCGAGTGATCCCATGCCTTGCCGCCGTTCGCCGCGCACACGCTGAACAGTTGCTGCGCGCTTGCCGTATGCGGCAAGGCGATGCCGAGTTTGCGCGCGCCGTCGAGTGCGAGGTTCAGATCCTTCTGGTGCAGCTCAATGCGGAAGCCCGGATCGAACTTGCGCTTGGTCATGCGCTCGCCGTGCACTTCGAGAATCCGCGACGAGGCGAAGCCGCCCATCAAAGCCTTGCGCACACGTTCCGGATCGGCGCCCGAGCGCGCGGCGAACAGCAGCGCTTCGGCCACCGCTTCGATATTCAGCGCGACGATGATCTGGTTCGCGACCTTGCAGGTCTGACCCGCGCCGTTCTCGCCGATCAGCGAAATGTTCTTGCCCATCAGCTCGAACAGCGGCTTGGCCGTAGCGAACGCTTTTTCGGGACCGCCCACCATGATCGTCAGCGACGCCTCACGCGCGCCGACTTCGCCGCCGGAAACCGGCGCATCAAGATAGTCGACGCCGAGCGCGTTGATCTTCTTCGCGAATGCTTGCGTGTCGAGCGGCGAGATCGAGCTCATGTCGATCACGAGCTTGCCCTTCGAGAGGCCGGCCGCCACGCCGTCGTCGGCGAACAGCACGTTGGCGACATCCGGCGTGTCCGGCACCATGATGATGACGATGTCGGCGGCTTGCGCGACAGCGGTCGAATTCGCGACGACGCTCGTCGTTTTGCTCAGATCTTCCGGCACCGGGTACGCGCCATTCACGAACAGCGAGTGACCGCCCTTGATGAGGTTGCGCGCCATGTGCGCGCCCATGATGCCGAGGCCGATAAAACCGATCTTTGCCATGTGTCTAAATCTCCAGTGTTGTTGGGTGTCCCTCGAGGGACTTCCTTCGGGGCGTCGAGCGCCTGATCCCGCCGGGCAATCAGGCGATGCGGCGCTCAGGCGGCGGCGTGCGCCGCGCCGCGGGTTTGCCCGGCCACGCTCTGCACCCAGCCGAGGCCGGCGGTGGTCGTCGTGCGCGGTTTGTATTCGCAGCCGACGTAGCCGTCGTAGCCGAGCGTGTCGAGCAGATCGAACAGGAACGGGTAGTTGATTTCGCCGGTGCCCGGTTCGTTGCGGCCCGGGTTGTCGGCGAGCTGGATGTGCGCGATCTGCGGCAGGTTCTTCCTGATGGTCGCCGCGAGTTCGCCTTCCATCCGTTGCATGTGATAGATGTCGTACTGCAGGTACAGGTTGTCCGAACCGACCGCGCGAATCACGTCGAGGCCTTCGCCCGAATGGTTCAGCGCGAAACCCGGAATGTCATAGGAATTGCACGGCTCGACCAGCAGCTTGATGCCGGCCTTCTTCAGTTCGCTCGCGGCGAAGCGCAGGTTGTCGACGATCGTCGAGCGCGCCTTGTCCGCATCCACGCCGGCCGTCGGAATGCCGACGAGGCAGTTCAGTTGCGGCACCTTGAGTGCTTTCGCGTATTCGATCGCGCGGCCCACGCCTTCCTGGAATTCGCTCACGCGATCCGGCAGGCACGCAATGCCGCGTTCGCCGGCTTCCCAGTTGCCCGCGGGCAGGTTGTGCAGCACCAGCTTCAGGCGGTTCTGCTGCAGACGTTCGCTCAATTCAGCGATCTGATACGGATACGGAAACAGAAATTCGACGGCGTGAAAGCCCGCGTCCGCCGCGGCCGCAAAGCGGTCGAGGAACGGGACTTCGTTGAAGAGCATGGTGAGATTCGCTGCAAATTTCGGCATGGTGCGTCTGTCTCTCTGGTCGGTCAGGGGAATGGCTTCGTGAGGCGGTTCGGTGTTGCCGAACCGCGCCCACGTGATGCTCGATTTTTTAATGCTTCGATCGACTTGCTCAGTCGAGCATGCTGATCGCGGTCGGTGCGTCCTCGCGCTTCGCAGCCAGTTCTTCGAACTCGTTGATCGCGTCGATCTCGGTGCCCATCGAAATGTTGGTCACACGTTCGAGAATCACTTCGACGATCACCGGCACGTTGAACTCGGAGAGCATCGATTGCGCCTTCAGCAGCGCGGGCTTCAGTTCTTCCGGTTTGAACACGCGGATCGCCTTGCAACCCAGACCTTCGGCGACGGCAACGTGATCCACGCCGTAGCCGTTCATCTCCGGCGCGTTGATGTTCTCGAAACCGAGCTGCACGCAGAAGTCCATGTCGAACGCGCGCTGTGCCTGGCGGATCAGGCCGAGGTACGAGTTGTTCACCACCACATGCACGTACGGCAGCTTGAATTGCGCGCCCGCTGCCAATTCTTCGATCATGAACTGGAAGTCGTAGTCACCCGAGAGCGCCACGATCGGACGCTGCGGATCAGCCGCACGCACGCCGAGCGCTGCCGGAATCGTCCAGCCGAGCGGGCCGGCCTGGCCGCAGTTGATCCAGTTGCGCGCCTTGTAGACGTGCAGGAACTGCGCGCCGGCGATCTGCGAGAGACCGATCGTGCTCACGTAGCACGTGTCGCGGCCGAACACCTGGTTCATCTCTTCGTAGACGCGCTGCGGCTTCATCGGCACATTGTCGAAGTGCGTCTTGCGATGCATCGTCCGCTTGCGCTCCTGGCAATCGGCGACCCATGCGCTGCGGTCCTTCAGCTTGCCCGCGGCTTTCCATTCCTTTGCCACTTCGACGAACAGTTCGAGCGCGGCCTTCGCGTCCGACACGATGCCCAGATCCGGGCCGAACACGCGGCCGATCTGCGTCGGTTCGATGTCGACGTGCACGAACTTGCGGCCCTTCGTGTACACCTCGACGCTGCCCGTATGACGGTTCGCCCAACGGTTGCCGATGCCGAGTACGAAGTCGGAGGCGAGCATCGTCGCGTTGCCGTAGCGGTGCGAGGTTTGCAGGCCGACCATGCCGGCCATCAACGGATGGTCGTCGGGAATCGCGCCCCACGACATCAGTGTCGGGATCACCGGCACGCCGATGGTTTCGGCGAACGTGACGAGCAGGTCTTCAGCGGCTGCGTTCAACACGCCGCCACCCGAGACGATCAGCGGCTTGTCCGAGTTATTCAGCAACGTGAGCGCGGCTTCGATCTGCTTGCGCGTCGCTTTCGGCTTGTAGACCGGCAGCGGTTCGTAGGTGTCGATGTCGAATTCGATTTCGGCGAGCTGCACGTCGATCGGCAGGTCGACCAGCACCGGACCCGGACGGCCCGAGCGCATCAGGTGAAAAGCCTGCTGGAACACGCGCGGCACGAGTGCCGGTTCACGCACGGTGACGGCCCACTTGGTGACGGGCTTGGCGATCGACTCGATATCGACGGCCTGGAAGTCTTCCTTGTACAGACGCGCGCGCGGCGCCTGGCCCGTGATGGCGAGAATAGGAATGGAGTCGGCCTGAGCCGAGTACAAGCCGGTGATCATGTCCGTGCCGGCGGGGCCCGACGTCCCGATACACACGCCGATGTTGCCCGGTTGAGCGCGCGTATAGCCTTCGGCCATATGCGACGCGCCTTCGACGTGGCGCGCCAGCACGTGGCTGATGTTGCCTGCCTTGCGCATGGCCGAGTAGAACGGGTTGATCGCTGCGCCCGGAACGCCGAATGCGGTGTCGATGCCTTCTTTTTCGAGCACCAGCACGGCTGCGTCGACGGCTCTCATCTTGGCCATGAATGTCTCCTGAATGTCTTGGGGATGGGCGAATTAAAAGTGTTGAGTGGACTTTAGGCCTGACGGAAAGGTTTGATAAGATCAGTGCGGGTCGCTTATTTCGAAACAAAAAGTATGGAATGGCCCGCGAACTGGCATCGGGGCGCGCGCTGCGTGGGATCGGAGTAAGCGCTAAAGCGCCAACTCCGATCGACCGCCTTGCATGGGATCGGAGTAAGGCGCTAAAGCGCCAACTCCGATCGACCGCCCTGCGTGGGATCGGAGTAAGCGCTAAAGCGCCAACTCCGATCGACAGAGGAGACAACAATGGACCGCTTCAAACAGATCGAAACCTTCGTGCGCGTCGCGGATGCCGGCAGCCTTGCGGCGGCCGCGCTGGAGGAGGGCGTGTCGCCGGTGATTCTCGGCCGGCGCATCGACGCGCTGGAAAAGCGCCTCGGCGTGAAACTCATGTACCGCTCGACGCGCCGGCTCGTGGTCAGCGAAGACGGCGCCGCGTTTCTGGAGCGCTGCCGGGGTCTTCTCACCGAATGGGATCAGGCGGAAAACGAACTGAGCGCCGGGCGGCGCGCGGTCAACGGCCATCTGATCGTGTCGGCGCCGGCCGCGTTTGGGCGCAAACACGTCGCACCGCTCGCGCCGGTGTTTCTCGCCGACAAGCCGGAATTGCAGGTGTCGTTCAATCTGACCGACCGGGTGGTGGATCTGGTGCGCGAAGGTTACGACCTGTCGATCCGCATAGGCGGCGCGGTGGATCCGAACTTCGTGGCGGTCAAGCTGGCGTCGAACCGGCGGGTGGTGTGCGGCACGCCGGAGTATTTTCGCCAGCACGGCAGGCCGAAAACGCTCGAAGACCTGCCGCAGCACAACTGTCTCGCATTCAATCTTCAAGGCGGACAGAACCGCGGCTGGTATTTCCGCCGCAACGGCAAGCTGGCGACGGTGCGGGTGGGCGGCACGCTCGACTGCAACGACGGTGAATTGCTGCACCGCTGGGTATCGGAAGGTCTCGGGCTCGGCTGGCGCTCCACGTGGGAGATCCAGCAGCAGCTGGCGCGCGGCGAGCTGGAAACCGTGCTCGACGAGTTCGCGCTGCCCGACTACGACATTCTCGCCGTCTACCCGCAGCAGCGGTATGTGCCGGCCAAGGTGCGGTACTTCATCGATTATCTGAAAGAGGTCTACGCGAGCGAGGATTACTGGAACCGGCCGGCTTACTAGCCGTAGCCGCGCCCGGCGATCCCGGCCAGTTTTTTGCGGATTCTGCGCGGCGGCGGGAATAAACTCGGCAAATGGCCGGTTATCCATTGCAGAGAGTGTCCCGGCGAGCTGCATCGCATAGCCCGCAATGCCCTGGAGGGCCGAGGTGGTCCAGACCGATTCAGAACCTGTCCGCGCGCACGGCGAGTCCGAAGCAGCGAGGAGCCGGCGCTTTCAGCAGTTGGCGCTGCCGCACCTCGATGCCGCGTACAACCTTGCGCGCTGGTTGTGCGGCAACGCGAGCGATGCCGACGATGTCGTGCAGGAAGCGTTCATGCGCGCATTCCGCTTCTTCGACACATTTCGCGGCGACTCGGCGCGGCCGTGGCTGCTGGCAATCGTCCGGCGCACCTGGTACACGGAATGGCGACGACGTTCGTCGTCGCACGAGACGGTGGAGTTCGACGACACCATGGACGACGCCTCGTTCGACGGCTGGAGCGTCGGCGGCGCCGATCCGCAGGCGCTCCTGATCCGCGACGAGGACACGAAGCGCGTGCATGAGGCGCTTGCGCAACTGCCGGTCGAATATCGGGAAGTGCTGATGCTGCGGGAGCTGGAGGAAATGGGTTACAAGGAGATCGCGGCGGTGGCCGACGTGCCGATCGGCACGGTGATGTCCCGGCTCGCGCGGGGGCGTCGCAAGCTTGCCGCGTTGCTCGCGGAGAAACAGGGGGGCGCGACTGCCTCGCACAGGTCGTCGGCGTGCGCGGCGTCCGGCCCGGGCAGATCGGCCACGGCGAGCGTGACCCCATTGCGGGCGTCCGCCAACGGCCGACCACTCAACTCGCCAGGCGGCACCGCCGCCGGCAGCGCTCAGGAGACGCCAGATGGACTGTAATGAAGCGCGGCCGCTCCTCGACGCGAACGCCGATCACGAATTGCCCGCGCCGGATGCCCGGCGTGTTCAGCAGCACATCGAGAGCTGCGACGGCTGCCGGCGCGAAAGCGAGAACCTGCGGGCCTTGAGCGGCGCGGTGCGGGCGGCGCCTTACCATCGTGCGCCGCAGTCGCTGCGCGAGCGGATCATCGCGGGATTGCCGTCCGTCGACGAGCCGGTCGCGGCGGCCGAGGCGTCCGAGGTGCCGCTTGCCCATGTCGAGGCGCCGCCGCGCGAACGTGCGCGGCGCGGCTGGCTCGATCGTTTGCTGGACGGCATGCGGGCGCCGCAAGGTGGCTTCGGCTTGCCGACGGGCGCGGGCGGCGGCGCGGTCGGATCAGGCGGCGTGTTCGGGCGCGGCTGGCTGATGGTGCTGGTGCTCGTGCTGGGCGCGGCGGCGGCGGGCGTGGCGCTGAACCTGCGCCGGCCGGCGGACTTCGGACCGTTCGCCGACGAGCTGATAGAAAGCCACGTGCGCGCGCAGGTCTCAGGGCGCGACATCGACGTGATTTCGACGGATCGGCATACCGTCAAGCCCTGGTTCAACGGCCGGCTGGACTATTCGCCGCCGGTCGAGGATCTCGCGGCGAACGGCTTCGCGCTGGAGGGCGGCCGCCTCGATTACCTCGCGCATCAGCGGGTGGCCGTGCTGGTGTACCGCTACCAGAAGCACGTGATCGACGTGTACGTCTTTCCGCAGACCGCCGCCAGCGGCACGGTGCCGGCGACGCTGGGCCGCGAAGGCTATTCGATTGCGCACTGGAACGCGGAAGGCATGACCTGGTGGGCGATCTCGGACGCCGCGCCGGATGCGCTGAAGGGGCTGGAAGTGGCGCTGAAGGCGCGTCTGCAAAGCGGCAGCGAGCGCACGGAAGCGGGCTCATAGACTGGCTGGAAACGGCCACTGGGCGGCCTTGGCGGCCCGCAGGCCGCCGGGCTGTACCGGTTTGGCTGTTCAGGCCTCGCCAGCCGTTTCAGGCTGACCGGCGCGAGAGGCTGCGTCCGCTCTCGTCGCGGCGCCACCGCCTAAACCCTTGAAAACACACCCGATTCGCGCCTCGCAATAACGGGATATCTTGCAACCCGGCCCTAATCGGGTTACACTCTTTGGCTTCACACTTGCCACACCGGTTCGACGCCCGGGTGGCTTTAATCCATAAGTCAGCACAAGGAGTGAATATGCGTCATTACGAAATCGTATTTATCGTGCACCCGGATCAAAGCGAGCAAGTGCCCGCAATGATCGAGCGTTACAAGTCCACGATCACCTCGCACGGTGGCCAGATCCACCGTATCGAAGACTGGGGCCGTCGCCAACTGGCCTACATGATCGAGAAACTCGCCAAGGCTCACTACGTCTGCATGAATATCGAATGCGACCAAACCACGCTCGACGAGCTGGAACACGCATTCAAGTTCAACGACGCTGTTCTGCGTCACCTGATCGTCAAGATGAAGAAGGCCGAAACCGGCCCGTCGCCGATGATGAAGGAAGTGCAGCGCGAAGAAGCCAAGAAGTCGGCTGCTACGCAACCGTCCGAAGCGCAGGCTTAAGACACACTATTTAAGCTACCAGATCAAAGCGTCGTTCTCGTCGAAGGCTACATGAATCGGCTGCAACTTACGGCCAGCGTCGTCGAACGCGAACCGGTGCGGTACACCCCCGCCGGCGTTCCGATTGCAGGCTGCACGTTGCACCACCGCACGGAAGTCGTCGAGGCAGGTATTGCCCGGCAAGTCGAACTGACCATGCAGGCGGTAGCCGCAGGCGAGGCGAGCGGTAAGCTGGAAAGTTGTCAGATGGGCGTGGAAACGCTCTTCACAGGCTTCCTGGCGAAAAAGCACCGCAACGCAAGAACTCTGGTATTTCACATCACAGCATTGCAGGACATTGGAAAGGACTGAACATGCCCCGCCCGACTGGTAAGAAATTCGACAAGCGTCGTCAGCAACAAAATCCGCTCTTCAAGCGCAAGAAGTTCTGCCGTTTCACGGCCGCTAATGTCGATCATATCGACTACAAGGACCTCGAAACGCTGAAGGACTTCATCGGCGAAAACGGCAAGATCACGCCGGCGCGTCTCACGGGTACGAAGTCGCACTATCAACGCCAGCTGGATACGGCAATCAAGCGCGCACGTTTCCTCGCGCTGGTGCCGTACACCGACCAGCACAAGGCCTAACCCGACGACGCGATAAGGAGTCTCCGAATGCAAATTATTCTTCTGGAAAAAGTCGTCAATCTGGGCAACCTGGGCGATATCGTGAAGGTCAAGGACGGTTACGCACGTAACTTCCTGATCCCGAACAAGCAAGCTCGCCGTGCAACGAAAGAAGCTTTGGCTGAATTCGAAGTGCGTCGCGCAGAACTGGAAAAAATCGCCGCTGAAAAGCTGGCCGCAGCTACCGCTCAAGGCGAAAAGCTGGGTGGCTCGACCGTTCAGATCAATCAGAAGGCTGGCGTCGACGGCCGTCTGTTCGGTTCGGTGACGAACGCGGACATCGCTGAAGCCCTGGTCAAGCAAGGCTTCGCAGTGGAAAAGGCGCAAGTGCGTCTGCCGGAAGGCCCGCTGAAGCTGGTTGGCGAGCACGCAGTCCAGGTCTCGCTGCACACCGACGTCGTCGTCGATGTGACGGTGGCTGTGATCGGCGAACACGTCTAAGCCGACCGTCTAGCATCACATAGCATCTGCCAGGAGTTTGCTGGCGAAAGGCAGGGGCCGGGGAACCGGCCCCTGCCTTTTTTGTGCCCGTTTTTTGTTTTTCCCGCTCGCCGCGGCCGCCTGATTACCCGATAATCCCTCTCCATGAACGCACCGTCCAAAGATCCCCAACTCGAGTCGCTGAAAGTCCCGCCGCATTCGATCGAGGCCGAGCAATCGGTGCTGGGCGGCCTGCTGCTCGACAATGCCGCGTGGGACCGCATCGCCGATTTCCTGTCGCAGAGCGATTTTTACCGCTACGACCACCGCATCATCTTCGAGCACATCGGCAAGCTGATCGCGGCCACGCGCCCGGCCGACGTGATCACCGTCTACGAGGCGCTCGGCACCTCGGGCAAGGCGGAGGAGGTTGGTGGTCTCGCCTACCTGAACGCGCTGGCGCAGAACACGCCGAGCGCGGCCAACATTCGCCGCTACGCGGAAATCGTGCGCGATCGCGCGGTGCTGCGCCGGCTGGTCTCGGTCGCCGACGAAATCTCGGCCGACGCCTTCAATCCGCAAGGCAAGGAAGTCCGCCAGTTGCTGGATGAGGCTGAGTCCAAGGTGTTTTCGATCGCCGAAGACGGCGCGCGCGGCACGCAAGGCTTCCTCGAAATCGGACCGCTGCTGACGGAAGTCGTCGAGCGGATCGATACGCTGTATCACACGGCCAACCCGAGCGACGTGACCGGCACGCCGACCGGCTTTGTCGATCTGGACCGCATGACTTCGGGCATGCACGGCGGCGAGCTGATCATCGTCGCCGGCCGTCCGTCGATGGGTAAAACGGCGTTTTCGATGAACATCGGCGAATACGTGGCGGTCGAGTACGGCTTGCCGGTCGCGGTGTTCTCGATGGAAATGCCGGGTTCGCAACTCACCATGCGTATGCTTGGCTCGGTCGGACGGCTGGATCAGCACCGTATGCGCACCGGGCGTCTGACGGACGAGGATTGGCCGAAGCTCACGCATGCCGTGCAGAAAATGAGCGAGGCGCAGATTTTCATCGACGAGACCGGCGGTCTGAACCCGATGGAATTGCGCTCGCGCGCGCGCCGCTTGTCGCGCCAGTGCGGCAAGCTGGGGTTGATCATCATCGATTATTTGCAGCTCATGAGCGGATCGTCGTCAGGTGAAAACCGCGCCACCGAAATTTCGGAAATCTCGCGTTCGCTAAAGAGTCTCGCCAAGGAACTCGACGTACCGGTGATCGCGTTGTCGCAGCTCAACCGGGGTCTCGAACAGCGCCCGAACAAGCGGCCGATCATGTCGGACTTGCGCGAATCCGGCGCTATCGAACAGGATGCCGACGTGATCCTGTTCATTTACCGCGACGAAGTGTACAACCCGGACAGTCCGGACAAGGGCACGGCCGAAATCATCATCGGTAAGCAGCGGAACGGTCCGATCGGCCCGGTTCGGCTCACGTTCCATGGTCAATTCACGAAGTTCGACAACTTTGCCGGCGCGCAGAATTTCTACAGCGACTAAAAACGCAAATTCGCGCAGAAGTGAAGCGATAACTGGAGCGTCGTTGTAACGACGCTTCTCAAAGTGCGGCTTGGGTCTCCCAACGGTACAATGTGGCGGTTTTATGTCAGCCATAATGTGACCAATTTTCGGGATCCCAATGTTCGGTCGATTCATGCCCACCGAGGGCAAGTTCTTTGAAATTTTCAATGCGCACGCAACGTGCATCGTCTCGGCAAGCCGCGAACTCGAGCTGCTGATCGACAACCTGCAGGACGCCGAGACTCATAAGCAAAACGTGCAGAAAGCCGAGAAGGCCGCTGACAAGCTCACGCACGAAACCATCGACCTGCTGCACAAGACGTTCATCACGCCGCTCGACCGTGACGAGATCCACAAGCTGATCACCACGATGGACGACATCCTCGACCTGATGGAAGACGTCGCCACCGCAATTTCGCTGTATGACGTGCAAGCCGTGACCTCCGAGGCGAGCCAGTTGGCGCATATCTGCACGGCAACCTCCGAGCGCGTGCAGTTCGCGGTGAGCCTGCTGTCCGACATGAAGCAGGCGAGCCAGATTCTGAAGGCCTGCGAAGACATCGACCGTCTGGAATCGGAGGCCGATCGCGTGCTGCGCTCGGCCATGTCGAAACTGTTCCGCGAAGAAGACAACGTCAAGACCCTGATCAAGCTCAAAGCGATCTACGAATTGCTCGAAACGATCACGGACAAGTGTGAAGATGTAGCGAACATCATCGAAGGCATCGTGCTGGAAAACGCATAATGCAATCGATACAACTCGCAATCTGGGTCGTCGTCGGCCTGGTCGCCGTCGCGCTGGTTTTCGACTTCATGAACGGCTTTCACGACGCGGCGAATTCGATCGCCACGGTCGTCTCGACCGGCGTGCTGAAGCCGCAGCAGGCGGTGGCTTTCGCGGCGGCCTTCAACGTCATCGCGTATTTCGTGTTCCACCTGAAAGTGGCCGCGACTGTCGGCAAGGGCACGATTGACCCGAACATCGTCGATCATTACGTGATTTTCGGGGCGCTGGTCGGCGCGATCGGCTGGAACATCATCACCTGGCACTACGGCATTCCGTCGAGCTCATCGCATGCGCTGATTGGCGGCCTCGTGGGCGCGGCGCTCGCCAAGTCGGGCTGGGGCTCGCTTAACTTCGACGGCCTGATGAAGACGGTGGCCTTCATCTTCATTTCGCCGCTGCTCGGTTTCGTGCTCGGCTCGTTCTTCATGCTGGCGGTGTCGTGGATCTACTTCCGCACGCCGCCGAGCAAGGTCGACCGCCGTTTCCGGCGCTTGCAACTGGTGTCGGCGGGCTTGTACAGCCTCGGTCACGGCGGCAACGACGCGCAGAAAACCATCGGCATTATCTGGATGCTGCTGATCGCGACCGGTTATGCGTCGTCTTTCGCGGACGCGCCGCCGCTGTGGGTGATCGGCGGCTGCTATCTCTCGATGGGCATCGGCACGTTGTTCGGCGGCTGGCGCATTGTGCGCACGATGGGGCAGAAGATCACCAAGCTCAAGCCGGTCGGCGGTTTTTGCGCGGAGTCGGGCGGCGCGATCACGCTGTTCACCGCCTCGTGGCTCGGCATTCCGGTGTCCACCACGCACACCATTACCGGCGCGATTGTCGGGGTCGGCGCGACGCAGAAGCTGAGCGCGGTGCGCTGGGGCGTGGCCGGCAATATCGTGTGGGCTTGGATTCTGACGATCCCGGCTTCCGCGGCGCTCGCCGGCGCCGCCTGGTGGCTCGGCCACCGCTTCCTGTAAAGTGCGCGGCGGCGCTGCCCGCCGCGCTATCAAACTGTCTGGGTTCGAAGCGCGCCGTCTAGATTAGCGGCGCGCTGGCTCCATCCATCGGGACGATCGCGCCCGTCACATAGCTCGCGCGGCGGCTCGCCAAGAACAGCGCGACGTCGGCAATTTCCTCCGGTTTGGCAAAGCGTCCGAGCGGCACTTTGGCCTGCCCGCGCGCGAGCGCTTCCGCGCTCTCGATGCCTTGCTGCGTGGCTTCCAGCTTGACCGCTTCCTCGATACGCTCGGTTAGGGTCGCGCCGGGATTGATCGCGTTGATGCGGATGCCGTAACGCGCGTAATAGTGGGCGAGGCCGACGGTGGCGAGCATCAGCGCGGCGTTCGCGGCGCCACCGGCAATATGGATATCGCTCGCGATCTTGCCGCCCATGCCGATGATGTTGACGACGGCGCCTGGCTCGCCGCCGTTGCCGGCCTTGACGCGCTCGGCCATGCGGCGCAGTACTTCCTGCTGGGGATAGATGTAGGGGAAGTATTTCGCTTCCATGGTGGCGCGGAACGCGTCGGCGTCGAGCGTTTCCGGGTCGTAGCGGCGCGCGGCGCCGGCGCTGTTGATCAGTATGTCGATCGGACCGACCGCGGTGCTGACTTCTTCGACGATATCGGCGGCGCTGTGCGGTTCGTGCAGATCGGCGCGGGTTCGGTGCACGTGCAGGCCTTCCTGCTTCAACTGCTCGAAAGCGCGTGCGAGGTTGGCGGGATCGCGCGACACGATCGCGACTTTCGCGCCCTCGAGCGCAAACGCGCGGGCGCAAGCGAACCCGATTCCCTTGCTGCCGCCCGTGATCAATACCACCTTGTCTTTGAGCCCGAGATCCATCGTCGTCACCCGCTGTCGGAAGAATATCGATGACGATAGCAGATCAGCGGGGGCGGTGTCGTGGTGAGGTGGAGTATCGTGATCGACTTGGCGTAGCTCGTTGCTCGCGCGCTGACGGGCTAGTCGTATAACGAAATACCGACGCCGGGCGGCCCGGTCTGGGCTGGGTCTTTAGTGGGTGCCAAGGGTGAGTTGTGGTGCGTCGCGTGATGCTAAACGGCTGAACCGCTGAACGTCACTGCCGGATCCACATGCGCTACTTACGGCGTCATAGGCCGCAAAGCGTCGACGCAGAAGCGGCCTGACTCGGGCTCGTGCGCGCAAAGCCGGCGTCGCGGCGTCAGAAATTGCCGTTGGCGAAGCGGGCGATCGGGTCGTCGTTGGTTTGCGTAGGCGCGGGCATGCCGCGCGCGCCCGTCGAAGCCCGCATGATCTGCACGCTGCCGTTTTCATCGGCTTGCTGCGCTTGGCGAGCCTGGCGCGCCGCGACGGAAGCGGGCGGCGGCGGCTCGAACGCGTCGGCGGCGGCGTCGATTGGATCGGGCGCACGGGAGGTCGCCATCTGCGGCGCCGTGCGTGAAGTGGCCGCCTGTTGTTGGGCGGCGCCGGCGTTGGCGTCGAACGCGCTGGCTTGTGCAGCCGGAACCGGCGTCGGCGACACCGCGCCTGCCGCACGCGCCTGCATCTGCGCTGCGCTCAGTGCCGGCGGTGGCGGTTCGAACGGATCGGCTTGCGGCGCGGCTGCGGTCGTTGGCGATTGCGCCTCGATTGTCGACGGCGCGCGCGGCGTTGCCGCGACGCGGGCCGTCTGCGTCGATTGCGGTTGCGATTGGAGTTGCGGCGCGCCAGCGGCATAAACTGGCGGCGGCTGTGTGGCAGTCTTTGCCGACGTCGGCGCCACGGTCTCCGCCTTGCCTGCATACGCTGGCGCACCCGCCGCCGCAGTACCAGTCACACCGGCATACGCCGGCGCCGTCCGCGCCCCCGGCGAAACAGCGCGTTCAGGCTGCGGCGCCGCCGCCTGATAACTCGGCGTATCGAACGGCGCCGGCGTCGCGGCCGGGGCGGCCACGCGGCGAATCCCGTCGAAACGCTTGGCCCAGTAAGGATTGGTCAAATAGTCGAGCCGCACCGTGCCGCCGGTCGACGGCGCGTTGACGAAACGCAGCTTGCCCACATAAATGCCGACGTGCGAGTGCGCGCGCCCCGTCGTATTGAAGAAAATCAGATCGCCCGGCGCGATCTCGTCCGGCTCGATCGATTCGCCGCGCCCGCTCATGTCGGCCGTCGTGCGCGGCAGGTTCACGGAGGCCGCACGCAAAACCACATAGCGAACCAATCCGCTGCAATCGAAGCCGCTATCCGGCGTATTCCCGCCCCAACGGTATGGAATGCCGACGAGACTCATTGCCTGAATCGAGATTTCCTCGCGGCCAATGCTGTGATCGACGAAATTCGGGAAGCCGGGCGGCGGAGCGTGATAAGCGCCGTTCGCCACCACGACCGAACTGCCCGAGCGCGACGACGTTTTCTGCGGCGCACCGGCACAGGCGGCGAGCAGCAGAACGATCAGCAGCGAAAAGGCGAGTCGGCGCATGAAGACGGGGAGAGCGGTAAACGCCCATTTAACGGCGAACGATTTCGGGATGGTAGCCCTTGGGCGCTTCCTCGGGCAAGAATTCTTGACAAATTACTTGAAGTTCGTGCGCTAAGTGTTGCCCGGCGAGAACGCCGGGTCAAGAAAAAAAAACCGCGCCCGGATTGCTCCGGGCGCGGCTTCTGGCTAAAGCTAACAGTCTGAAACTTAAAGAATTTCCGACGCGTAGTCGGCAAGGCGCGAGCGTTCGCCGCGCGCCAATGTCACATGCCCGCTGTGCGCCCAACCCTTGAAGCGATCCACCACGTACGTCAAACCGGAACTGCCTTCCGTCAGATAAGGCGTATCGATCTGCGCGATGTTGCCGAGACAAATGATCTTCGTGCCCGGACCCGCGCGCGTGACCAGCGTCTTCATCTGCTTGGGCGTCAGGTTTTGCGCCTCGTCGATGATCAGATACTTGTCCACGAACGTGCGGCCACGCATGAAGTTCATGCTCTTGACTTTCAGGCGTGAGCGGATCAGTTCCTGCGTCGCGGCGCGGCCCCATTCGCCGGCTGCGTCGTCGGTTTTCTGCAGGACTTCGAGGTTGTCGTCGAATGCACCCATCCACGGCTGCATTTTTTCCTCTTCCGTACCCGGCAGGAAGCCGATGTCTTCGCCGACCGGGACCGTCGCGCGCGTCACGATGATCTCGTTGTAGCGCTTGTCGTCCAGCACCTGCGCAAGACCGGCGGCAAGCGCGACTAGCGTCTTGCCGGTGCCGGCCTGACCCAGCAGCGTGACGAAGTCGATCTCCGGATTCATCAACAGGTTCAGCGCGAAGTTCTGCTCGCGGTTGCGCGCCGTGATGCCCCACACGTTGTTCTTGTGGTGGCCGTAGTCGCGCAAGGTTTGCAGCAGCGCCGTCTTGCCGTTCAGTTCGCGCACTAGCGCGTGAAACGCCGGCTCGCCGTTCTGCGGCTCCAGATAGACGAACTCGTTGACCAGCATCGAGGCGCACAGCGGACCCGTCACACGGTAGTACGTGGTACCGGTCTTGGTGTCCTGCCAGCTCTCCATGCCCTTCGCGTGCTTGGTCCAGAAATCCTGCGGCAGCGCGCGGATGCCGGAATACAGCAGATCGCTGTCTTCGAGCACCTGGTCGTTGAAGTAGTCCTCAGCGGGCAGGCCGAGCGCATGCGCCTTGATGCGCATGTTGATGTCTTTCGACACCAGCACGACCTGGCGATCCGCCCGGTCGCGCTGCAGCGCGCGCACCACGCCGAGGATCTGGTTGTCGGCCTTGCCTTCCGGCAGACCTTCCACCGGCTCGATGGCGTTGAGCTTGGTCTGGAAGTACAGACGCCCGGAAGCCTCGCGGCTGCCCAGACGCGCGAGCGAAATGCCGTCGGATATATTGCCGGCGTTCGCCACCAGCGCGTCGAGCGTGCGGCTCACCTGGCGAGCGTTGCGCGCGACTTCCGACATGCCTTTCTTGTGGTTGTCGAGTTCCTCCAACGTCATCATCGGCAGATAGACGTCGTGTTCCTCGAAGCGGAACAGGCAGCTCGGATCATGCATCAGCACGTTCGTGTCGAGCACGAAAAGCTTCTGCATTTCCACCGGCTCATTGCCAGCACCGCGTTTCTTGGCGGTGCCGCGCGTGCTCGGCGCGGCAGCCGTGGGCGTGCTCGCCTCAGCCTGCTTCGCGCTCGGCGCGCGGGCGACGACCGGCTGCGCAGCCGGTTCGGCTTGCGGACGGCTGGCAGGAACCGGCTGCAGCAGTGCGGCGGTCTGTTTGGTTTTGCGACTACGCGCTGGCGCAGCCTGTTCAGCGGATGCGGACGCAACAGCGGTAGCCGACGATGCCGGCACGGGCCGCAAGGTCGTCGCGGCATTGGCGGCGTGCGCCATGGGGGTGGCGACGTTCGCGCGGCCGTAGTCGGCCGACTCTGCGGATTCCCCAACCACCGCCTGTTTCTTCGCGGCGGAGCGCGCCGGGCTGGCGGCTTTGGCCTTGTATTCGTCAGGCGGCAGGAGATTGCCGAGCTTGCTGGGGGGGGTAGGCAAAGGCATGGTTTCCCTCGAATTAATCGGGTCACATATCGTGCGCCGCCTGTCGCATTCTGCCGGTGCCAGTGAGTGCGCACGCAGATTGCGCCCGGAGGCGCGCATTCGGTCTAGAGATGCCGGTTCGCCTGGTCTTCGATCGGCTCCTTAACGGATGCGCGCGGCCGAGTGAACGAACGGCTGCGCGCAATTAAAAAAGCCGCCGCCCCGGCGTACGGGGCAAGCGGCTCGCCTACAGTGCTCGCGTTGCACCTCGCGACTCCGACGGAACCCAGGAAACGGGAAGCGGCCGTCAAGTCTGGCGCAGCGGCAAAAATTTGGGGTGTACATGCACTCATTGCAACCCAATATAACGCGCCTCAAAGCGCTTGTACAGCCTCCAGAATATCGTCGACGTGGCCCGGCACTTTCACGCCACGCCACTCCTGGCGCAGCACGCCTTCAGAGTCGATGAGGAACGTGGAGCGTTCAATTCCCCGTACCTCTTTGCCATACATTTTCTTCATTTTGATGACGTTGAAGAGCGCGCAGAGCGTTTCTTCAGGGTCCGAGATCAGCGGGAAGGGCAATTCGAGCTTTGCCTTGAAGTTGTCATGCGAGCGCAGGCTGTCGCGCGACACGCCGAGTATTTCCGCACCGGCCTTCTTGAACTTCGGATACAGATCGCGGAATTGCAGACCTTCGGTCGTGCAGCCCGGCGTGTTGTCCTTCGGATAAAAATACAGCACCACCTTCTTGCCCCGCAGCTTGGACAGCGTGATCTCGCCACCGGTAGCAGGGGCGGTGAAGTCGGGGATGGGTTGGTCGACTGCAATGGGCACGAGGTTCTCCGGTTGTGATGGCCTGCGCCGGATGAATGCGGCGGCGTCGGCCTGGCATCGAGACTTTGGGGGATGGGGCGGCCGGCGCGCGGCATGCTCTCGCGCGGCGGACGGATCGTCAGGGCCGGCTGCGGATCGACCAGTCAGGGCTGGACAATCAACTCGCCGGAGCGCCCTGGAATTTCGCCCCATGTAACAGGGTACGATGGCAGCGTGCTGCGGTCTAGCGTTGCGTAGTAATCGCCCATCGTCGCGAAGGTGTGGCCTTGCGCGCGCCAGCCTTCCAGAAGCTGCTCGAAGATCGGCGCGAGCTTTTGCCCTTCGAGTTCCGCGTGCAGCGTGAACACTTGGTCGTGCGGATTGTTTTCCGTGTGCTTCAACATCCATGCGGCGACGTTGTGCGTTTCGACACCGTCCACGCCGAGCACTTCGTCGAGCGTGGGCAGCGTGGTGGGCATCTGCACGTGCGAGAGCGTGCGGCCGCCGACCACCGGCAGATACGGCGAGTGGCCGCGCCCGTCGGACGCGTAGTGCATGCCCCAGGCGTCGATCTGTTCGAATGCGTGGCCGTTCATCTGCCAGCCGGCCGCGCCGTGCGTAACCGGCGGCGCGCCGAACACTTCGACGAAGCGGTCGTGGCTTTGCTGCATCTGCGCCGTGGTCCATGCGCGATCTTTCGTACGCACGTTGTCCTGCCAGTACACGTGATCCCACGTATGAATGCCGCATTCGAAGCCGGCTTCATGGATCGCGCGCATCTCCGCCGAGGCCTTGGCGCCGATGTCCGGACCGGGCAGCAGCACGCCGTACATTAACTGCTTGACGCCGTAGTGTTCGACCACCGAAGTGCGCGACACCTTCTTCAGAAAGCCCGGCCGCAGCACGCGGCGCATGGCCCAACCGGTGTGGTCGGGCCCGAGGCTGAAGAGGAAAGTGGCGCGCGCCTTGAAGCGGTCGAAAATGCGCGCGAGATTCGGCACGCCTTCGCGGGTGCCGCGTAGCGTGTCGACGTCGATCTTCAGGACGATGCGAGCCAAGGATCGGCCCTTATTGCTGTTCGACGAGCGCGCGCGCTTCGCCGACGTGGCCGCGATACGCTTCGAAAATCTTGCGCAGTGCTTCGTCGAAGGTCGACTTCGGCGCCCAGTCGAGTTCCTGCATCGTGTTGTCGATCTTCGGCACGCGGTTCTGCACGTCCTGGTAGCCCGCGCCGTAGTATGCGCCCGACGAGGTTTCAACCAGTTGCACCTGCTTGGCCGTGTCCGCGTATTCGGGGAATTCGGCGGCGAGCGTCAGCATCTTGTGCGCGAGTTCACGCACCGAGAAATTGTTGGTCGGGTTGCCGATGTTGTAGATCTTGCCCGTGGCGACGCCGTCCTTGTTCTCGATGATCTTCATCAGCGCGCCGATGCCGTCGTCGATATCCGTGAACGCACGCTTTTGCGCGCCGCCATCGACGAGGCTGATGTTCTCGCCGCGCACGATATGGCCGAGGAACTGCGTTACCACGCGGGAGCTGCCTTCCTTCGGCGTGTAGATCGAGTCGAGGCCCGGGCCGATCCAGTTGAACGGACGGAACAGCGTGAAGTTCAGGCCTTCCATGCCGTAACCCCAGATCACGCGGTCCATCAACTGCTTGGAGCAGGCGTAGATCCAGCGCGGCTTGTTGATCGGGCCGTACGACAGTTGCGACTCTTCCGGATCGAACTGCTCGTCCGTGCACATGCCGTAGACCTCGGACGTGGACGGAAACACGAGGTGCTTGCCGTACTTGACGGCCGAACGCACGATCGGCAGGTTCGCCTCGAAATCCAGTTCGAACACGCGCAACGGCTGCTTCACGTAAGTGGCGGGCGTGGCGATCGCGACCAGCGGCAGGATCACATCGCACTTCTTGACGTGATATTCGACCCACTCCTTGTTGATCGTGATGTCGCCTTCGAAGAAGTGCATCCGTTCATGATTGATGAGGTCGCCCAGACGTTCGGTCTGCATGTCCATCCCGAACACTTCCCAATCGGTCGTTTCGAGAATGCGCTTGGACAGGTGATGGCCGATGAAGCCGTTCACACCCAGAATCAGGACTTTTTTCATTGATGACGGGGAGTTTGGATGAGCTGGGCAAATTCGGCCGGAGTGACGACAGTCTCGCTGCCGTCGTGCTGGTGCCGCAATTCGTGGATGGCGATCGCGCGGCCGTCGCCGCATATCGCGAAAACGGCATTATCGCTTACGTGCAGGCCCGGGGGCAAATCCGAGCGAAGCGCGCCGGGCACGGCCAGGCGCGCGCGCGCGACGATGAAACGCCGCTCGCCGATATCCGTGAAAGCGCCAGGGTAGGGCGGCGCGACCGCGCGGATCAGGTTGTAGACCTGCTGCGCCGTTTGCGTCCAGTCGATGCGGCCGTCTTCCGGCTTGCGGCCGCCGTAATAGCTGCCCTGCGCGATGTCGTTCGGCAGATGCGGCGCCTCGCCCGCCAGCAGGGACGGCAGCACGCGCCACAGCGTTTGCTCGGCGGCCACGGTGACCTTGTCGAAGACTTGCGCGGCGGTGTCGTCGGGCAGGATCGGCACCGGCGTTTGAGCGAGGATCGCGCCCGCGTCCGGCTTGGCGGCCATTTCGTGCAGCGTCGCGCCGGTTTCCGTTTCGCCGTGAATCACCGCCCAGTTGGTCGGCACGCGCCCGCGGTACTTCGGCAGCAGCGAGCCGTGCATGTTGTAAGCGCCTCGTGCGGCGAGCGCCAGCACGTCGGCCGGCAACATGTGGCGGTAGTAGAACGAGAAGATGAAATCCGGGCGCGCGGCGCTCACCGCGGCGCGCAACTCGGGGCTCTTCGGATCGCTCGGCGTGACGACCGGAATGCCGTGCTCGGCGGCAACCGAGGCGACGCTGCCGAACCAGATGTTTTCGCTCGGATTGTCTTCGTGCGTAACGACGAGCGCCACGTCCACGCCGCGCGCGAGCAGCACCTGCAGGCAGCGCACGCCGACGTTGTGATACGCGAATACGACGGCGCGTGGCTTCATGGATTCGGGCCCTGATCGAGGAGCGGCGCGGCCTGCACGGCTTGCACGACGGTCTGGCGCGGCGCTTCGGTCACGGTCGTGCCGTCGCGCTGTTCGAGAATGGTCTGCACGAGATAGCGCGGACGCGCGCGCACCTGCTGATAGATCCGGCCGATATATTCGCCGAGCAGGCCGAGCGCAAAGATGATCACGCCGAGCAGGAAGAAGGTGATGGCGAACAGCGTGAACACACCTTGCACTTCCGCGCCGATGATGAAGCGCCGGATCAGCAGCAGCACGAACAGCGCCGCCGAGCCGAGCGACAGGATCACGCCGATGAACGACAGCCATTGCAGCGGCACGACCGAGAAGCCGGTGACGAGGTCGAAGTTCAGGCGGATCAGCGAGTACAGCGAGTACTTCGATTCGCCGGCAAAACGCTCTTCGTGCGCGACCTCGATTTCCACCGGATTCTGCGCGAAGGTGTAAGCGAGCGCCGGAATAAATGTGTTGATTTCGCCGCAGCGGTTGATCGTGTCGATGATGTGCCGGCTATACGCGCGCAGCATGCAGCCCTGGTCGGTCATCTTGATGCGGGTGATGCGCTCGCGCAGCCGGTTCATCGCGCGCGAGGCCTTGCGGCGCCACAGGCTGTCCTGGCGTTGCAGGCGAATCGTGCCGACGTAGTCGTAGCCTTCGCGCATCTTGTTGACCAGCTTGCCGATTTCTTCCGGCGGATTCTGCAGGTCGGCGTCGAGCGTGATGACGATCTCGCCGCGCGATTGCTCGAAGCCCGCCAGAATCGCCATGTGCTGGCCGTAGTTGCCGTTGAGCAGAATCACGCGCGTCGTGTCGGGACGCGCGCGGAACTGTTCGGCGAGCAGGGCGGCGGATTTGTCGCGGCTGCCGTCGTTGATGAAGATCACTTCATAACCGGTGCCGAGCGCATCGAGCGCCGGATACAGGCGCGCGAATAGCGCGGCCAGACCGGCTTCCTCGTTGTACACCGGGATGATGACCGACACTTCCGGCGTATCCGACGCTGCAGCGCGATGTTCCGAATAAATCATTTCCGCTTATTTTCCGTATTGTTCGCAAATTTCATTGACCGCGCGGCACACGCGCTCCACGTCGCCTTCGTTCATCAACGTGAAGAGCGGCAGCGTAACGTTGGTCGCACCGAACTTCTCCGCATGCGGGAACATGCCTTCCTTGAAGCCGCGCGCGCGATACAGCGAGAACAGATGGATCGCCGGGTAGTGCACGCCCGAACCGATGCCGCGTTCTTTCAATTGACCCATGAAGCCGGCGCGGTCGATCGACAGTTTGTCGAGCGGCAGCGTGATCTGGAACATGTGCCAGTTGCTGTTTTCATAGTCAGCAAACGGCAGGCCGACGCCGAGTTTTGCCGCCGCGCCGCCTTCGAAACCGGCGAAATACGCGCGCACCAGTTTGCGGCGCTGCGCGAGGAAGCGCGCCAGATGCGGCAGCTGGCCGAGGCCGACGCACGCGGCGACATCCGTCAGGTTGTACTTGCCGCCCAGCACGTCGCAGTCCATGCCGTCGAAGCCGGTACGCGTGATGCCCTGTAGGCGGTACTTCTGGGCAAGGATGGCTTCCTCTTCGTTGTTCAGCACCAGTGCGCCGCCTTCGATCGAGGTCAGGTTCTTGTTCGCGTGGAAGCTGAACGAGACCATGTCGCCCAGCTTGCCGATGCGCTCGCCTTTCCACGTCGAGCCGAACGCTTGCGCCGCGTCTTCGATCACGCGCAGCTTGTGCGCGCGGGCGATGGCGTAGAGGCGGTCCATGTCGACCGGCAGGCCCGACAGATAGACCGGAATCAGCGCTTTGGTGCGCGGCGTGATGGCTTTTTCGAGCAGGTCGAGGTCGATATTGCGCGTGACCGGGTCGATGTCGGCAAACACCGGCGTCGCGCCGACTTCATAGATCACGTTGCTGGTCGACACCCACGAGGCGGGCGTCGTGATGACTTCGTCGCCTTCGCCCACGCCGGCGATACGCAGGCCGATTTCCAGCGTCGCCGTGCCGGAATTGAACGTGCGCACCGGACGCCCGCCGCAGAACTCCGAAAGCGCCGCTTCGAACTTCTGGTTTTGCGGACCGGTGGTGATCCAGCCGGAGCGCAGCACGTCGGCGACGCCCTGAATCGTTTCCTCATCGATCTCGGGTTTGACAAAGGGCAAGAACGGGACTGTTGACTGGGTCATGAATGCTTCGCTCGATTGAAGGGGCGCTACCCGAAGGGCGCGCAGGACACCACACACTACGCGCAAAACCCGGGACCGCGGCGAAAAAGGGCGCAACCGCACAGCATACCGTGGTCAACCTTACGGATTCCTTAGCCGGCCGGGTTCTCCGCTTACGGTATCTTTTGCCGGCTGCATCTTTCCAGTCGGCGCTGGCGAGAAACAGTAATAAATTGTGTCCGGCACGTCGTTGCCCGGACCGCGGCGCCTAGCTGCGCGCCAGCACCACCACGCCGACCAGGATGATGCCGATGCCGATCAGCTTCTGTATCGACAGCACTTCGCCGAACAGGTACCACGCCGCGAAAGCATTGACGATGTAGCCGAGCGACAGCATCGGATAGGCGATCGACACGTCCACCCGCGACAGTCCGATGACCCACACTGCCACGCTGATCACATAACAGGCCAGCCCGCCGATGATCGGCGGCTGGGTTGCCAGGCGAAAGGCGATGGGCAGGATGTTCGCACGGCTGAATTCGAAGTGTCCAACGGCATTCGTACCGGCTTTGAGCAGCAACTGCGCACCAGCGTTCAACGTGACGCCAGCAAGAATGCAAAAGAGGGAAATCGGGTTCATCGAACGGTTAGATCCTGATATGGGGTCATTGTTGTGCTTTTTCTACCGGGGCCGACGCCGGTGTCGGTGCTTCGGCGACGGGCGCGCCGGGCAAAGCGGGCGTGGCCGGCGGCTTTTCCACCACCACGCGACGCGAGTCGCGGGCGATGATCTGCATCGGCAGGCCTTCCTTGAGGAGCCGGTCGTAGGTCTGCGGCGGGATCAGAGCAAGCGCGTAACGGTCGGCCTTCCAGCGCTCGACCCAGGCGTCGATGGAGGGAATCCATTTCTGCGGCTCGACGGACACGCCGAAGGCCAGTTCGTCAGGATGCTCGACCATGATCATGGTGTGGTCGACATAGAACGGCATCGTGTGGTCGAGCACGCCGACCGAGTAGAACGGCGTATCCGCCGGCAACTTCGCGATCTCGGTCTTGATGGCCGGCGCGAGCGGCGCGCCGGAGCTCAGGCGGCCGAACACGTCGTGGCCCGTGCCGGCGATGGTGCCGAGCAGCAGCCACGCCGCGCCGAAGGTGGCGACGGCGCCCAGGCTGCCGGCCCGGCTGCGGCGATTCAGCCACAACGCGGCGAGCGTCAGCACGAAGGCGACGGCCAGCGCCGCCAGCACCCACGTGCGGAACTCGGCGTACAGTTCGGCCGGGTTGCGCGAGCTGCCGAAACGCGACATGAACAGCGCGGCGAACGCGGCGACTACGAGAAAAAGTGCATAACCGGCGAGGTGGCGGCGTAACTGGTCACGCGTGACAAGCGGCAGATACATGCCGATCAGGAGCGCGATTGGCGGGGCGATCGGCAGCGTGTAGGACAGAAGCTTCGAGTGCGACGCGCTGAAGAACAGGAAGATGAAGACGGTCCACGTCAGCATCAGCGTGACAGGTGCAAAGCCGTTCGGCTGGCGCGGCAGGCGCCACGCGTGGCGCACGCTCTGCAGCGTGACCGAAAGCCACGGCAGAAAGCCCACGATCAGCACCGGCACGAAATAATAGAACGGCCCGGGGCGGTTTTGCTCCGGCGTCAGATAGCGTTTGAATTGCTGAACGATAAAGAAGAAGTTCAGGAACTCCGGGTTGCGCTGCTGCACCAGCACGAACCACGGCGTGACGATCGCGAAGAACACGATCAGGCCGCCGATCAGATGCAGGCGCTTCCACACGGCCCAGTCGCGCGCGATCACGGTGTAAAGCACCAGCACCGCGCCCGGCAGGATCACGCCGACGAGGCCCTTGGACAGCACGGCCAGCGCCATCGAACCCCAGCACACCCACATCCAGCCGCGCACGCTGCCGGTCGGCAGGTTGGGGCGCTGCGCAAGCATCAGCGCGCACAGCGTCAGTTCCATCCAGAACGACAGGCCCATGTCGAGCGTGTTGAAGTGGCCCATCAGGTTCCAGTACGGCGAAGTCGCCAGCACGATTGCCGCGAACACGCCGGTCGCCGTGTTGAACACGCGCGCGCCCGTAAAGCCGACCAGCAGCACGCCGGCAAAGCCCGTCAGCGCCGTGTAAAGGCGCGCCTGCCATTCGCCGATGCCGAACCACGCGAACGTGAGCGCGTTCGCCCAGGTTTGCAGCGGCGGCTTTTCGAAATACTTGTAGCCGTTGTAGCGCGGCGTGATCCAGTCGCCGGTGACGAACATCTCGCGCGCCATTTCGGCGTAGCGGCCTTCGTCGCTAGGCAGCAGATGGCGCCAGCCGAGCGGCACGAACCAGATCACGGCAAGGGCCAGCACCAGCAGCAGAATCGTGGTGCGGTTGAGCGGTAGCCTCGTCGGCGTATCGTTCATGGATTTCAACCTTTATGGCGACGCCGCGCAGGCGGCGAAGCGGTGTTGTTCGGAAATGGCGACCGGTCTGGCGCGGCTGTCAGTGAGGCGGCCGGCGGCTTGCTCAGCAGTCGGCCTCAAGCGCACGCGTATCAGACTGTCCGCGCCGTGTTCCAGTTGCCTTACCTCGTGTCGTCGGCTTCGACGGTGGTGCTGCGGCACCTTCCGTCGACAGATTCCTCTCGGCTCGCGCGGGCGTGCTCAGGCTCCGGTCCAGCAATCGATGGCGCGCAGTGTACGTTATCGGCCGTGACGCGGCCAGGGCGCGCAGTTCAGCCGGCGGCGCGAACGCGTCAGATACGAACGCGCAGCGGCCTCGCCGCGCATCGCAAACCGCGCGCACGTAGCCGGCGCCGGCCCGGCTCTAGGCCTCGATCAGCAGCGCGGCCGCGACCTTGCGGCCCTCGGCCATCAGAATGTTGTACGTACGGCAGGCGGCTTTGAAGTCCATCGTCTCGACGCCGATGCGCTTCGCGGTGAGCGCGGCCGTCAGCCGCGGATGCGGAAAGCGCAGCCGTTCGCCGCTGCCGAACACGACCACTTCGGGCGCGGCGTCGATCAGCATGGCAAAGTGCTCGGCGCTCAACTGCTCGAAAGAGGAGACGGGCCAGGCGATGACCGGTGCGTCCGGCAGCACGAGAATGCTGCCCGAGTGGCGCACCAGATTGATTTCGACATAGTCGGCGCCGTAGCCGGTCACGGTGTTGAGGGCGCCGCTCGAATCCTGATGTAGTTTCAAATTGGTTTTCCGAAGTCGTCGTGAGACATCATGCGTGTGGGCGGCCTGACCGATGCAGCCGGGGCAGGGCGATTCGACGCGAATGGCACACGCGCATTGGGCAATAGCGGGACAGAAGCGGCCGAAAAGGCTTGCCGTTGCGGTTGGTGCATTGCGGAAGTCGGCCAAAATCCGCTAAATTATAACTTTTTAGCCGCCTCGCGGCGCCCCTCGCTCATGTGCCGCCACAAGCCGCGCTGAGTTCACGGGTGCGGCCCACCGGCTACCCGCCTGGTTTTGCCCGCTTTCGGCCGCTTTCGTCGGCATTGTCTGTGTGTTTCCTCTCGCAGCTGTAACCGGTGCAATTGACCGCTCGCGCGCCCGAGGAACGCACGTCTGTTCGCCCCCGCCATCAACCAGGATGAAGTGCCCGCCGTGAAACCGATTCTCAAATCCAACAAGTTGTTGAATGTCTGCTATGACATTCGCGGGCCCGTCCTCGAACATGCCAAGCGGCTCGAAGAAGAGGGCCACCGCATCATCAAGCTGAACATCGGCAATCTCGCGCCGTTCGGCTTCGACGCGCCGGACGAAATCATTCAGGACATGATCCTGAACCTGCCGGGTTCGTCGGGTTATTCCGATTCCAAAGGTGTGTTCGCCGCGCGCAAGGCGATCATGCATTACACGCAGCAAAAAGGCGTGCACGGCGTCGAGCTGGACGACATCTACATCGGCAACGGCGCCTCCGAATTGATCGTGATGGCGCTGCAAGGGCTGCTGAACGACGGCGACGAAGTGCTGCTGCCCGCGCCCGACTATCCGCTGTGGACCGCCGGCGTGAGCCTGTCGGGCGGCACGCCGGTGCACTATATCTGCGACGAATCGAATAGCTGGATGCCCGACCTCGACGACATTCGCGCGAAAATCACGCCGAATACGCGCGCGCTCGTGGTCATCAACCCGAACAATCCCACCGGCGCGCTCTATTCGGACGAGCTGCTGCTCGGCCTGATCGAGATTGCCCGCCAGCACGGCCTCGTGATCTTCGCCGACGAGGTCTACGACAAGATCATTTACGACGGCAAGAAGCACACGTCGATGGCGGCGCTCTCCGAAGACGTGCTGACCGTCACGTTCAACAGCCTGTCGAAAAGCTACCGTTCGTGCGGTTACCGCGCCGGCTGGATGTTCATCTCGGGCTTGACCGCCGGTGAAAACCGCCGTCACGCCAAAGACTACTTCGAAGGGCTCGGCATTCTGGCGTCCATGCGTCTGTGCCCGAACGTGCCGGGCCAGTACGCGATCCAGACCGCGCTCGGCGGCTACCAGAGCATCAACGACCTGATCGTGCCGACCGGGCGCCTGTACAAACAGCGCGAACTCGCCTATGACATGTTGACGGCGATTCCCGGCGTGAGCTGCGTGAAGCCCGAAGCGGCGCTGTATATGTTCCCGCGTCTGGACCCGAAGATCTACCCGATCCAGGATGACCAGCAGTTCATCCTCGACCTTCTACTGGAGGAGCGCGTGCTGCTCGTGCAGGGCACCGGCTTCAATTGGAAAACGCCGGATCACTTCCGCGTCGTGTTCCTGCCGAACGTGGACGATCTCGCGGATTCCATCAACCGGATCGCGCGCTTCCTCGACGGTTACCGCAAGCGTCACTCCGCCTAGCGCACAATAGAGCGTACGACGCGGCTCCCACCGCGTCGCGCCGTCCGCCGGGCGCCACCCGTTTCCCTTTTAATCATCTACTCGAAAACACACGCTGCATGGAACCGATCAAAGTTGGACTGCTGGGCTTCGGCACGGTAGGCAGCGGCACCTTCACGGTACTGCGCCGCAATCAGGAAGAAATCAAACGCCGCGCGGGCCGCGGCATCGAGATTGCGCGCATTGCCGTGCGCAATCCCGCCAAGGCGACCGCGGCGCTCGGCAGCGAAGCCAGCACCGTGGCGCTGACCGATGACTTCAACGCGGTGGTCGACGACCCGTCGATCGATATCGTGGCCGAAATGATCGGCGGCACGGGCGTGGCGCGCGACGTCGTTCTGCGCGCGATCAAGAACCGCAAGCACGTGGTCACGGCCAACAAGGCGCTGCTCGCGGTGCACGGCACGGAGATCTTCGAAGCGGCGCGCGCCAACGGCGTGATGGTGTCGTTCGAGGCGGCGGTGGCGGGCGGCATTCCGATCATCAAGGCGCTGCGCGAAGGGCTGACGGCCAATCGCATCCAGTACATCGCGGGCATCATCAACGGCACCACGAACTACATTCTCTCGGAAATGCGCGATCGCGGGCTCGACTTCGCGACCGCGCTCAAAGCCGCGCAGGAACTGGGTTACGCCGAAGCCGATCCGACCTTCGACATCGAAGGCGTGGACGCCGCGCACAAGGCGACCATCATGAGCGCGATCGCGTTCGGCGTGCCGGTGCAGTTCGACAAGGCTTACGTCGAAGGCATCAGCAAGCTCGCGGCGATCGACATCAAATATGCCGAGGAACTCGGCTACCGCATCAAGCTGCTCGGCATCGCGCGCCGCACCGACAAGGGCATCGAATTGCGCGTGCATCCCACGCTGATTCCCGAGAAGCGCCTGCTGGCCAACGTGGAAGGCGCGATGAACGCGGTGGTCGTGCACGGCGACGCGGTCGGCACCACGCTCTATTACGGCAAGGGCGCGGGCGCCGAGCCCACCGCTTCCGCCGTGGTGGCCGATCTGGTCGACGTGACGCGCTTGCATACGGCCGACCCGGAGCATCGTGTGCCGCATCTGGCGTTCCAGCCGGACAGCCTGTCGAGCACCCCGATCCTGCCGATCGACGAAGTCACGAGCGGCTACTACCTGCGTCTGCGCGTGGCGGACGTGACCGGCGTGCTGGCCGACATCACGCGCATTCTGGCCGACACCGGCATTTCGATCGACGCGCTGCTGCAGAAGGAATCGGAGCAGGTCGATGCGAACGGCAAGGGCGAGACCGACATCATCCTGATTACGCACGAAACGGTTGAAAAGAACGTCAACGCCGCGATCAAAACGATCGAAGCATTGAAGACCGTCGTCTCGCAAGTCACGAAGCTGCGCATGGAAGCACTGAACTAGGCCGAACTATGAACTACCTCTCAACGCGCGGCGCCGGAGCCGGCGAGCGCCACACCTTCTCCGACATCCTGCTGGGCGGTCTCGCGAAAGACGGCGGCCTGTATTTGCCCGCGGAATATCCGCGTGTCACTGCTGACGAACTGACGCGCTGGCGCACGCTGCCGTACGCGGACCTCGCCTTCGAGATCCTGTCGAAATTCAGCGACGACATTCCCGCCGACGACCTGCGCGCGCTCACGCGCAAGACGTACACGGCGGCCACGTACTGCAATGTTCGCGACGACGAAAGCGCCGCGCAGATCACGCCGTTGAAGACGCTGGGCGTCGAGAACGGCGCGCCGCTGTCGCTGCTGGAACTGTCGAACGGTCCGACGCTCGCGTTCAAGGACATGGCGATGCAGTTGATCGGCAACCTGTTCGAATACGCGCTCGCGAGACACGGCGAAACGCTGAACATTCTCGGCGCGACCTCGGGCGACACCGGCAGCGCCGCGGAATACGCGATGCGCGGCAAGCACGGCATCAGCGTGTTCATGCTGTCGCCGCACAAGAAGATGAGCGCGTTCCAGACCGCGCAGATGTACAGCCTGCAGGACCCGAACATCTTCAACATCGCGGTTGAAGGCGTGTTCGACGACGCGCAGGACATCGTCAAAGCCGTCTCGAACGATCACGCGTTCAAGGCGAAGTACAAGATCGGCACGGTCAACTCGATCAACTGGGCGCGCGTGGTGGCGCAGGTCGTGTACTACTTCAAGGGCTACTTCGCGGCCACGAAGTCGAACGACGAGCGCGTGTCGTTCACGGTGCCGTCGGGCAACTTCGGCAACGTGTGCGCGGGTCACATCGCGCGCATGATGGGCCTGCCGATCGAGAAGCTGGTCGTGGCGACGAACGAAAACGACGTGCTCGACGAGTTCTTCCGCACCGGCATTTACCGCGTGCGCAAGGCGGCCGAGACGTATCACACCAGCAGCCCGAGCATGGATATTTCGAAGGCCTCGAACTTCGAGCGCTTCGTGTTCGATCTGCTCGGCCGCGATCCGGCGCGCGTGCTGCAATTGTTCCGCGACGTCGAAGAGAAGGGCGGCTTCGACCTTGCGGCGAGCGGCGATTTCGCGCGCGTGAAGGAGTTCGGTTTCGTGTCCGGTAGCAGCACGCATGACAGCCGCGTGGACACGATCCGCGACGTGTTCGAGCGTTACGACACGATGATCGACACGCACACAGCCGACGGCCTGAAGGTGGCGCGCGAACATCTGCAGCCCGGCATTCCGATGATCGTGCTGGAGACGGCGCAACCCATCAAGTTTGGCGAGACGATCCGCGAAGCGCTGTTGCGCGAGCCGGAGCGGCCGGCGGCGTTCTCGGGCCTGGAGGCGCTGCCGCAGCGTTTCGAAGTGCTGCCGGCGGACGTGCAGCGTGTGAAGGACTTCATTGTGGCGAACGCGGGCGCGTAAGCCTCGGCTGTCGTTCAGCGTGAGCGGTTCGGCGGCTCACGCCGACTGTCCGATGCGCTGCACGCTGTCCATGTGCGTCGCCGGCTTGGCGAGCGGCAAGCGAGGAACATGCGTTCGCTGTTTAGCATGCTCTGCACGAACAGACGCGCACCATGTGCTCGGGAAAACGACGCTTGCCGCGGAACCTCGCGGCAAGCGCTCAAATCCCAAAAATGTCCGCATAACCCCAGACCGCCCAGGCTATCCGCTTCGACCGCTACAATATTCTTTTAACCTGCGGCTTCGAGACCTGAGATGTCCACACCCACGCCCCGCGCGCCGATGCTCGCCACCGCCGAAGCCCTGGCGACTCTGCTGAGCGCAGCGAGCCCGATTGCGGGCACCGAGTCGATCCCCACGCTGGCAGCGCTGAACCGCGTACTCGCGACCGACGTCACGTCGCCGCTCGACGTCCCGCCGATGAACACCAGCTCAATGGACGGCTACGCGATCCGCACGGCGGATCTGACGGCGCAGGGCAACAACCGTTTGCCGGTCTCGCAGCGCATTCCGGCAGGTCACGCGCCGGAGCCGCTGAAGCCCGGCACGGCCGCGCGCATTTTCACCGGCGCTACGGTGCCGCTTGGCGCGGACGCAATCGTGATGCAGGAGCAAACCGAAGCCGCCGGCGCGGACGTCGCGATCCTGCACAGTCCGCAACCGGGCGAATGGATCACGGCGCAAGGCGCCGATATCCGCAGCGGTTCGGTCGTTCTTCCGGCGGGCACGCGGCTCACGCCGCAGGCGCTGGGACTGGCCGCCTCGGTCGGTTGTGCCGAACTCGTGGTGCGGCGGCGCGTCAAGGTGGCCGTGTTCTTCACCGGCGACGAGCTCACCATGCCCGGCGAGCCGCTGAAGCCGGGTGCGATCTACAACTCGAATCGTCTCACGCTGCGCGGCCTGCTGGAGAAGCTCGGTTGCGAGGTCAGCGACTACGGCATCGTCGCGGACAAGCTCGACGCGACCCGCGCGACGCTGCGCGAAGCGGCCGAGGCGCATGACCTGATCTTGACTTGTGGTGGTGTATCGGTGGGCGAGGAGGATCACGTGAAGCCGGCGGTGGAGGCGGAGGGGCGGCTCGCGATGTGGCAGATCGCGATGAAGCCGGGCAAGCCGCTCGCGTTCGGCGCGGTGCGGCGCGCGGCGCCGCGCGGTGAGACCGTGGCGGAGCCGTCGGCTTCGGCTTCAGCTCCGGGCGCGGCAGAAACCTTCTTTATCGGTTTGCCGGGCAATCCCGTGTCCAGCTTCGCCACCTTCCTGCTGTTCGTGCGGCCGTTCATTCTGACTCTCGCCGGTGTGCAGGCCGTGGCGCCGCGCGCGCTGTCGCTGCGGGCGGACTTCACGCAGAGCAAGGCCGACCGCCGCAACGAATTCCTGCGCGCGCGGATCAACCCGGCCGGCGGCCTCGATCTGTTTCCGAATCAGAGTTCCGCTGTGTTGACGTCGACAGTGTGGGGCGACGGCCTGATCGACAATCCGCCAAATCACGCGATCAGCGCCGGCGAGACCGTGCGTTTCTTTCCTTTTTCCGAATTGCTGAACTGAGCGAGGCCGGTAAGCACCGGCGGCATCCCGATGAAGATTCAACTCCGATATTTTGCGAGCGTGCGTGAAGCGCTCGACCTGGCCGACGAAACCGTCGATCTGCCCGACGGCATCGCGACCGTCGGCGATGTGCGCGCCTGGCTGCGCGTGCGCGGCGGCATCTGGGCCGACACGCTGGCCGAAGGCCGCGCGCTGCGCATGGCCTGCAACCACGTGATGACCGGCGCCGGCACTCGCGTCACCGAAGGCTGCGAAGTCGCGTTTTTCCCGCCGGTCACCGGCGGCTGAGCCGCCGCGCGACAACGCCACAACGCCACGGCGCCGCTTAACCATACAGGAGCCCTAGATGCCCGTTCGCGTCCAGACGGAAGACTTCGACCTCACTGCCGAGGTCGCCGCGTTGCGCGCGCGCAATCCGAAGATCGGCGCGGTGGCCTGCTTTGTCGGCACCGTGCGCGATCTGAACGACGGCAACACGGTCGAGACGATGGAGCTCGAACACTATCCCGGCATGACGGAGAAGTCGCTGGAGGCGATCATCGTGAGCGCGCGCGAGCGTTGGCCGGGCATCGAGGTGTCGATCGTGCATCGGGTCGGCAAGCTCTATCCGCTCGACCAGATCGTGATGGTGGCGACCACGGCTGCGCATCGCGGGGAAGCCTTCGTATCGTGCGAATTCGTGATGGATTATCTGAAGACCCAGGCGCCGTTCTGGAAGAAAGAGAAGACCGAGGCCGGCGAGCGCTGGGTCGATGCCCGCGTCACCGACGACGCGGCGCTCGCCCGTTGGGGCATCAAGTCAGGCAATCGGACCGAAGGATAGGGCGCGCGTTTGGGCGTGGCGATCTGCGGGCCAGAAAAAGCGTCTTGGCGAGTCTCACACGCCGGTCTGAAACGCTTTTAAGGCTGTCGATGCTTGCTCTAGGGTTCACGCCGTGCCGTCGTAGCGGTTCAAAGCAGTCCATCAGCCAGAACCGGGCTGTCTCACTCGTCCCGCGCCCGGCCGACGATCCGCGTCGGAAACGGTTCGCCGGGCGGCCGCGCCGCGTGGCCATCCTCACCGTCGCGCGGACGCCGCTTCGGCGCGACGCGGTCCAGCAACGCCTTTTGTTCCTCCGGGATCTTGTAGTCCCAGCCGAAACGGCTCAGTTGCAGACTCTGCGCGATACGCAGCGCCGGCTCCATGAAGCGGACCGCCGCAGCCGGCTGATAACGCGATTCGACCGTATCCAGAAACAGATACAGCCAGCGGCTGAAGTGCTGCGGCTCGATGCCCTCGAGCGGCTGGTGCGCCTGCTGCACGTTGCCTCGGTATTGCTTTGCGCCGAGCACGAGGCTGCCCCAGAAGGTGCACATCTTGGGCAGGTGATCGTCCCAGCGGCCCGCCAGCGTCGCCTCGAAGACCGGGCCAAGCAACGTATCGGCACGCACGCGGTCGTAGAAGCCGTAGACGAGGTCGCGGATATTCGCCTCAGTGGGCTCGGCGGCGCGCTTGACCACCGGCGCGGCAGGGAAGGACGGGTTCATGCAGATTCCAAAAATGCAGCGATTTATCGCGTATCGCCACATGGTGCCACGCAGCGTCGGAAATGGCCTCAAATTGAGCCCGAACGTGCGGAAGTAGGATGCGAATACCCCGCTTTTCGTAAGAATGCCCCAGGCAGGAAACGTTACCATTACTGCGATTCACGCACTCCGCCTGTCTGCGCAGAACTGGAAAATATGCGTAGCGCCTGCATCTTAGGGCGAACCGACGGCCCACGGCAACCCTTGCATCGACGCGGTTATCTCCCGGATCGCGGCTTGCGCTCATTGCAATACCTGCACTCATGAGACTGACCGACTATACGGATTACTCACTACGCGTCCTGCTCTACCTCGCTGTTAGAGGCGGCGGGTTGTCGACGATCCAGGACATTTCGGACGCGTACGGCATTTCCAAGAACCACTTGATGAAGGTCGTGCAGCAGCTCGGCGAACTCGGCTGGGTCGAAACCGTGCGCGGCCGCAACGGCGGCCTGCGGCTCGCGGAGCAGACGAATGCGCTGACTGTCGGCGAAATCGTGCGCGCGACGGAAAGCGACTTTGCGCTGGTGGGTTGCTTTCCGGACCAGCACGGCGAGCGCCGAGGCTGCGTCATTACGGCGCAATGCCGTCTGCGAGGCGCGCTCGAAGCGGCGCGCAATGCCTTTCTCACCGAGCTCGACCGTCATACTATTGGCGAGGTGGCGCAGCCGCACGGCCCGCTCGCCGCGCTGCTCGGCTTGAGCCAGGTGATTCCGATCACGCCGGTCGCGAACACTAGCGACGGCTCGACGTCCGCCGCATGAATGCGCCGGGCATTTCTCGCGCGTCAAATGTTAAATAGTTGTTGCTTGAGGCAAAAAAACGCTTGAAACCTGGATAAAACGCCTCATTTTGGTGGTAATCGAAATTGGAGGTCTCTTGATGAGAATCGACAAACTCACCACTAAATTCCAGGAAGCACTGGCCGATGCCCAGAGTCTGGCCGTCGGCCACGACAATCAATATATCGAACCGGTTCACGTCCTGTCGGCGCTCGTCGCTCAACACGACGGCTCGGCGCGCTCGCTGCTCTCGCGTGCCGGCGTGCATGTGCAGGCGCTGCAAACGGCGCTTGGCGACGCCATCACGCGTCTGCCACAAGTGCAGGGCACGGACGGCAACGTGCAGATCGGCCGCGAGCTGACCGGTCTGCTGAACCAGGCCGACAAGGAAGCACAAAAACTCAACGACACGTTCATTGCGAGCGAGATGTTCCTGCTCGCGGTCGCGGACGATAAAGGCGAGGCCGGCCGTCTCGCGCGTCAGCACGGCTTGTCGCGCAAGTCGCTGGAAAGCGCGATCGTCGCGGTGCGCGGCGGCTCGCAAGTGCACAGCCAGGACGCCGAAAGCCAGCGTGAAGCGCTGAAGAAATACACCGTGGATCTGACCGAGCGCGCGCGGGCCGGCAAGCTCGATCCGGTGATCGGCCGCGACGACGAAATCCGTCGTTCGATCCAGATCCTGCAACGCCGCACCAAAAACAATCCGGTGCTGATCGGCGAACCGGGCGTGGGCAAGACCGCGATCGTCGAAGGTCTGGCGCAGCGGATCGTCAACGGCGAAGTGCCGGAAACGCTCAAGGGCAAGCGCGTGCTGTCGCTCGATATGGCGGCTTTGCTGGCCGGCGCCAAATATCGCGGCGAGTTCGAAGAGCGTCTGAAGGCCGTGCTGAGCGACATCGCGAAAGACGAAGGGCAGACCATCGTCTTCATCGACGAAATTCACACCATGGTCGGCGCGGGCAAGGCCGAAGGCGCGATGGATGCGGGCAACATGCTCAAGCCGGCGCTCTCGCGCGGCGAGCTGCATTGCGTCGGCGCGACCACGCTCGATGAATATCGCAAGTACATCGAAAAGGATGCCGCGCTCGAACGCCGCTTCCAGAAGGTGCTGGTCGACGAGCCGACGGTGGAAGCGACCATCGCGATTCTGCGCGGCTTGCAGGAAAAGTACGAGCTGCATCACGGCGTGGATATCACCGACCCGGCGATCGTCGCGGCGGCGGAACTGTCGCATCGCTACATCACGGACCGCTTCCTGCCGGACAAGGCGATCGACCTGATCGACGAAGCCGCTTCGAAGATCAAGATGGAAATCGACTCGAAGCCGGAAGAGATGGACCGGCTCGACCGCCGTTTGATCCAGTTGAAGATCGAGCGCGAAGCCGTCAAGAAGGAAAAAGACGAAGCGTCGCAAAAGCGTCTGCAGTTGATCGAGGAAGAAATCGAGCGGCTGAATCGCGAATATTCGGACCTCGAAGAAATCTGGACCGCGGAAAAAGCCGCGGTGCAGGGCAGCGCGCAACTGAAGGAAGAGATCGAAAAGACGCGAGCGGAAATCACGCGCCTGCAACGTGAAGGCAAGCTGGAGAAGGTTGCCGAGTTGCAGTACGGCAAGCTGCCGGGTCTCGAAGCGCAGTTGAAGGAAGTGACCAAGGCCGAGGCCAGCGAGCAGAACAATCCGACGCGTCCGCGCCTGTTGCGTACACAGGTCGGTGCGGAGGAAATCGCTGAAGTCGTGTCGCGTTCCACCGGCATTCCGGTGTCGCGCATGATGCAGGGCGAGCGCGAAAAGCTGCTGCAGATCGAAGAGAAGCTGCACGCGCGCGTGGTCGGCCAGGACGAGGCGATCAGTGCGGTGGCCGACGCGATCCGCCGTTCGCGCGCGGGTCTGTCGGATCCGAACCGGCCGTATGGTTCGTTCCTGTTCCTCGGTCCGACCGGAGTGGGCAAGACGGAGTTGTGCAAGGCCCTGGCGTCGTTCCTGTTCGATTCGGAAGATCATCTGATCCGTATCGATATGAGCGAATTCATGGAGAAGCACAGCGTCGCGCGCCTGATCGGTGCGCCGCCGGGATACGTCGGCTATGAAGAGGGCGGTTATCTGACGGAAGCCGTGCGTCGCAAGCCGTATAGCGTGATCCTGCTCGACGAAATCGAGAAGGCGCATCCGGACGTGTTCAACGTGCTGCTGCAAGTGCTCGACGACGGCCGCATGACCGATGGACAGGGCCGTACCGTGGACTTCAAGAACACGGTGATCGTGATGACGTCGAACCTCGGTTCGCAAGTGATCCAGTCGATGGTCGGCGAGCCGCAGGAAGCGGTGAAGGACGCGGTCTGGGAAGAAGTGAAACTGCACTTCCGGCCCGAGTTCCTGAACCGGATCGACGACGTCGTGGTGTTCCATGCACTCGACCGCTCGAACATCCAGTCGATCGCGCGGATCCAGTTGCAGCGTCTGCACGAGCGGCTCGCCAAGCTCGACATGCAACTGGTGGTGTCGGATTCGGCGCTCGAGCATGTGGGCAAGGTCGGCTACGATCCGCTGTTCGGCGCGCGGCCGTTGAAGCGCGCGATCCAGCAGGAGATCGAGAACCCGGTCGCCAAGCTGATCCTGGCCGGCAAGTTCGGTCCGAAGGATGTGATTCCGGTCGAAGTGGAAGACGGCAAACTGGTGTTCGAACGCGTCGTGCATTAAGCGGATCGCGTTCTTCTTCGAAGGCAGGAACGGCGGCAGTCGAGCCGTTCCTGGCGAGGTAAAAAAACGGCAACGAAGGCGACTTCGTTGCCGTTTTTTCTTGCCCGTCCCGATTACGCGAAAACGGGCAGGCGAGGCCGCTTTGTTACGCGTTGCCCTTGCCGAACAGTGCCGACAAACCGCCGAGCGCGCCGAGCACGGTGGTGGCGTTCAGCTTACCCTCAGCCGGCACTTCGCCTTCCGGCGTGGCCGCGTTGACGACGTGCGGCAGAATCTGCGAGAGCAGGCCCGTGACCTCGTCCGGTTGCACGCCGGCTTTCGCCGCGAGGTTGGTCACGGTTTCCGAGCCGAGTACGCTGTGCAGCGCGTCGGCCGCGATCGGCTGATTCTCTCCGTTGCTGACCCACGAGGTCACCACGTCGCCGAGGCCTTTTTCCTTGAAGCGTTCGATCAGGCCGTTCAGGCCGCCCGGCTGGCTATTGACGAATTCGAGTGCGGCCGAAACCAGGGCTTGCTGGCCACCGCCTTCAGGGGATTTGCCAACCAGGGAACCGAGTGTGTCGAGTAGGCTCATGACGGTCTCTCTTGAATGCCGACACGTGCTTGACGGGTCAGCGGGTAAAAACGCCGCGCGGTTGCGCGGCGCCGTGGAAGGAAGGCGGGCGGCGGCGCGACGGCGCCGATGGGTGCATTCGCGTGGGCATCACGCGGGTATCACCTGGACCGTAGCGCTGCCGGCGCTCAATCCTGTTTCGTACTCCGTTTCATTCTGTCCGGTCCTCGTTGCGTACTGTCAGGCACCGCCCGAAGCCGCCGCAGCCGATGCGGCCTTGCTCTTTTTCGCTTTCTTCTTCGAAGCCTTGCTGTCGGAGGCGCTAGCCGGCGCCGCTGCAGTCGTCGCGGCCGGAGCGGACGCCGCCGCCGCGTCGGATGCCGCAGCCTTGCTCTTCTTCTTCGACTTCGACGCCTTCGCGCCGGAAGCGTCCGACGGCGCGGCCGGCGTCGTGTTCGCAGCCGTGGTCGGCGCCGCCGTAGGTGCGGCAGGCGCCGGTGCTGCCTTGGTGCTGGCTGAACTGGTCGGCTTCGTGGCGGGTTTGGCGCCACTCGGCGGCGTGGACGAGCCGTTGATCGTCAGGCCGGCCGCCTCGAGGTTGGTTACCGACTTGGTGCCGATGCCCTTGACGCGCGTGGCGAGATCGTCGGCGTCCTTGAATGGGCCATTCTTGGTGCGTTCGTCGATGATCGCTTTCGCATGCACCGGGCCGATACCCTTGACCGATTCGAGCGCCGCCTGGTCGGCGGAATTCACTTCGACGGCCGCCGCAAATCCGGCCGACAGCGACAAAGCCAAAGCAAGGCAAAGCATTAGAAGCTTCTTCAGCATGGCAAGCACTCCATTGTGGGCAAAAAAGTTAGCCGCGAAGGGACGACCCGTACACAACCCGGACGATAGCATCCTGTCAGCTTTCACTGCGCTTAAGCATAGAACAAATTGCGCGCCCTTATTTGCCGACGCGGACGATTTATACCGATCGATTCATGACAAGTAAATCAGTGTGAACAAGATTTAAACCTTTTGCCTCGTTATTAGGCTGATATGAGTTTATCGATCAAATCCATGTGCCATAAAAAATGACAACGCAGACAAATGACAGCAAGACGCGCTTGACTTAGAGTGCACTCGAAGTCCTAACCTGAGTTCCGTCATGTCGAATATCTCGAAAGCACTCACCATCGGGCAGGTCGCTGAAACGATCGGCGTCTCGACGCATACGCTGCGGTATTACGAGCAGGCCGGGCTGATTCGCGAGGTCGGCCGCACGCAGGCAGGGCATCGGCTGTATTCGCCGGCCGATCTCGACTGGCTGCGCTTCGTGATGCGCCTGAAGGCGACTGGCATGCCGATCGCCGGCATGCAGGCGTTCGCGGCGTTGCGCGCGCAAGGCCAGCCGACCATGGGCGCGCGCCGCGACCTGCTGGTGGCGCATCGGGATGCGGTTTTGGCGCGGATCGCGGAGTTGCAGAGCAACCTCGGCGCGATCGTCGACAAGATCGCGTACTACGAAGCGGCCGGGCGCGCGCCCGCCGCCGAACATTCGCCACGACAGACCGACGAAACCCACGCGCATTCACATTCGGAAGAGGACTCACCATGGACCACGCACACAACGACCGCTACACCCGAGGCTGGGAAAAACTGAAGCAGATCGACGGCTCGACCGGAGAGCAGGTGATCGCCGCGCTCGCGCCGATCGCGCCGGATTTCGGACGTCTACTGATCGAATTCGGCTTCGGCGATATTTACAGCCGGCCGCAGCTCGATCTGCGTGCGCGTGAGATTGCCACGATCGCGTCGCTCGCCACGCTCGGTTGCGCGCAGCTGCAGTTGAAGGTGCATATCGAGGCGGCGTTGAACGTCGGCTGCACGCGCGAGGAGATCGTCGAGGTGTTCATGCAGATGGCGCTCTATGCGGGCTTTCCAGCGGCGCTGAATGCGTTGTTTGCCGCGCGCGAGATTTTTGAGCGCCGTGATCAGGCGGGGAATGACGTGCAAGCGGCGAGTGCGACGCGGGTGGTGGAGGAAGAGGTGCACGCGGCCGCGGGTCGATAGCCGTGAGGCACTGGCGACAACAAGGGTAGGGCAAGCGGCTGCTTTGTGCGGCCGCTTTCTGTTCAGGTGTGGGCGCAACTAACGGTCTGTTTCAGGCAACCGCTGCAATGGCGTGTCAGTGGCCGAGCCTCGTACTAAGGCTTACCAGTGCAACGTCGCCCATTTTCCATCTAGGATCAACGGAGGCTTACTTAGGAGCCAGGCCGGGAATTATCCGGCGAAAGATCAAACCGAGGCTCACTAGCGCCAAGCCGGCAATTCTCCCGGCCCAGGATCAAACTGCGGCTTACCAGCGCGAAACCCAACATTTTCGCCGCCCACACAGCCCCATCAAGCCGCCGAATCCACCTGAAGCGCCGCCTCGGCACGCAGATACCGCTTGCTCACCACGCGCCAGTACATCAGCAAGCCAACGCCCGCAATCGCCAGACTCGCGGTATTCGCCACCCAGAAGCCACGCGCGCCGGTCAGCCATTCCGGCGTGCCGCCGGTCACGTTGAAACCGAGTACATAACCCCCGCCGAGCCCCACGCCCCACAACGCCACCGCGTAGATTACGGTCGGCACGACCGCCACCTTGTAGGCGCGCAGCACGAACGCAGTGGTGATCTGCAAGGCATCGAACAGGTGATAGCACACGACGATCAACACCAGCGGCAACGCCGCCGTCACGACCTGCGCATTCGGCGTATAGCCTTCGATGATGTACGGCCGCAGCACCAGCACGATCGCGCCGTAACAGCAGGCAATCGCCATCGCCATCATGATGCCGTGACGCGACAGCGTGCGCGCCGCTTCCGGACGATGCGCGCCGAGCGCTTGCGCGACCAGCGTCGACGAAGCGATGCCGATCGACAGCGGCGTCATGTACAGCACCGCGCCGATATTGCCGGCGATCTGGTGGCCGGCGAGCGTCGTCGTGCCGAAGCGCGCAATGAAGAGCGCCATGAACGTGTAGGAGGTGACTTCGATCAGATACGACAGGCCCATCGGAATGCCCAGCCGCAGTTGCGCCGCCTGGCGCCGCCAGACCGGCCAGCAGAACTGGCTGAAGATCGCGAACGGCATGAACACTTCGACACGCGTCAGCAGCAGCATGCCGAGCGCGGCCAGCGCCCAGTTGATCATGGTGCTGGCGAGCGCGCAACCCGGCCCGCCGAGCGCCGGCACGCCGAATCCGCCGAAGATGAACCACGTATTGAGCGGCACCTTGAGCAGCAGCGCGCCGATCTGCAGAATCATCACGAGCCGCGGCTTGCCGACCGCGTTGGTGACCGAACTGTAGACCCGAAAAGCGAGGCCGGCCGGCAAGCCGAAAGCCAGAATCCGCAGGTACGCGACGGTGCGCTCGTGCAGCGCCTCGGGCACGCGCGCGACCTGCAACACGGGGCCCGGGAAGAACAGGATCAGGAAGCCGATCACGGTCAGCGCCAGCGCCAGCCACAAGGCCTGGCGAACTTCCTCGCCGATCTCGATGTAGCGGCGCGCGCCGTAAAGTTGCGCGGTAATCGGTTGCAGCGCGGTCAGAATGCCGGTCAGCCCGATATACACGGAGATATAGATCGACGAGCCGAGGCCGAGCGCGGCCAGATCCACAGCGGAGTAACGGCCGACCATCGCCGTGTCGATCACGCCGAACGCGATGATCGCCAACTGGCCGATCAGCACCGGCCAGGCGAGGCCGGCGATTTTCCGTACGTCGGCGAACATGCTCAGTCGGACTTCTTGTGCCAGCTGCGGCGTTTGACGACCGGCGGCTTCGGACGGTCGATGCGCACGTACAGACGGAAGCGTTCGTCGCGGTCGGCCACGCGGCGGCCTTCCCACACCAGCTTCCAGACGAAGTCGGACATCGCGCTCGGTTCGCCGTAGTCCTGCGTATCCTGACGCAGGATCACGTCGCAGTCCTGGTCGAAGGAGAAGTGCATGTCGCCGAAATAAGCGAAGGTCGCGATCTGCGCATTGCCGAGGCGCACCGGCGAGATGCAGGTGTAGTCGTCCGGCAGATGGGCGGCGATCTGTTCGGCGACGTCCTTATAGGTCCGGCTGTAGTTGACGACCGGCAGCCACAGCGTCATGAGCAGCACCCACATGAGGGTGGTGCCGGCGCTCGAGAGCACCACGCTGCGCCACAAGACTTTCGGATGGCGCGCGAGCCGCCACTGCACCAGCACGAACCAGCAGACCGTCACGGCGACCGCGCACACGAACGACAGGATCTTGAACTGCGGCGCGAAGCCCGGCGCGAGACGCGCGAGATTGCGCGCGAGCGGATGCGGGAAGCCGGTCAAGCCCGCGATATAAACCAGCCAGACGAAGCTGCCGAGAATCGTGAAGCTCAGGAGCGCGAACCAGTCGATTGCGTTGATCGCGCCGCGCTTGAGCGTGGGCAGCGCGAACGCGGCCAGCACCGCGAGCGGCGGTAGCAGCAACATGTAGAGCCGGTTCGATTGATGGCTCTGCAGCACGACCAGCACGAACAGCGGCCCGATCACCGAAAGCGGAATGGCCACGTGCGGCGCGCGCCGCAGCCCCGACCAGCTGAACCACGCCCACAGTGCCAGCGGCCATGCCGGCCACGTGAAAAGCGGCAGGTTTTTCAGCGCATAGCCGGCGACCGAGCCGGGCGGCCCGGCGAAGGAGCTCAAGCTGACGTGCACCCATTGATTGAGGTACCAGACGGCGTCGACGGGGAAGGCGGCGAGCGCGGCGATCGGCCACGCCACGGACAGCACGAGCGCCACCGGCAGACCCGCCAGCAGCAGCCAGCGCGAGCGCGTTTCGCGCACGATCAGCGTCATCGCCAGCGTGCCGAGCAGCAGCGCGCCGACCAGCACCGGGCTGCTCGCCAGAGTGACGAGGGCGATGGCGAGACCCCAGATCAGCGCGCCCTGAATCGGCTTGTCGATCATGCGCACGAGCCCGTACACGAGCATCGCGATGCCGAAGAATTGTGCGAGTTGCGGCGTAGTTTCGTGGCCGCGCTCGGCAAGGCCGAAGCAGGCGAGCAGGATCAGCAGCGCGCCGTCGGCGAGCGTGCGGCCGTAATCGCGCGGCTCCGGCTCGCCGCCGAACGCGTATTTGAATGGCTGGACTTCGGCGCGCCGGCCGAGCAGGTAAGCCGCATACCAGACGAACGCGCAGCCCGCGCAGAACATCAGGCCCGTGAAGACGCGCGATGCGTTGCTCGCGTCGACCCACGGCGCGAGCAGGCGGATCGCGCTGGCGCCGAACCAGTAGCCGAGCGGGCCGTCTTCAGTGAGGTATTTGCCGACCAGATTCGGCAGCAGCCAGTCGTGCGCGCCGCCGTTCGCCATGGTCCACATGACGCCGAAGCCGGCTGCATCCTCGTTCTTCCACGGATCGCGGCCGAAGAGTCCGAACGATGCGTAGACGATACAGATGGTCAGCAGCAGCCAGCGCGGCAACGCACTGGTCGCTGAGGCAGTGAGGCGAACGACAGGTCTCATGCGGTGTGTGGATATTGGATAAGCGGTGCAGCCAGGGCCGGACGGCATGTCCGGCTCGAAGGCCAATTTGGAGCATCCGGCATTGTAGTCGTGCCGTGCGATGCGCGTCACGGCCGGTAACGGCTCGCAACGTGGTTGGAAACGCTGTAACACGGTTTGGGTGGCGCGCCGTGCCGTGCGCTTTTCGCCGCCGCATTGGCTATGGATGGATAGCCCGGCGACAAAAAAGGGCAGCTCGCGCTGCCCTTTTTGCTCCTGCTGCGCTGCCGGCCAAAGCCGGCGACGAGCCAGGTATTACTTCGCGACTGCCTTGCCGGTAGCGCGCGAGCCGAACTTGTTGCGGAACTTCTCGACGCGGCCTGCCGTGTCCATGATCTTTTGCTGGCCGGTGTAGAACGGATGCGATTCCGACGACACTTCGATCTTGGCGAGCGGGTAGGTCTTGCCTTCGAATTCTGCGGTTTCACGCGTCTGGATGGTCGAGCGCGTCACGAACTTGAAGTCGTTCGACACGTCGATGAACAGAACTTCGCGGTAATCCGGGTGAATGCCTTCTTTCATGATCTTTCCTTTAATCTGGCGGTAGCCAACCCGCGTGCGGTCGTATTTAACGAGCCGCATCTAGGCGCGAGCCACTTGCCTGTGGTCGAAAAACGGCGATTATGCCAGAAAATCAGTCGCTTGACGACTTTTGCCGCGGTTTTTGCTAGCGGCACGCGCCGTTTTCACGGCTATCTGGCACGCTCGGCGGCCGTCATGCATATGGGCGCCGGCCCTTGCCCGGCGGGCGTTCGCGTCAGGCGGGCGGCGTGAACGTCATACCGACCCGTGCCGGATCCTGCCGGTAATACTGCGCGAGCAGCCGGTAAAGCTGCGGATACTCGGCTTCGAATGCCTCCGGCTGAACGAATAGCGCCTCGCTGCAAACGGCAAAAAATTCCGACGGATGATCCGCCGCGTACGGATCGATCAGCGAGTCGCGCTCGAAGCGCGCCCAGCGACGCTCCAGCACTGCGTCGACCCTGGCGCAGAAGTGGTCGTAAGCATGGTCGAACACGTCGGCCCAAGCCTGGGAATCGAGCGGCGCATGCCAGCGGCGCATAAGCGGCGGGTGGCCGTCCGCTTCGCCGTTCAGCATGTCGATCTTGTGCGCGAATTCGTGAATCACGACGTTGTAGGCGTCCGAGCCGTCCGTCATTTGCGCGTCTTCCCACGACAGCACGACCGGCCCGCCTTCCCATGCTTCGCCGCTCGCATCCTGTTCGACTTCGTGCACGACGCCGTCCTGATCCTCGACCGTCTTGCGGATCACGAACTCGCCCGGATAGACGATCACGCCGACCCAGCCGCGATACAGATCGAGGCTCAGGTTCAGCACCGGCAAGCAAGCCTGGGCGGCGATCGCCACGGTCATCGCGTCGGTGAGTTCGAGTTCGTGCGCGGTCGAAAATTCTTTTTGCGCGAGGAACAGGCTCGTCAGTTCGCGCAAACGCACGAGGTCCGGCGCAGCGAGGCGCGCGAGGAATGGCAGGCCGTCGAGCGTGGCTTGCCAGAGCGAATCGTCGATCGCGTAGTCGCGTAGCGCGCGCTCGCGCCGGCGTGTGCCGAACCATTGAGTCAGTTTCGAGAGCATGGCCTGAAGCAACCTTTAGTCGATCTGTTTTTGCCACGCGGCAAACAGGCCGCCGCAAATCGCCACGCCGATCAGAAAGTAGAAGCCGTCCAGCGAGGTCAGAAAGCTGGCTTGTTGCGCCACCGTGCGGCTGATTTCCACGAGCGCCAGCGAGTGCGCCTCGGAGGGCGAGCGGCCGGCGGCGGCAAAGCCTTTCGTCAGCGCGGCAAGCGAGTTCTGGAACACAGGATTGTACGGATTCACGAACTCCGCGAGGCGAGTTTCATGCAACGCCTGGCGATGCTGCTCGACGATGATCACGGAGGCCGTCGCGAACGACATGGTCAGTTGCCGCACGATGTTTTTCAGCCGGTAGCCGTGGGTAAATTCTTCGATGGCGAAAATTCTGAATGTCAGATTGGCGACCGGCAGCACGATGAATAGCAGCAGTAAGCCGCGCAGCAGTAACGGCAGCATCAATGCCGCCTCGCCGACGCCGGGCGACATGCGCGTCATTAGTGCCGCGGCGAACGCGGCGACCGCGAAGCCGGGCACGATGATCCGCTTCTTACGCGGCAGCAGCTTCGCGTAACGCAAATAGACGAACAAGGCGCTCGCCGAAATCAGCGACGTCACGCCGACCAGTTGCCCGGTGTTTTCGACCGGATAGCCGAGACCGCTCTCGAGGAAGCGCGAGATCAGATAGCTGAACACTGTCGAGATGTAGTAGTAGAACATGTACAGCACGAGCCCGACCTGGAACACCTTTTCGCGCAACGCATGCAGGCGCACGAGCGGCGCGGGATGATGCCACTGGTGATAGGCGAACCAGCCTAGCGCGACGATCCCGGTGACGGTCAGCAGAATCAGCCCGGGCGACGCGCTGAACAACTGGAAGCGCACCTGCTGCATCACGATCTGCAGCGCGCCTTGCGCGAACGCGAAGATGATGTATGGCCAGAAATGCGCCGCGCCGCGCTCCTCCGGCAGACGGTTGCCGGAGTCGGGCAATGCGAGCAAGGCCAGCACGGCGAATAGCACGCCCACCGGCGCCGTGCAGGCGAACAGCGCACGCCAGTCGAAATGCCCGACCAGCTGGCCGCCGATCAGCGGCGCCAGCGCACTGCTCAGGACGATCAGTATGAGAAATGCCCGGGTGGCCGCGGGACGCTGCTGCGGCTTGAAACTCATCTGAATCAGGATGCGGCAGGTGCCCATCATCGGGCCGATGAAGTAGCCTTGAAAGCCACGAGCGAACGCCAGTTCGATCGACGATTCGCACAGCGCCGCGGCCACTGACCCGCCGGCATAGAGCAGCATGCAGCCGGCCACGTAGCGCCGGTAACCGAAGCGCTCGACCCACCATTGCTGCTGCAGGATGCCCAGCACCGCCGCGACCGCATAGGCGCTCGACGCCCACACCAGTTCATCGGGCGAGGCGTTGATGCCGCCCGCGATATAGCTGGTGAAAAACGAGAAGATCGAATTGTCGAAATAATCGAGGCCGGTGACGACGGCCAGCACCCAGGGGAAGAAATCGCCGCGCAGTTTTTCGACGCTGAACAACGACGCGCGGGGCGATATGGTGCTCATGAGGATTTGCCCGGCGTGGATACGCCCGGAGTGGGCGCGTCCGGTTCTGTTGCCTGTTTTGAAGGTGTCGCGTTGCCTGCCTTGGCGCGCGCATTGCGGCGCTGTTCGAGCAACGCCTCCGCATTCTCGCCGGCGAGGCGCCGTTTCAGGTAGTCGAGGTCGGGGCTCAATTCGGCGCGCAGCTTCTGTGCTTCCTTCAGTTCGCGGCGCACGCTTTCGATGCGCGCGTCGAGTGCTGCGACCTGCTGCTCGATGGCGTCGTGAATCTGCTGCAGCGATTCGGTCGAGTAGCGATGTCCGCCGTCGACGGATTCCAGCGGACGCTTGAGCATTTCGGTGACGCTGTGCAGCGAGAAACCGAGCGAGCGCAAACGCAGAATGCGGCCGAAGCGCTTCAGATCGTCCTCGTCGTAAAGCCGGTAGCGGCCTTCGCTGCGCGTGGGCGACACGAGGCCGCGTTCCTCGTAGTACTTCAGCGTGCGCGGTGTGACGCCGAGACGTTCGGCCGCGTCGCGCACCGTGAGCAGAGTGGGTGAGTCCTTCGACATAGGTGTGTGACTGACATGACGGACTGGTGGCATTGTACTACAACGTGTACGTTCACGTACAGGTTGCAGCGATGAGCGATTCTCCGTCGACACCGGACCCCTGGTCTGTGCGCCGTGCGCGGGTGGCAAATCGAAGGGCGAAAAAAAGCCGCTCGTTTGCGACGAGCGGCTTTTCTACGCGGTGCGTATGCTGCGATTGCTGCGGCTATATCAGCCCAATTACTTAGCTGCCGCCGCCACGACGCATCATGTCGAAGAACTCGGAGTTGCTCTTCGTCTGGCGGATCTTGTCGAGCAGGAATTCCATCGACTCGACTTCGTCCATGTCGTGAATGAACTTGCGCAGCACCCAGATCTTTTGCAGCACTTCGGGCTTGATCAGCAGTTCTTCACGGCGCGTGCCGGACTTGTTCAAGTTGATCGACGGATAGACGCGCTTTTCAGCAAGACGGCGCTCAAGGTGCACTTCCATATTGCCGGTGCCCTTGAATTCTTCGTAGATCACGTCGTCCATGCGGCTGCCGGTTTCGATCAGCGCCGTGCCGATGATGGTCAGCGAACCGCCTTCCTCAATATTGCGCGCCGCGCCGAAGAAGCGCTTCGGACGTTGCAGCGCGTTGGCGTCGACACCGCCGGTGAGCACCTTGCCCGAAGCCGGCACGACCGTGTTGTACGCTCGCGCGAGACGCGTAATGGAGTCCAGCAGAATCACCACGTCGTTCTTCATTTCGACGAGGCGCTTGGCTTTTTCGATCACCATTTCGGCGACCTGCACGTGACGCGCGGCGGGTTCGTCGAACGTGGAGGCGATCACTTCGCCCGCCACCGAACGCTGCATTTCGGTCACTTCTTCCGGGCGTTCGTCGATCAGCAGCACGAACAGCACGACATCAGGATGGTTCTGCTTGATTGCATGCGCGATGTGCTGAAGCATCACGGTCTTGCCGGACTTCGGCGACGCAACCAGCAGGCCGCGCTGGCCTTTGCCGATCGGCGCGATCATGTCGATGATGCGGCCCGTGACGTTTTCCTCGCCACGCATTTCACGTTCGAGCAGCAGCACCTTGTTCGGGTGCAGCGGCGTCAGATTTTCGAACATGATCTTGTGCTTCGAGGCTTCCGGCGGCTGGCCGTTGACCTTGTCCACCTTCACCAGCGCGAAATAACGTTCACCGTCTTTCGGCGTACGCACTTCGCCTTCGATCGTGTCGCCCGTATGCAGGTTGAAGCGGCGGATTTGCGACGGGCTGATGTAAATATCATCCGTGCTGGCGAGGTACGAGGTTTCCGGCGAACGCAGGAAGCCGAAGCCGTCCGGCAGCACTTCGAGCGTGCCGTCGCCGAAGATCGTGTCGCCCGTTTTGGCTCGTTTTTTTAGAATGGCGAACATCAATTCCTGCTTGCGCAGGCGGTTCGCACTTTCGATCTCGAGGCCATTGGCCATCTCGATCAATTCGGACACGTGCAGAGTCTTAAGCTCGGATAAATGCATACGGAGAACCCGCAGGAGAAGGTGCGACGAAATGGAATCTGGGAGGAGAGTGAGCGGAACCGCTCAAGGACTTACACGTCTTTTCGACGTTTTGCGGATTCTAGCATAGCACACGCCAGTTTCCGCCGGTGCGACGGCATGGCATCTTTCTTGTTGAGCGTGTTGCCGGCTGACAACACGCTCAACACTGCGCCCGCGGGCCTCAGAAGCCTCGCAGTGCGCCGTTATGACGCTTTACAGGTTACCGTCGAGGAACGCGGTGAGTTGCGATTTCGACAGTGCGCCGACTTTCTGCGCGGCGACAGCGCCGTTCTTGAACAGGATCAGCGTCGGGATACCGCGCACGCCGAACTTGACCGGCGTCGATTGATGCTCGTCGACGTTGATCTTGGCGATTTGCAGGCGATCGGCGTAATCCTTCGCGACTTCGTCGAGGATCGGCGCGATCATCTTGCACGGACCGCACCATTCGGCCCAGAAATCGAGCAGCACGGGTTTATCGGATTTCACGACGTCCTGTTCGAACGATGCGTCGCTAATATGCTTGATTTGTTCGCTCATTGTATGAATACCTCTATCGGTTCGAGGCCCGCCTGAATTGCTCGCCACGATACGTCAAAACCTAAGGAAACTTCCGTTCGCTTTGCCGCAACCGAAGCTTTGCCGACACACGCCGGAAAAGGTAAAAACCCATTTCGGAATATGCGGAAGGCTCGCGTTTGCGGGTCATCCGTACGGCAGTTTAGCTTAATTCGCTATGCGTTGCCGGGGGCGATAGCACTCATCAGGGCAGTAGGGCCAATGGCTGCCGATGAAGTCCCACCGTGGCTCTTCAAACCATGACGCAACGTATCTGGTGGCTTGCCGGCCAAACTCAAGTGGCTGCAATGCGACTCGCCGCGAGTTCGTCTATATGACGCGGAAGTAGTGATTCAGCGCGTCGTTGGCGCTTTGCTCGTATTAACAGTCGCACGACGGCTCAAGCGGTGATAGAATGTTTCGTGACGGGCCTCCTCGCATGGAGGGATGGTCAACCTGGTCAGGTCGGGAACGAAGCAGCCACAGCCGTTTTCCACCAGTGCCGAGGGTCGGGCTCGTCACCTTCCTTTTTCTGATTGTTCTGTCGGTTCTTGTTGGTCTCCGCGGGTTCTTCCGCAAACGCATTCCATCTCCTGTTTTACCCTTAGCGCAGCGGCATGCAGCCATCTCTACTGATGTTTCTCGCGCGCTTCATCTATTTTTTTCTATCGGTCCGTTAGTCACTTCCAATGAAGTGGCAGCGTGCGTTCGTGCGCCGTCGCGAATCGGTTTTGCGCAGCATCGTTACTGATACAATTTCCGGATGACCTATCAAGTTCTCGCACGCAAATGGCGGCCGAAGGATTTCGCTTCGCTCGTCGGACAGGAGCACGTGGTGCGCGCGCTCACGCACGCGCTCGACGGCGGCCGTCTGCACCATGCCTATCTGTTTACCGGCACACGCGGCGTTGGCAAAACCACGCTGTCGCGCATCTTCGCCAAGGCGCTGAATTGCGAAACCGGCGTGACTTCCACGCCATGCGGCGTGTGCCGCGCGTGCCGCGAGATCGACGAAGGGCGCTTCGTCGATTATGTCGAGATGGACGCGGCGAGTAATCGCGGCGTCGACGAAATGGCGGCGCTGCTGGAGCGTGCCGTCTACGCGCCGGTGGATGCGCGCTTCAAGGTCTACATGATCGACGAAGTGCACATGCTGACCAACCACGCCTTCAACGCCATGTTGAAGACGCTGGAAGAACCGCCTGCGCACGTCAAATTCATTCTCGCCACGACGGATCCGCAAAAGATTCCGGTCACGGTGCTCTCGCGCTGTCTGCAGTTCAATCTGAAGCAGATGCCGGCTGGCCACATCGTCTCGCATCTCGAACATATTCTCGGCGAAGAGAAGGTGCCGTACGACGCCCAGGCGCTGCGTCTGCTCGCGCGCGCGGCCGACGGCTCGATGCGCGACGCGCTTTCGCTGACCGATCAGGCGATCGCCTATTCGGCTAATCAGGTCAATGAAGAAGCCGTGCGTGGCATGCTCGGCGCGCTCGACCAGAGCTACCTGATTCGTCTGCTCGACGCGCTCGCGGACGGCGACGGCGCCGCAGTGCTGTCGGTCGCCGACGAGATGGCGTTGCGCAGTCTGTCGTTTTCGACGGCGCTGCAGGATCTGGCGAGTTTGCTGCACCGGATCGCGTGGGCGCAGTTCGCGCCGTCGTCGGTACTGGACGAGTGGCCCGAGGCGGCCGACCTGCGTCGCTTCGCCGAAGCGCTGAGCGCCGAACAGGTGCAATTGTTCTATCAGATCGCGACGATCGGTCGAAGCGAACTGGGTCTCGCGCCGGACGAATACGCGGGCTTCACCATGACGCTCTTGCGCATGCTGGCGTTCGAACCGGCGCCCACGGGCGGCGGCGGTGGCGCCGCGGGTTCGGCGCGTGCGCCTGGCCAGGCGGGGGCGAACGGAGCCAAACGTGCTGGCGCGCCGGCCGTGGCCGCGCGACAAGGCGCTTCGGGTTTGCCTGCGACGGCAGCCGCGACGCCTGCATCGGCGAGTTCGCGTGACGCGAGCGTGAACGCTACCGCGCCGGTGCGTGAGACGCGGCCTGGCGATGCCGCGGCGGTGGACGAGGGCGCTGCGGTTGGCGCATCGGTTCAGGCTGCGCAGCGAGCCAATGGCGCAATTGAAGTGCCGGCTGCAGTTGACAGTATTCAGGCCACGCTGCCGGATTCTGTTCAAGGCGTAACGACAGAGCAATCGCCCGGTGCAGAGCCGGCGCTGGTTGCTCACGAGGTAAATCCAGCGCCGTTGTCCGCAGTGGGCGATGCCGCCGCGGCATCCGCGTCGCCCGCAACTCCTACCGCCGCCTTGGCGCCGTGGGATGACGCGCCCACCGACTCGGCCGCTAACGAAGCTTCCGTAGCCGCTGTCCCCAACGGTTCTGAGACGAACGACGTCGCCGCACCTCTCGACGACTCAGCACCCGCGTCTTCGTTGAGCGCACCCGCAGCGGCTGCGCTCGCACGCACCGAGCAGGCCGCAGCAGCGTCGCAAGAGTCGCAGGAGCCGCCGCCCGCTGCCGACAGCGCACCGCGTCGCGCGGGTGGCGCAAGCGCCGCGCTCGACGTCTTGCGCAGCGCCGGTTTGAAAGTATCGTCGGACCGTGGCCGCGCGACTGCGGCAGCGACCGCGAAGCCCGCCGCGCCCGCTACGCCAAAACCGGCCGTGCCGCGCGTCGTCGTTCCCGTGCCGACACCGGGCGCACCGCGCCGCGCGCCGCAGCAGGATGCCGCGCCGGCAGCATCGGCAGCACCCGCCGCTCGCACGTCCGCATCTTCAGCGCCCGCACAGCGCAACGGCGCCGAGCAGAACGGCGCGTCGGCGCCGCCGTGGGACGACATGCCGCCCGACGAATACATGCCGCTCACCGCCGCGGACGAAGGCTATTACGGCCTGCCGGACGACGGCTACATGCCCGTGTTCGACAGCGGCCCGGACGACGTCCGCGTGAATTCCGCCGCCGCCCCCGCGCCGGCGCCGGTGGTCGATCAACGTCCACTGCCGGCCGCCGTGCCGCTCGATCCGCTGGGCTTCAAGGGCGACTGGCCGGCGCTCGCCGTCGACTTGCCGCTCAAGGGCATTTCGTATCAGCTCGCGTTCAACAGCGAACTCATGGCGCTCGAAGGCAACACGCTCAAATTGAACGTGCCGGTGCCGCAGTACGCGGAAGCGTCGCAAGTCGCTAAACTGAAAGCCGCGCTCGCCGACAGGCTCGGCCAGACTGTCGACGTGCTCGTCGAAGTCGGTCCGGCGCGTCGTACGGCCGCCGCGCACGACGCCGCCTTGCGCGCGAAGCGCCAGCAGGAAGCGGAGCGCGAGATCGGCGCTGATCCGTTCGTGCAGTCGCTGATCCGCGAGTTCGGCGCGAGCATCGTACCGGGCTCCATTCGCCCGATTACTCCGGACGCCGGTTCGAACGGCGCGCCGTCGGTCCACTGATTCGCCGCGCGACACACCATAGCGCGCCCGATTTCCGAATTTCACGCTATCAAGAAGGAGCATGTCCATGATGAAAGGCCAACTCGCCGGGCTGATGAAGCAAGCGCAGCAGATGCAGGAAAACATGAAGAAGATGCAGGAGCAACTCGCGCTGATCGAAGTCGAGGGGCAGTCGGGCGCTGGTCTCGTGAAGGTGACGATGACCTGCAAGAACGACGTGCGCCGCGTATCGATCGACCCGAGCCTGCTCGCCGACGACAAGGACATGCTGGAAGACCTGGTCGCCGCCGCGTTCAACGACGCCGTGCGCAAGGCCGAAGCCACCGCTCAGGAAAAGATGGGCGGCATGACTTCGGGTCTGCCGCTGCCGCCGGGCTTCAAACTGCCGTTCTGAACGACACCGTTGCAAGGCGGCGGGTCAGGCGCCGCGGCGGTGTTCGCCGCGGAGTGAACGGCACGCGCGAGTTGCGCATGCTGCAGTTGCCACAGGTGCTGCATTCGCCGCGCGCGTGTTCCGGCTTGTCCCAACTGGCCGTCGTTCGGCCGAGGCGTGCATCGTGCGTCCTTGTGCCGTTGCGCCGGCCGTCGCCGGGATGATGGAAACCGATCGAATCAACCGCATCGCCACCCGAATAGCCGGGCACTACCCACTTCGACGCCGATCCGCATGAAACAACCTTCCGCCTTGTCGGCGCTCGTCGAAGCGCTGCGCGCGCTGCCCGGCGTCGGGCCGAAGTCCGCGCAACGCATGGCGTACCACCTGATGCAGCACGATCGCGACGGCGCCGAAAAACTCGGCCGCTCGTTGCTGTTCGCGACTGAGCATCTGCAGCACTGCGAGAAGTGCAACACCTTCACCGAAGCGCAGATCTGCGAGGTCTGCCTCGATGAGGAGCGCGATCCCACTTTGCTGTGCGTCGTCGAAACGCCTGCCGACCAGATCATGCTCGAGCAGACCATGACCTATCGCGGCCTTTACTTCGTGCTGATGGGGCGTCTGAGTCCCCTCGACGGCATCGGTCCGAAGGAGATTCATTTCGACCGGCTGGTCCGGCGCGCTTCGGATGGCGTGATCAAGGAAGTCGTGCTCGCCACCAATTTCACCAACGAAGGCGAGGCGACCGCACATTACCTCGGGCAGACGCTCAAGGCGCGCGGCCTCGCCGTCACGCGCCTTGCGCGCGGCGTGCCGGTGGGCGGCGAACTCGAATACGTGGACGCCGGCACGATCGCCCGCGCCATGCTCGACCGTCGCTCGATGTAGCGCAAGGGAACGACTACGGCGCTGTGAGATACGCTTCGGAATCGGAGCTGCAAACAACTTGTATGAGACAAGGGCGCGCTGTGGGGACGGAGAGGGCGGTAAGCACCAGCTCCGGATCGACTTAAGGGCTTTGCATGGGACCGGAGTAAGGCGCTCAAGCGCTAACTCGGGTCGACCGCTTTGCATGGGACCGGAGTAAGCGCTAAAGCGCTAACTCCGGTCGACAAAGGAGACACATGAGCGCCATCCCAGAATCAGGCGCGAGCGCCGCGCCGCAAGATAAAACCGGCCCGCTCGCCGGCGTCAAGGTGCTGGAACTCGGCACGCTGATCGCCGGCCCGTTCGCCGCGCGTTTTCTCGGCGAGTTCGGCGCCGACGTCATCAAGATCGAAGATCCCAAGGGCGGCGACCCGCTGCGCAAATGGCGCAAGCTCTATCCCGAAGTCGGCGGCACGTCGCTCTGGTGGGCCGTGCAGGCGCGCAACAAGAAATCCGTCACGATCAATCTGAAGGCCGAAGAGGGCAAGGAGATCGTGCGGCGCCTCGCGAAAGAAGCGGATATCGTCGTCGAAAATTTCCGGCCGGGTTTGCTGGAAAAACTCGGGCTCGGTTACGACGTGCTGTCGGCGGAAAACCCCGGCCTCGTCATGGTGCGGCTGTCCGGCTACGGTCAGACCGGTCCGTATCGCGACCGGCCCGGTTTCGGCGCGATTGCCGAATCGATGGGCGGCTTGCGTCATATCACCGGCTACCCGGATTTGCCGCCGCCGCGCATCGGCATTTCAATCGGCGATTCGATCGCCGCGCTGCACGGCGTGATCGGCGCACTGATGGCGCTGCATCACAAGCAGGTGAACGGCGGCAAAGGGCAGGTCGTCGACGTCGCGCTGTACGAGGCCGTCTTCAACATGATGGAAAGCGTGGTGCCCGAATACGGCGTGTATGGCATGGTGCGCGAGCGCACCGGCGCGTCGCTGCCGGGCATCGTGCCGTCTAATACTTATCCGTGCCGCGACGGCAGCATCGTGATCGGCGGCAATAGCGATCCGATCTTCAAGCGCCTGATGATCGCGATCGAGCGCGAGGATCTCGCGAACGATCCGGCGCTCGCGCACAACGACGGCCGTGTGCCGCGTACCCAGGAAATCGACGGCGCGATCGCTGGCTGGCTCGCCACGCGCACCATCGACGAAGCGCTCGCCGTGCTGAACGCCGCCGACGTGCCGGTGGGCCGTATCTACAGTGTGGCGGACATGTTCACCGATCCGCAGTTCATGGCGCGCCAGATGATCCAGCGTTTCAAGTGGCAGGACGGCCGCGAAATCACGCTGCCGTCGGTCACGCCAAAGCTCTCGGCCACGCCGGGCGAGACACGCTGGCTCGGCCCGGAACTGGGTGAACATACCGATGAAGTCCTGCAATCGCTAGGTTATGATGCAGACCACATTGCAAGGTTGCACGCGCAACAGATCGTTTGAGTAAGCGCGCCGCGCGGCATGCCTGCCGCGCGTGATTCACGGTTGCCGCGTATGCGACGTCGCGCAAGCCGTGGCTCGAAAGCGGATGCAAACGCGGCGCTCACGCGTGCAGCGGCAGCAAAAAAAGCCGGCAAAAAAACCGGACAGAAAATCGGACCATAAAAGTTTGGAGACTCGAGACCATGCAACGGAGAAGTTTTCTCGCCGGCACTGCCGCACTCGCGGGCGCCACGCTCGCCGCCACGCCGCTTGCCTTCGCGCAGGGCAAACCTGAAACCAGCAAGGTGGCGATCGCCGTCGGCGGCAAGAACCTGTTCTACTACTTGCCGCTCACCATCGCCGAGCGCCGCAATTACTTCAAAGACGAAGGGCTCGACGTCGAAATCTCCGACTTCGCCGGCGGCTCGCAGGCGTTGAAGGCCGCAGTCGGCGGCAGCGCGGACGTGGTGTCCGGTGCGTTCGAGCATACGCTCTTGCTGCAGGCGCAAAAGCAGATGTTCCGCGAGTTCGTCCTGCAAGGGCGCGCGCCGCAGATCGTGCTCGCAGTCTCGAAGAAGACCATGCCGAACTACAAGTCGATCGCCGATCTGAAGGGCAAGAAAATCGGCGTGACCGCACCGGGTTCGTCGACCTCGATCATGGCGAGCTTCGTGCTGGCGAAAGAGGGGCTGAGCGCGAAAGACGTCGCGTTTATCGGCGTCGGCGCGGGCGCTGGCGCGATCGCCGCGTTGCAGTCGGGGCAGATCGACGCCATCGCCAATCTCGATCCGGTCATGACCAAGCTCGAACGCACCGGCGAGATTCGCGTGGTGTCCGACACGCGTACGCTTGCCGACACGCGCAGCGTCTTCGGTGGCGATATGCCAGCGGGGTGTCTGTACGCATCGCAAAGCTTCATCACGAAGAATCCCAACACCACGCAGGCGCTGACCAACGCGATGGTGCGCGCGCTCAAGTGGCTGCAAACGGCGACTGGCAGCGAACTGATCAACACGGTGCCGGAAGGCTATCTGCTGGGCGACCGCGCGGTGTATCTGGACGCGTGGCAGCACGTGAAGGAAGCGATGTCGCCCGATGGCCTGATGCCGGCGGACGGTCCCGCGACGTCGCTGAAGACCTTGCAGGCGTTCGATCCGAACGTGCAGGGCAAACCGATCGATCTGTCGAAGACGTGGACCAACGACTTCGTCAAGAAAGCGCTGACTACCGTCAAGGCTTGAGTCGAGCGCAGGCGTTCGGGCCGCGAGGCGACGCAACGCGCGTCGCAATCGCTCGGTCCCGGCGCCGCGCGCCAAGACGCGACTTGATCACACACCAATCCGATCTTTCGAAGCGAGCTGAACGATGACCGTTGCCGCACTGGCGCTCGACAACATCACCTGCACGTTCGCCGCGCGCGACAACCGCGCGCAGCGCTACACCGCGGTGAAGGAAACCACGCTGCGCATCGCGCCGGGCGAGTTCGTCTCGGTGGTCGGCCCGACCGGCTGCGGTAAGTCCACGCTGTTGAATGTCGGCGCGGGTTTGCTGGGGCCGTCGTCGGGCACGGTCAGCGTATTCGGTGAGCCGCTCAAGGGCATCAACCGGCGCGCCGGCTATATGTTTCAGGCCGACGCGCTGATGCCGTGGCGCTCGGCCATCGACAACGTCATGGCCGGCCTTGCGTTCCACGGTGTGCCGCCGGCCGAAGCCCGCAGCAAAGCCGACGAGTGGTTGAAGCGCGTCGGTCTCGGCGGCTTCGGCGATCGCTATCCGCATCAGTTGTCGGGCGGCATGCGCAAGCGCGTCGCGATGGCGCAGACGCTGATTCTCGATCCGGACATCATTCTGATGGACGAGCCGTTTTCCGCGCTCGATATCCAGACGCGTCAGTTGATGGAAAACGAGTTGCTCGACCTGTGGGCCGCCAAACGCAAAGCGGTGCTGTTCATCACGCACGACCTCGACGAAGCGATCGCGATGTCCGACCGCGTGGTGGTGCTCTCGGCCGGGCCGGGCACGCATCCGATCGGCGAATTCACGATCGACCTGCCGCGTCCGCGCGACGTTGCCGAAATCCGTTCGCATCCGCGTTTCGTCGAGTTGCATGCGCAGATCTGGAGCGTGCTGCGCGACGAAGTGCTCAAGGGCTATCAGCAGCAACTCACCGCCGTATAAACGTAAGCGCCGTAAACGCGTGACGTATTCGCGTCACGTATTTGCGTTAAACAATCGTCCAAGGCAAACCGAGTCATGTGGAAGACGTTGCGCCCGAACCGGGCGAATCTGGTGATCTGGCAATGGCTGCTGCTGGTGCTGTGCTTCGTGCTCTGGTACGTGCTCACCAGCCCGACGCTGCTGCCTCCTTTCTATTTCGACGACCCCAACAAAGCCGCGTTCTTCTTCGGCGAGCCGCAGAAAGTGCTGCAGCGGATCTGGGAGTGGTTCGTGGGCGGCGAAATCTACCTGCACCTGTGGATCACGCTGGTCGAAACCGTGCTCGCATTCGCGCTCGGCACGGCGCTTGGGCTCGGCGTCGGCTTGTGGCTCGCGCTCTCGCCGCTGGCGAGCGCGCTGTTCGATCCGTACATCAAAGCGGCCAACTCGATGCCGCGCGTGATTCTCGCGCCGATCTTCGGCGTGTGGTTCGGGCTGGGCATCTGGTCGAAGGTGGCGCTCGGCGTCACGCTGGTGTTCTTTATCGTGTTCTTCAACGTCTATCAGGGCGTGAAGGAAGTCAGCCCGGTCGTGCTCGCCAACGCGCGCATGCTCGGCGCGAACGGCAAGCATTTGCTGCGCTTCGTCTACTTGCCTAGCGCGATGAGCTGGGTGTTTTCGAGCCTGCATACGTCGGTGGGACTGGCGTTCGTCGGCTCGGTGGTGGGGGAATATCTCGGCTCGGCGCGCGGCGTCGGCTATCTGATTCTGCAGGCCGAAGGCACCTTCGATATCAATACTGTGTTTGCCGGGATTCTGGTGTTGACCGCGTTCGCGCTGATTCTGGATGCGATCGTCGGCATCGGCGAGCGGCGCTTGATGAAGTGGCAGCCCAAGACGGGCGACACGGAAAAGCTGTAGCGCGGAGCGGCGCGCGTTCGATACGCGCGAAGCTCGATCTTCAACACGCGACGCACAACGCTTAGTGAAAAATAAACGACGCGCCGGTTGGAAAACCGAGCGTCGTTTCTTTTGGTTGCTACCGGAGCGAATCGGTTACGCGAAAAAACTAAGGCGTCACCACCACCTTCCCGATCACGCGACGCTCCGCCATATCCCGCAACGCGCGCCCGGTGTCCTCGAGCGAATAGCGCGCCGACACATACGGCTTGAGCTTGCCTTCGCCGATCCACCGCGTCATCTGCTCGAACGCCGCATGATTGCGCTGCGGTTCGCGCTTCGCAAAGTCACCCCAGAACACGCCGACCAGACTCGCGCCTTTGAGCAGCGTCAGGTTGAGCGGCAGCTTCGGAATTTCGCCGTTGGCGAAGCCCACCACCAGATAACGCCCGCGCCAGCCGATGCTGCGAAACGCCGGCTCCGCATACACGCCGCCAATCGGATCGTAGATCACGTCCGGGCCTTTACCGTCGGTGAGCGCCTTGATGCGCTCGCGCAGATCTTCGGTGCTGTAGTTGATGGTGGCGTCCGCACCGTGCTTGACGCAGGTCGCGAGTTTCTCGTCGCTCGACGCGGCCGCGATCACGCGCGCGCCGAGCGCTTTGCCGATTTCGACCGCAGCCAGCCCGACGCCGCCGGCCGCGCCGAGCACCAGCATCGTTTCGCCCGCTTGCAGCGCGCCGCGATCGACCACGGCGTGATGCGACGTGCCGTACGCCAGCGTGAACGCCGCGGCCAGTTCGAAGTCGATATCTTCCGCCAACGGCACGCACGCCGTGGCCGGCGCGAGCGCCTGCTCCGCGAAGCCGCCCTGACCCGTGAAGGCGACCACGCGCGAGCCGGGCTTGAACTGCGTGACGTCCGCGCCGACCGCGCGCACCACGCCCGCGACTTCCGAGCCGGGCGTGAAGGGCAGGGGCGGTTTGAACTGGTATTTGTTCTCGATGATCAGCACGTCGGGAAAGTTGACGGCTGCGGCTTTGACGTCGATCACGACATGACCCGGCGGCGCTTCGAGGTCCGGCAGGTTTTCGACGACCAGGCTCTCCGGCGGCCCATATTGTTTGCAGCGAATCGCGCGCATCGTGTCTCCATTTCGATCAGGGGTTCGCAAGTATTCTGAGTGTAAAACAATCAGCACGACCGTGCGTTTTTATTGCCTCACATGTGATCGGCAAGTGTGCGATGCATGTCCGGCCGTCGACTCGCGCCAGCCTTTCACCATCCCAACACGTGCGCATTGCATACGTCGTGCGCATGGCCCGCCGTGTCGTTCGCGCGTCTTCTTTCCTCGGTTACAATCGCCGCATGCGAATCCTACTCAGCAACGACGACGGTTATCTGGCGCCCGGCCTTGCTGCGCTTTACGAAGCGCTCAAGCCGATCGCAGACGTCACCGTGATGGCACCCGAACAGAATTGCAGTGGCGCGTCGAATTCCCTGACGCTGTCGCGGCCGCTCTCGGTCCTGCGCTCGGCCAATGGTTTCTACTACGTGAACGGCACGCCCACCGACTCGGTGCACATCGCGTTGACAGGCATGCTCGACCATACGCCGGACCTCGTGGTCTCGGGCATCAACAACGGTCAGAACATGGGCGAAGACACGCTCTATTCGGGCACCGTCGCGGCCGCCACCGAAGGCATCATGTTCGGCGTGCCGGCCATCGCGTTCTCGCTGGTCGACAAGGACTGGGTGCATCTCGACGACGCGGTGCGCGTCGCCGCTGAAATCGTCGCGCACTATCTCGAGCAGCCGTTGCCCGGGCATCCGCTTCTGAACGTCAACATTCCGAATCTGCCGTATGAGCAACTCGGCGACTGGCAGATCACGCGTCTCGGCAAACGGCATCCGTCGCAGCCGGTGATCCGCCAGACCAACCCGCGTGGCGAGCCGATCTACTGGATCGGTCCGGCGGGCAGCGCGCGCGACGCGAGCGAAGGCACCGACTTTCACGCCGTCGCCAACGGCCACGTGTCGATCACGCCGCTGCAACTCGACCTGACCCACACGCAAATGCTGCCCGCAGCGCGCGACTGGGCGCGCGCCGGCGGCGGCGCTTCATGACCAGCGAGCGCGCCAAGCGCTTTCCGCTCGGCCTCGAGGACCTGGTGCGCGAACCGCGCCGGCCCGAAGGACGTCCAGGCGAAATCCGCGCGGCGGCGCTCGCCGCGAGTGCGGCACTGAACGCGCGTCAGCAACCCGCGAAGAATGCGCCACCCGGTTCCGCGGGTAAATCCCAATCGAGGCCAGCAAGGGCGCAGACCGCGGCGCAGATTAAACCGCAAGCCAAGCCCTCGGCGGCGACGCCACCAAAGCCGGTGGCCGCGCCTTCCATTAAAACGCCGGCCAAGCCAGTCGTTCAAAGTTCGACGACACGCTCCGCCGCGCAGCCGTCGGCGTCGGCCAAACCTGTTGCCCGATCCAGCGAGCGCGGCGCCGCGCCTAACGTCGCTTTGAACGGCGCAATGGCACTGACGTCGGAACGGGTTCGCGAACGCATGGTCGAACGCCTGCGTGCGAACGGCGTGACTGATCAGCGCGTGTTGAACGCGATGTCGGTGGTGCCGCGCCACATGTTCGTCGACCCGGGTCTCGCGGTTCAGGCCTACGAAGATGCGGCGTTGCCGATCGGTCATCACCAGACCATTTCCAAGCCGTCGGTGGTGGCACGAATGATCGAGCTGGCCGCTGCCGGCCGCGCGCTCACCAACGTGCTGGAAATCGGCACCGGCTGCGGTTACCAGGCGGCCGTGCTGAGCCAGGTGGCGCGCGAGGTTTACTCGATCGAGCGCATTAAGCCGTTGTCTGAACGCGCGAAGACGAACTTGCGTCCGCTGCGCATTCCGAACATTCGCCTGCATTACGGCGATGGCCGCTTGGGACTGCCGGCGGCGGCACCGTTCGACGCGATCGTTATCGCGGCGGCGGGGCTCGACGTACCGCAGGCATTACTTGAACAACTCGCGATCGGCGGCCGTCTGGTCGCGCCGGTCGGCTCGCAGGACGGCCAGAATCAGGTGCTGACGCTAGTCGAGCGCCTCGGACCCGCGCAGTGGCGCGAGTCGCGGCTTGATCGCGTTTTCTTTGTACCCTTAAAATCCGGAGTGATTTGACACCGATGAGTATGTTGCGCGCGATGCGAAGAACCAGCCTGAATGTCCCCATGACCGTAACCCAGCGTAGCGTGTGCGTGCTCGCCTTGTCCCTGTTGATGACGGCCTGCGCATCCCGGCTCGATCAGGCGCCGGTCGTCGACCGCTCCGGCGGCACCGTGCTCAGTACGCAAGGCACGCCGCAGCCGGCCGTGCCGCTCGGACCGCCGCCGCCGGGCTACTATCGCGTGAAGCCGGGCGACACGCTGTATCGGATCGCGTTGGAGAACGGTCAGAACTACCGCGACATTTCGGCGTGGAACAATCTCACCAACCCGAATCAGATTGAAGTCGATCAGTTGCTGCGCGTCGTGCCGCCGGGTGCGAACACCGCGGCGCTGACGCCGGGCGTGTCGACCGCACCGATCGGCAGCGGTGGTGCGGTACAAAGCGCACCGCTCGGCAGCACGCCGCTGGCGGCGGGCGGGACTAGCGGCGCAGCCGGTGTGGCAGCGCCGCCCATCTACGGTTCTACGACGAACAACGCGTCGCTGACGCCGCCCGCCACTCCTGGCGCGGCCAGCGATTCGAACGCCGGCGCGTCCGGCAACGTGGCCTTCGCGTGGCCGGTGCGCGGACCGCTGCTCGGCACCTTCAACGACTCGACCAACAAGGGCGTCAATATCGGCGGCGCTGCGGGCGATCCGGTGAAGGCGTCAGCGGACGGCCGCGTGGTTTATGCCGGAAATGGGCTGCGTGGTTACGGCAATCTCATTATCATCAAGCATGATGCAACTTATCTCACGGCGTATGCACATAACCGCTCTTTGATGGTAAAAGAGGGGGACGCGGTGACGAAGGGGCAGAAGATCGCCGAGATGGGCAATAGCGATTCCGACCGTGTGATGTTGCATTTCGAAGTTCGCCGGCAGGGTAAACCTGTCGACCCACTGAAGTATTTGCCGCCGCAATAAGCGATACGACCATGCCGAAATCGAAGCGCCGCCCGCCGCAAGCCGAGTCTGAGAAGACCAGCAACGCTATGTCCGCTTCGGTCGACGAAAGCGGCGCTTCGGAAGTGGAAGAGGAGATCGCCGAGGAACGCGATCTCGACGAACGCCAGGGCGGCGCTGACGAAGCCGGCGAAACCCGTGAAAGCGCGAGCGAAGCCGCGCCGGACGCGGACGATTTCCGCGCGCTGCTGCAAGCCGAGCTGACGGCCGACACGATTCAGCACTACCTGAACCGTATCAGCGTCAAGCCGCTTCTGACTGTTGAGGAAGAGCAGAAATATTCGCGTCTTGCCAAGGCGGGCGAGTTCGAAGCGCGCCAGGTCATGATCGAACGCAATCTACGGCTCGTCGTCAGTATCGCAAAGGGCTATCTGAATCGCGGCGTGCCACTGCTCGATCTGATCGAAGAGGGCAATCTCGGCTTGATGCACGCCATCGAGAAATTCGATCCGACGCGCGGCTTCCGGTTTTCTACTTACGCCACGTGGTGGATTCGCCAGAGTATCGAGCGCGCCATCATGAATCAGGCACGCACTGTCCGTTTGCCGGTGCACGTGATTCGCGAGCTCAATCAGGTGCTGCGCGCCAAGCGCCATCTGGAAAAAAATTCGATGAATTCGGGCGAGGCCGCCGAGCGCCGCGACGCCAGCATCGACGACATCGCCTATCTGACTGGCAAGACCACCGACGAAGTCACCGACATCCTCGCGCTGAACGAACATACCGCGTCGCTCGACGCGCCGCTCGATCTCGATCCGGCGAGCAGCCTGCTCGATCTGCTGTCCGACGACCAGAGCCAGTCGCCGGACGCCGAAGTGCAGCATCGCGAACTGGAAACGCTTACACGCGCGTGGCTGGCGCGTCTGTCGGACAAGCATCGTCATGTGATCGAGCGCCGCTTCGGCCTGAATCACATCGAACCCGCCACGCTCGAAGAACTCGCCGACGAAATGGGCCTCACGCGCGAGCGTGTGCGCCAGATCCAACAGGAAGCGCTCGTGCGGTTGAAGCGCTTCTTCGCCTCCAACGGTGTTCGGAAAGACGCCGTTCTATAACCTGATGACACCGATTCTTGTTTTCGACATCGAGACGATTCCCGATGTCGCCGGCATTCGCCGCCTCGAAGATTTGCCCGCCGACCTGAGCGACGCCGAAGTCGCCGAGCATGCGTTCGCCGCGCGCCGCGAAAAAACCGGCAGCGATTTCCTGCCGCATCATCTGCAACGGATCGCGGCGATTTCCTGCGTGTTCCGTGACAACAACGGCTTCCGGGTGCGCTCGCTCGGCACGCTGGCAGACGGCGAGGCGGCGCTGGTGCAGTCGTTCTATCGCGTGATCGAGAAGTACACGCCGCAGCTCGTGTCGTGGAACGGCGGCGGCTTCGACCTGCCGGTGCTGAACTATCGCGCGCTCGTCAACGGCATTCCCGCCTATAAGTTTTGGGATCTCGGCGAGGACGACCGCGAGTTCAAGTGGAACAACTACATCAGCCGCTATCACGCGCGTCACACGGATCTGATGGACGTGCTCGCCATGTACCAGGCGCGCGCCAACGCGCCACTCGACGCGCTCGCCAAGATGTGCGGCTTCCCCGGCAAGATGGGCATGGACGGCAGCCAGGTGTGGCATGCGTATCAGGAAGGGCGCATCGAGGAAATTCGCAACTACTGCGAGACCGACGTCGTCAATACATACTTGCTCTATTGCCGCTTCCAACTGATTCGCGGCGCGTTTTCGCCTGCGGAGTATGCTGACGAGATCAACCTGGTCAAGAACGCGCTGGCGCTGGAAACGGCGCCGCAATGGGCCGAGTATCTGGCGGCGTTCGACCAGTAAGCTGCTTGCGCTCGGGGCGTGACGCGTTTGCCTTGCGGCGGATTGCGACGGATTGCGGCGCCACGGCGGTCCTTTCGTTCATGATGCGAGGCGCTCGTCCGCAGACTCACGCCACGCTCGGCCTGGACCTGCTTGGGGCCGTTGCCGCCGCTCCGAATGATGGCCAGGCGCGGCGCTTCGTCTACAATCTCGCCTTTCCCCAAGTTTGTCAGGAAGTCGCAGGTGTCCCGAACTGCTCCCCATCGCCGCGCGCCGAAGCGCTCCAAGACGCCTCCGCCCGCGCCGGCACACGTCGTCACCGGCAACGAGCCGGTCATCGAAATCGTTTCGCTCGATATGGAAGCGCGCGGCGTCGGCCGCACGGAAACCGAAGACGGCACGTCCGGCAAGGTTATCTTTGTCGAAGGCGCGTTGCCCGGCGAGCGCGTCAGTTATTCGACGCATCGTAGCAAGCCCAAATTCGAGCAGGCCGAAGTGGTCCAGGTGTTCCGCGAAAGCGTGATGCGCACCAAGCCGAAATGCACTTACTTCGATATCTGCGGCGGCTGTTCGATGCAGCATCTCGACATTCGCGCGCAGGTGGCCGTCAAGCAGCGTGTGCTCGAAGACAACCTGCAGCATCTGGCGAAGCTGCGCCCGGAAACGGTGTTCCGGCCGATTCATGGGCCGTCCTGGGGTTATCGCTACCGCGCGCGTCTGGCTGTGCGTTTCCTGCCGGAAAAAGGCGGCATGCGCATCGGCTTCCATGAGAAGAAGAGCAGCTACATCGCCGACATGAAGACGTGCGAAGTGCTGCCGCCGCACGTGTCGGCCATGCTCATGCCGTTGCGTTTCATGGTGCGTAAGCTGTCGATTTACGACCGCATGCCGCAGCTTGAACTGGCGGTGGGCTCGTCGGTTACGGCGCTGGTGGTGCGCAATCTCGAGCCCATCACGGCTGCGGACGAGCAGGTGCTGCGTGATTTCGCCGATCAGCACAAGGTGCAGTTCTGGTTGCAGCCGGGCGGCCCGGATACGGTCGCGCCGTTCTATCCGCTCGACGCGCAGCTCGACTACACGCTGCCGGAATACGGCATCCGCATGCCGTTCAAGCCGACCGATTTCACCCAGGTGAATCACGCCATCAACCGCGTGCTGGTGAGCCGTGCGTTGCGCTTGCTGGCGCCGGCGCGCACGGATCGCGTGCTCGATCTGTTCTGCGGGATCGGTAACTTTACGCTGCCGCTCGCGCGGATTTCGAAGGAAGTCGTGGGCATCGAAGGCAGCGAGGTGTTGACCGCGCGCGCGCTGGCCAATGCCGAGTTGAACGGCGTGGCGGGGCATACGTCGTTCGCGTGCCGCAACCTGTTTGAAATCACCGCCGACGACATGCGCGCGCTCGGCCACTTCGACAAGTTCCTGATCGATCCGCCGCGCGAAGGTGCGCTGGCTGTCGCCAAGGCGCTGGTGGAGATCGCGCAGAGCGGCGATGGTCCGCTGCCTAAGCGCATCGTGTATGTCTCGTGCGCGCCGGCGACCCTCGCGCGCGATGCCGGTCTGCTCGTGCATGAGGCGGGCTATCGGCTGGTGGGGGCGGGCGTGGTCAATATGTTCCCGCATACGTCGCATGTGGAGTCGATTGCGTTGTTCGAGCGGGATTGAGTCGCGCTGCCGGCGTGCCGGCGGCGCTGGCGCGCGCGGCGCCTTGACGAAGTAAGGCAAGGTAACGCAACGCTCAAACGAAAACGCCACGACCGAAGTCGTGGCGTTTTTTTCTGCCGATTCTCAGTACGCGGAGAAACTTAGAACTGCCACCACGACTTTTCCGTTCCCGGCCGTGCATGACCCGTGATGTACGGGCTGTCGGGGAAGGTGCCGGCCAGCACGCGCTTCGTGTCGTCGGCCAGTTGCGGCTGGTTCAGCTTCTCATACGACAGCATCATGATGTGCAGTGCGTCTTCGATAGCCGGTGCGTTCTTGTATTGCGTAAGCGCCAGTTGCGCGCGATTGATTGCGGCGACATAGGCGCCACGGCGGTAGTAGTAATCCGCCGCATGGACTTCGTGTGACGCCAGCGCGTTCACGATATAGCGCATGCGCTGCGCGGCGTCCGGCGCATACTTGCTGTTCGGATATTTGTCCACCACGACCTTGAACGCGTCGTACGACTCGCGCAGCGACTTCGGATCGCGTTCGCTCATGTCCTGGCCGGAAAAGCGGCCGAACAGACCGAGGTCGTCGTTGAAGTGAATCATGCCCTTCAGGTAGTACGCGTAAGCGATGTCCGGATGATCCGGATGCAGCTGGATGAAGCGGTCGATAGCCTGGTCGGCGGCGGCGTTTTCGTTGTCTTTCCAGTTGCAGTACGCGACGTTGATCTGCGCCTGCTGGGCGAAGTGGCCGAACGGATCGCGACCCTCGAGCATTTCGAAGTACTTGGCGCACTTGCCGAAGTCACCACCGCTCAGGGCGTCGTTCGCCTCCGTATATAATTTGTTGTTGTTCCACGTTGCCGTCTCGTCGGTCTTTTCCGGCAGGCCGTGGCAAGCCGCGACAACGGCGACGGCTGCGGCGCACGCAATGTATCCGGCCACTTTCCGGGCCGCCTTCTTGATGGCCGCCAAATTGATCGCCGCTTTAGTGATGGTGTTCAAGGCTCGCATTTTCCAGTCTAGCTTTACGTCCAGGTGACCCAGACTCAATGACCCGCTCAAATACTCCAGGTACCGCAACCGGTGCCGGGAATAGCAACAAAGATTATAGCGTAAGCGCTGACCCCTCCGACGCGTTGGGCGTCGATTCCCTCGACGACGATCTCGGCAGCGACGCGCTCGCCGCCGCCGCTCTGCCCAGCCATGTGCCGACCGTGGCGAGCCGCGTGGCGGACGAAACGCCGCGCAGCGTCGTCGTGCCCGACGAGTTGGCCGGCGAGCGCCTCGACAAGGTGCTCGCGCGGGTTTTTCCCGAGTTCTCGCGCAATCGCCTGCAAAGCTGGATCGAGGCCGAGCGCGTGCGGATCGACGGCAAGCCCGCGAAAATCCGCCAGCCGGTGCCGCTCGGCGCGACCATCGAGCTCGTGCCGGATCTGCTGCCCGAACAGCTCGCGTTCACGCCGGAGCCGGTGCCGCTCGAAATCGTCTATGAAGACGACACGCTGGTGGTCATCAACAAACCGGCCGGCATGGTCGTGCATCCGGCGGCCGGCAACTGGAGCGGCACGGTGCTCAACGGCCTGCTGTACCGCTACGGCGACGCCGCCGCGGGCCTGCCGCGCGCGGGCATCGTGCATCGGCTCGACAAGGAAACCTCCGGTCTGATGGTGGTGGCGCGCACGCTCGAGGCGCAGACCGACCTTGTGCGCCAGTTGCAGGCGCGCACGGTGAAGCGCCGTTATCTCGCGCTGGTGTGGGGCAACATGCCCGAAGAAGGCACGATCGACGCGCCGATCGGCCGCGATCCGCGCGAACGCACGCGCATGGCCGTGGTCACGAGCGCGTCGGGCAAGCCCGCGCGCACGCATTTCCGGCGCGTGGATTCGGCGATCTGGCAGCGTCAGCCGGTGACCGCGATTCATTGCGATCTGGAAACCGGGCGCACTCATCAGATTCGCGTGCATTGCGCGCACATTGGTCATCCGCTGCTCGGCGATCCGGTGTATGGGCGCGCGCGCGGCAAACGCTCGGTCACGCCGCTGCCCGACGGTTTCGCGCGCCAGGCGCTGCATGCATGGCGCCTCGGCCTGATCCATCCGCAGACCGGCCGCACGATGCAATGGCGTGCCGATGCGCCGGCCGATATGGAGGCGCTGTCGGCGGCGCTCGGCCTCGGCCGCGACGACGCGGGCGAGTTCGACGAGACGTACTACGAGGAAGACGACTACGACGCGTCGCTCGACGAGGACGCCGATGAAGACGGCGCCTTCGATCACGACGACGCCGACGATGAAGCCGACGACCACGGCGACCACGACGATCACAACGAGGACGACCACGCATGACCGTACCCGAACTAAGCTTTGCCGATGTCGTGCAACCCGCATGGAATGTCTCGCCGCGCGTGCGCGCGCTCGTCACCACGCGTGACGGCGGCGTGAGCGAAGCGCCGTTCGGCCGCTGGCAAAACGGCGCGGACTTGCCCGGCGGCCTGAATCTGGGCATGAAATCCGGCGACGATCCGGCAGCGGTCGCGGCCAACCGTGAGCGTCTATTGAAGCTGGCCGGCGTGAGCGAGGCCGCCTGGCTCGAACAGATTCACGGCGCCGGCATCGTGCGAGCGGAAGACGTGCTCGCGCAAGCGCATGCGAACGGCGCACCGACGCGCGCCGATGCCAGCGTCACCGATCGTCCCGGCATCGTGTGCGTCGTGATGGTGGCCGATTGCATGCCGGTGCTGTTGTGCGACGAAGCGGGCCGCGCGGTCGGCGCGGCGCACGCCGGGTGGCGCGGACTGGCAGCGGGCATCGTCGAACAGACGGCGCAGCGCGTCGCCGAACTCGCCGGCGTGGAGGCGGGCGCATTGCACGCTTATCTCGGTCCGTCGATTGGTCCCACCGCCTTCGAAGTCGGCGCAGACGTGCGTGACGCCTTCATGAACGGCGTGGGTGCCGCACAACGCGATGCAACGGCCAACGCCTTTGTCGAGCACCCGCACAATCCCGGCAAATATCTCGCCGATCTCCCTGCGCTGGCGCGCTTGCGTCTGCAGCGGCTAGGCGTGACGCGCATTGTCGGCGGCGATCTCTGCACGGTCACGCAACGTGAGCGTTTCTATTCCTATCGCCGCGATCGCGAGACCGGCCGCATGGCCGCGATGATCTGGCTTGACGATCAGGCGCAGTCGATCGCGGACTAACTCGCGACGCGCCTCATGCGCGTCCATTTTCTCGCGATATTCAACACACCCATGCCCGCACGGATGACGTCGACACGGCGCGACGACATGCATGCGGCATGCTTGTCTGAGCATTGTCACACCTCGCTGGACCCTTGCCCGCGAGCACCCGTATGAGGGTTTATTCGGAGAGGCGCGGGCGTTTTTGCTGCGCTGCCGGAATTCGCACGCTGGCGTAAATCTGCCGCCAAAACTGTCCGCGCGCGAACGGATAAATGCACATAAGCCTATGCAATTTGGGAGCTTTTTGCGTTCTCGTGGGCCTTGACCTATGCATGTTCCAAAAGCGCGATCTTCTACACAGGGAAAACGATAATTAAAAAATTATCGCACTGCGGCAAAATCGGGAACAAGCATTGACATGCCTTGCGATGGGGAGCAAGAATGTTCCTCACGGCTCCTCGTACAAGGGACAGGGCGTGACGAGGTCGCGAGCATTTGCTCACGTGCGCACGAACCTGCCTCTCAACCCGTCCGCAAGGACTTACCGGTCAAAAGCAGGTATGGCAGCTTCACATCCCTCAGCTTCCCCCAGCACGGACTCCTCGACGGAGCACACGCAGCAGGCCGGTACGAGCGGTGCAACTCCGGCCGCAGGCATGCAGCAGTTTGTCGACGCATGGATGAACGCATGGCGTTCGCTCGGCACATCGCCCGGCGGCAGCGGCATGCCTTTCGCCATGCCGCAGATGCCGATGCAAATGCCGCAAATGGGCTTGCCGCAGGGTTTCCCTCAAATACCGTCGTTTCCCGGCATGCCGGACTTCAGCAAGCTGGCGGCGGGATCGATGCCTGGCATGCCGTCCTTCGCTGGCCTGAATATTCCGACTGCGGCCATTCCCTCCGAGCGTCTGCAGAAGTTGCAGGCCGATTATTCGCGCGAGGCAATGGAGCTGATCCAGCAAGCCACCACGTCAGCCACTCAGGCGCCGCAACTCAAGGACCGCCGCTTCAGTTCCGACGCATGGAGTTCGGCGCCGGCCTATGCCTTCACCGCGGCATGGTATCTGTTGAACGCGCGCTATCTGCAGGAAATGGTCGACGCGCTCGACACCGAACCCAAGGTGCGCGAACGCATCCGTTTCGCTGTTCAGCAATGGACCGCGGCGGCTTCGCCGAGCAACTTCTTCGCCTTGAATCCCGAAGCGCAAAAGACTTTGCTGGACAGCAAGGGCGAGAGCCTGCGCCAGGGCGTGATGAACCTGCTCGGCGACTTGCAGCGCGGCAAGATCTCGCAGACCGACGAATCGGGTTTCGTGGTCGGTGAAAATCTCGCGAACACCGAAGGCTCGGTCGTGTTCGAAAACGACCTGATGCAGTTGATCCAGTACAAGCCGCGCACGGCGACCGTGCGCGAGCGGCCGCTTCTGATCGTGCCGCCTTGCATCAACAAGTTCTACATTCTCGATCTGCAGCCCGAGAATTCGCTGGTCGCTCACGGGCTCGATTCGGGACACCAGGTGTTCCTGATTTCGTGGCGCAATGCCGATCAATCGATCGCGCATAAAACGTGGGACGACTACATCGGCGAGGGCGTGCTGACCGCTATCGATACGGTCAGCAAGATCAGCGGCCGCGAGCAGATCAATACGCTCGGTTTCTGCGTCGGCGGCACGATGCTCGCCGCGGCGCTGGCGGTGGCCGCCGCGCGCGGCGAACATCCGGCCGCGTCCATGACGCTGCTCACCGCCATGCTCGATTTCTCGGACACGGGCGTGCTCGACGTGTTCGTCGACGAACAGCATGTGCAGATGCGCGAGCAGACCATCGGCGGCAAGAACGGTACGCCGCCGGGGCTGATGCGCGGCATCGAGTTCGCCAACACGTTCTCGTTCCTGCGCCCGAACGATCTGGTGTGGAACTACGTCGTCGACAATTACCTTAAAGGCCGCACGCCGGTGCCGTTCGACCTGCTGTACTGGAACAGCGATTCGACCAGCCTGCCGGGCCCCATGTATGTCTGGTATCTGCGCAATACGTATCTCGAGAATCGTCTGCGCGAGCCGGGCGCGTTGACCACTTGCGGCCAGCCGATCGATCTGTCGAAGATCGACGTGCCCACCTTCATCTACGGCTCACGCGAAGACCATATCGTGCCGTGGCAAACGGCGTACGCGTCGGTGCCGCTCCTCAGCGGGCCGTTGAAGTTCGTGCTCGGCGCGTCGGGTCACATCGCGGGTGTGATCAATCCGCCTGCGAAGAAAAAACGCAACTTCTGGATGCTGGAAGGCGACGTCAAGACGTTGCCGGAGAACCCGGAAGAATGGCTCGATCAGGCAACCGAAGTCCCCGGCAGCTGGTGGCCCGAATGGACCACATGGCTCGACCAGTACGGTGGCAAGAAGGTGAAGCCGCGTGCCACGGCAGGCTCGGCTGACTATCCTGTGATCGAGCCGGCGCCGGGACGTTACGTGCGGCAACGGGAGTAGGTTTGGAAGCGCTTCATGGCGCGGTTGTTCGCGGTGTGAATGAGCGTCTGATTGAGTTGGCGCGTGACTAAGAGCAACTAAGAGCAACGAGATTTTTAACTTGACGGGCAGCGGCGCATCCGGCCGACCGCCCGGAGGATATGGAAATGACTGATGTTGTGATCGTATCGGCCGCCCGTACGGCAGTGGGCAAATTCGGTGGGTCGCTGGCGAAGATCGCCGCACCCGAACTCGGCGCCACCGTGATTCGCGCCGTCCTCGAGCGGGCCGGTCTGAAACCGGAGCAGGTAAGCGAAGTGATCCTGGGTCAGGTGCTTACCGCTGGCTCGGGCCAGAATCCGGCGCGTCAGGCTGTGATCAAGGCCGGCTTGCCTACGGCTGTGCCCGGCATGACGATCAACGTGGTGTGCGGCTCGGGCCTGAAGGCCGTGATGCTCGCAGCCAACGCCATCATCGCGGGTGACGCGGATATCGTGGTGGCTGGTGGTCAGGAAAACATGAGCGCGGCGCCGCATGTGCTGCCGGGTTCGCGCGACGGTTTCCGCATGGGCGACGCGAAGCTGATCGACTCGATGATCGTCGACGGCTTGTGGGACGTCTACAACCAGTACCACATGGGCGTGACGGCTGAGAACGTCGCCAAGGAATACGGCATCACGCGCGAGCAGCAGGACGCGTTCGCGGCGCTGTCGCAGAACAAGGCGGAAGCCGCGCAGAAAGCAGGCCGTTTCGATGACGAAATCGTGCCGGTCGAGATTCCGCAGCGCAAGGGCGAGCCGCTGCGTTTCGCCACGGACGAATTCGTGCGCCATGGCGTGACGGCTGAATCGCTGGCCGGCCTGAAGCCGGCGTTCTCGAAGGAAGGCTCGGTGACGGCGGCTAACGCGTCGGGCCTGAACGACGGCGCGGCGGCGGTGCTGGTGATGTCGGCGAAGAAGGCCGAAGCGCTCGGCCTCAAGCCGCTCGCGCGCATCAAGGCATACGCCACCTCGGGTCTGGATCCGAAGGTGATGGGCATGGGCCCGGTACCGGCCTCGCGCCGCTGTCTGGAACGCGCGGGCTGGACGCCGGCCGATCTGGACCTGATGGAAATCAACGAGGCGTTTGCCGCGCAGGCGTGCGCCGTGAATCAGCAAATGGGCTGGGACACGTCGAAGATCAACGTGAACGGCGGCGCGATTGCGATCGGCCATCCGATTGGCGCGTCCGGTTGCCGGATTCTCGTCACGCTGCTGCACGAAATGCAGAAGCGCGATGCGAAGAAAGGGCTGGCGTCGCTGTGTATCGGCGGCGGCATGGGTGTCGCGCTGGCGCTGGAGCGCGCCTGAGCAAGGGCGCGTGGCGGGCGCCGCGGGCGTCGGCCATGCGTCGAACGGAACGTTGGCGCGCGCTGTGGCGCGCGGACAGCGGAGGCCTCGTCAGCCGGTCGCCCGGCGGCAGCGGAGATGAAGCACAGGCGAGGAAAGAGGCAGCCACTCGGCGCCTCGAAAACGATAACGGAGTGTAGGTTATGACACAGCGAATTGCGTACGTAACGGGCGGGATGGGTGGCATCGGCACGAGCATTTGCCAGCGGCTGCACAAAGAGGGCTACAAGGTCGTCGCGGGCTGCGGCCCGAACTCGCCGCGCCGCGTGAAGTGGCTCGAAGAGCAGAAAGCGCTGGGCTTCGATTTTGTCGCGTCCGAAGGCAACGTCGGCGACTGGGAATCGACCAAGAGCGCGTTCGACAAGGTCAAGGCCGAAGTCGGCGAGATCGACATTCTGGTGAACAACGCCGGCATTACGCGCGACGTCGTGTTTCGCAAGATGACGCATGAAGATTGGACGGCGGTGATCGACACCAACCTGACCAGCCTCTTCAACGTCACCAAGCAGGTGATCGACGGCATGGTCGAGCGTGGCTTTGGCCGCATCATCAACATTTCGTCGGTGAACGGCCAGAAGGGCCAGTTCGGCCAGACCAACTATTCGACCGCGAAGGCCGGCATTCACGGCTTCACGATGTCGCTGGCGCAGGAAGTGGCCACCAAGGGCGTGACGGTCAACACCGTGTCGCCGGGCTACATCGGCACGGATATGGTCAAGTCGATCCGCCCCGACGTGCTGGAAAAAATCGTCGCGACGATTCCGGTGCGCCGTCTCGGCCAGCCGGACGAAATCGGCTCGATCGTGGCATGGCTGGCATCGGATGAATCGGGTTTCTCCACGGGCGCTGATTTTTCGCTGAACGGCGGTTTGCATATGGGCTGAGTCACCGGCGCGTCGCTCACAAGGCAGCGCGCTTCGGCTCAGATGGTTCGGCGGCGTCTCGACTGCGCAAAGGCCCGATTGCGCAGCCGCTGACGCCGTTTCCGCGCTTAACTTGCGCTCAAAGGCGTTACATGACCACTACTACAAAGAAAACAGCCGAACGACTGATCAAGAAATATCCGAATCGTCGGCTCTACGATACCGAGACAAGCACGTACATCACGCTGACGGACGTCAAACAGCTCGTGTTGGATCAGGAGGATTTCAAGGTCATCGATGCGAAGAGCAACGAGGATCTGACGCGCGCCATCCTGTTGCAGATCATTCTCGAAGAGGAGAGCGGCGGCTTGCCGATGTTCTCGTCGTCGATGTTGTCGCAGATCATCCGCTTCTACGGTCATGCGATGCAGGGCATGATGGGCACGTATCTGGAAAAGAACATCCAGGCCTTCATCGACATTCAGGCAAAGCTCGCCGACCAGTCGAAGAACCTGTATGAAGGCAAGGCCATGAACCCCGAGGTCTGGTCGCAGTTCATGAACATGCAGGCGCCGATGATGCAGGGCATGATGACCAGCTACATCGAGCAGTCGAAGAACATGTTCGTGCAGATGCAGGAGCAGATGCAGAACCAGGCGAAATCGATGTTCGCCACGTTCCCGTTTACGCCGGGCGGCGCGGTCAATGCCGGCAATCCTGGGAATGCGCCGGCCAATCCGCACGGCAACCCGGAGGTTGATCCGGAAGCGGAGAAGAAGTAGGGCGATCCTGCGAGCGGGGTGCTCCGGCGTTGGGGCATCGTCGGGAAGCGCCCCGGAGGTTTGACGCGTCGCGAGCGCGGCCTTCGCCAGGAGTGGGCGGCTGGCCGCGGGCGATCCGTTGGCCGCGCGGTACAATCGCGGGCTGCGTGTGTGGGGCATTTCCTCGGAGAGGGCGCTCTGGCCGCCAATTTCATCCCCATTCCGAGCGTCGAACTCATGTTTTACGGATGCCCCACCTGTCCTCAGGAAACGCGCCACTTCCCGGCGCTCATTTCCGCATGAGCCGCCTCTATCTCGCCCCCATGGAAGGTCTCGCGGACTACGTCTTGCGCGACGTGCTGACCGGCATCGGCGGATTCGACGGATGCGTGTCCGAGTTCATCCGCGTGACGGGTTCGGTGCTTCCTACCCGCGTCTACGAGCGTGAAGCTCCCGAGGTGCTCGACGCAGGCCACACGCCGAACGGCACGCCGATGGTGGTCCAACTGCTCGGCAGCGACCCCGAATGGATGGCGCTGAACGCAGCCCACGCGGCTACCTTGTCGCCGCATGGAGTCGATCTGAACTTCGGATGTCCCGCCAAGGTCGTGAATCAGCACGGCGGCGGAGCCATGCTGCTGGCCGATCCTGAACAACTGAACCGGATCGTGTCGGCGGTACGCGCCGCGGTGCCGGCCGACATCCTCGTGACGGCAAAAATGCGGCTCGGCGTGTCCGATACATCGCTTGCAATCGACTGCGCCACGGCGCTCGCGGAAGGCGGCGCGGCCTCGCTCGTCGTGCACGCCAGAACGCGCGATCACGGCTACCGGCCGCCCGCCCACTGGGAGTGGATCGCGCGTATCGACGCCGCCGTGGACGTACCGGTCATCGCGAACGGAGAAGTCTGGACGGTGACCGACTGGGAGCGCTGCCGCGCGGTCAGCGGTTGTGACGACGTGATGATTGGACGCGGCGCCGTTTCGGACCCTTTCCTGGCGCTGAGGATCCGCGGACTGATGGACCGCTCCCCGTCCAACGAGGACTGGCGCGACGTGCTAGGCCACATGGCCGGTTATCTGCGGAAATTGCAGGCTCGTGTTGCCTCCCGGCACGAGCATGGGCGCGTCAAAAAATGGCTCAGCTATCTGCAGCGGACCTGGCCGCAGGCAGCCGAGTTGCATGCGGCGATCCGCCGGGTGCAGGATTCGCAGGAAATTCAGGACGTGATCGAGCGTGCTTTGGGCGTTGGTCAATCAATGGCGACACATCGATCCGGGCGGCTTTCGCAGCGCGATCCAGCGGACCTCGCGGTCGTTTGAGGGCGAAAATTCAAAGACTTACGAGCGGCAGCCTTGGCGAACCGCTACAATTCAGGGTTTAACGTCTTCAAGCGGTCCCCATGTCTGCCACACCCCCGATTGTCCCGACTGCCACGCCGAAGGTCGGATTCGTTAGCCTCGGCTGCCCGAAAGCCCTGGTCGATTCCGAGCAGATCATCACTCAACTGCGCGCCGAAGGTTACGAGATTTCCGGCACGTACGACGGCGCGGACCTCGTGGTCGTCAACACCTGCGGCTTCATCGACGAAGCAGTGCAGGAAAGTCTCGACGCGATCGGCGAAGCGCTCAACGAAAATGGCAAGGTGATCGTGACCGGCTGTCTCGGCGCTAAGAAAAGCGCGAGCGGCTCGGGGCTGATCGAAGAAGTGCATCCGAAGGTGCTGGCCGTGACCGGCCCGCACGCGCTCGGCGAAGTGATGCAACACGTGCACACTCATCTGCCGAAGCCGCACGATCCGTTCGTCGACCTGGTGCCGGCCGCCGGCGTGAAGCTCACGCCGCGCCATTACGCGTACCTGAAAATTTCCGAAGGCTGTAACCACCGCTGCACGTTCTGCATCATCCCGTCCATGCGCGGCGACCTCGTGTCGCGCCCCGTTGCCGACGTGATGCTCGAAGCGGAAAACCTCTTCAAGTCGGGCGTAAAAGAACTGCTGGTGATTTCGCAGGACACGAGCGCCTATGGCGTCGACGTCAAATACCGCACGGGTTTCTGGAACGGCAAGCCGATCAAGACGCGCATGACCGATCTGGTCGGCGCGCTCGGCGAACTCGCCGCGCAATACGGCGCGTGGGTGCGTCTGCATTACGTGTATCCGTATCCGAGCGTCGACGAAGTGATTCCCATGATGGCCGAAGGCCCGTACAAGGGCCACGTGCTGCCGTACCTCGACGTGCCGTTCCAGCACGCGCATCCGGAAGTGTTGAAGCGCATGAAGCGCCCGGCCAACGCCGAGAAGGTGATGGAGCGCGTGAAGAAATGGCGCGAGATGTGCCCGGATCTGACCATTCGCAGCACGTTCATCGCGGGCTTCCCGGGTGAGACTGAAGAGCAATTCCAGACGCTGCTCGATTTCATCCGCGAGGCGGAACTGGATCGCGTGGGCTGCTTCGCCTATTCGCCGGTCGAAGGCGCGACGGCTAACGAACTCGACGGCGCCTTGCCCGACGAAGTGCGCGAAGAACGCCGCGCGCGTTTCATGGAAGTCGCCGAAGAAGTGTCGGCCAAGCGTATCGCGAAGAAGGTCGGCAAGACGCTCAAGGTGCTGGTCGACGAGATCAACGCGGACGGCGGCATCGGCCGCACCGCGGCTGACGCGCCGGAGATCGACGGCGTCGTGTATATCGCGCCGGCTGCGAAGGCGTCGAAGCGCTACAAGGTCGGCGATTTCGTGTCGGTGAAGATCACCGGCGCCGACGGTCACGACCTGTGGGGCGAGGTGTAATCGATGACGGTCAGCATGACTGCAGCGCCGCAAACGGGGCGTCCCGAGATCCTCGCGCTCGGCGAGGCGATGATCGAGTTCAATCAGTCGGCGAAAGACCAGCCGAACTATCTGCAGGGCTTCGGCGGCGATACGTCGAACTTCTGTATCGCGGCCGCGCGGCAAGGCGCGCAGACCGGTTTCGTGTCGGCGGTCGGCGCGGATCATTTTGGGCGTTTGCTGGTCGATCTGTGGGAACGTGAGCAGGTGGACACGTCGCTGGTGCGCGTCGATCCGCAGGCGTCCACGGGGGTGTATTTCGTGTCGCACGGCCCAAATGGCCACGCGTTCGACTATCTGCGCGCCGGCTCGGCCGCGAGCCGCTACGCGCCGCACGATTTGCCGCTCGACGCGATCGCCGCGGCCAAGGTGATCCATCTGTCCGGCATCAGCCTCGCGATCAGCCTGAGCGCCTGCGACGCGGCGCTCGAAGCGATCGCGCATGCGCGCGCCAACGGCGTGCGCGTGAGCTTCGACACTAATCTGCGTCTGAAGCTGTGGCCGCTCGCGCGGGCGCGCGCGGTGATGCTCGAAGCCATCCGCCAGACCGATATCTGCCTGCCGAGCTGGGACGACGTCACCGACCTCACGGGCCTGACCGGCCGCGACGAGATCGTCGATTTCCTGCTGTCGCACGGGCCGAGCGTGGTTGCGCTAAAGCTCGGCAAAGAGGGCTCGTATATCGCGACGCCAAACGAGCGGCGCGTCGTGCCGGGCCACGTCGTCAATGCCGTCGATGCAACCGGTGCGGGCGACTGCTTCGGCGGCGCGTTCATCGCGCGCATCGTCGCCGGTGACGATCCATTCACCGCGGCGCGTTATGCGAACGTCGCCGCGGCGCTGTCCACGCAAGGTTACGGCGCGGTGGCGCCGATTCCTTCGCGCGCGACCGTCGAACAACTTCTGGCGGGCTGAACACACGCGCTACAGAGCGCGGCCCGCCGAGGCAAGATCATCTTGAGAGACTAAAAGAGGAGCGAGCGATGCAACGGGACGTAGTGGTGGTGAGCGGTGTGCGTACGGCAATCGGCGGGTTCGGCGGCAGTCTGAAAGACTTTTCGCCGACCGATCTCGGTGCGCGCGTGGTGCGCGAAGTGCTGGCGCGCGCCAACGTGTCGGGCGACGAAGTCGGCCACGTGGTGTTCGGCAACGTCGTGCATACCGAACCTAAAGACATGTACCTGGCGCGCGTGGCCGCGATCAACGGCGGCGTCGCGCAACATGCGCCGGCGTTGACCGTGAACCGGCTGTGCGGCTCCGGGTTGCAAGCCATCGTTTCAGCCGCGCAAAGCGTGCTGCTCGGCGACGCTGACATCGCGATCGGCGGCGGCGCGGAAAACATGAGCCGCGCGCCTTACTCCATGCCGGCCGCGCGCTTCGGTCAGCGCATGGGCGACGCGCGCCTCGTCGACATGATGGTCGGCGCGCTGAACGACCCGTTCCAGTCGATCCATATGGGCGTGACCGCCGAGAACGTCGCGCGCAAATACGACATTTCGCGCGAAGCACAAGACGCGCTCGCCCTCGAATCGCATCGCCGCGCGGCCAACGCGATCACGAGCGGCTACTTCAAGGAACAGATCCTGCCGATCACGATCCCGTCGAAGAAAGGCGACGTCGTGTTCGACACGGACGAACACACGCGCATGAGCGCATCGCCGGAAGATTTCTCCAAGCTGAAGCCGGTGTTCGCGAAAGAAAACGGCACGGTGACGGCGGGCAATGCGTCGGGCATCAACGACGCCGCCGCGGCTGTCGTGCTGATGGAGCGCAGCCTTGCCGAACAGCGCGGCATCAAGCCGCTGGCGCGGCTGGTGTCGTACGCGCATGCCGGCGTCGATCCGGCGTACATGGGCATCGGCCCGGTGCCGGCCACCCGCCGCGCGCTCGAACGCGCCGGGCTGACGGTCGCCGACCTCGACGTGATCGAGGCCAATGAAGCGTTCGCCGCGCAAGCCTGCGCGGTCAGCAAGGAACTGGGCTTCGATCCGGCCAAGGTCAATCCGAACGGCTCGGGCATTTCGCTCGGCCACCCGATCGGTGCGACCGGTGCGCTTATCACCGTCAAGGCGCTGTACGAGTTGCAGCGGATCGGCGGGCGTTATGCGCTGGTCACGATGTGTATCGGCGGCGGGCAAGGCATCGCGGCGATCTTCGAACGGATCTGAAGCGTGGCATGTCGTCAGTAAGCGGTATTGAGTAATGAGGAAAGGAAGGATGCGGGAACTGAAAGCGATCAAGGGTGCGGTGCGCCGGCGCGGTCGGATAGTGACGAGCGCTGCTGTCTTGCTGTGCGCCGGTGCGGCGGCGATGCTGCCCACCCAGGCATGGGCGGAAAGCGATGCGGTAAAGGAGTTGGCGGCGCCCCCGCCGATCCAGTTGCCACTCAGGCCGAGCCCCGAATTCGCGAAGTTCCCGCGTTACGCCGGCATGCTCGGCTCGCGCCAGATCGTGCTGAAGCTCGGCCCGAAAAGCGACGACCCATCCGGCGTGCACGGCGAGTATCAGTTCACGGACACCGGCGCGGTGATCCTGATCGCGGGCGACCGCGACGGCGATACGCTCGAAGTCGAGGAATCGAACGACGGCACGCATATCACCGGCAACTGGGTCGGCAAGTTCGCGGCGGACGGCTCGGTGGCGGGCGACCGCATGAACGTCGACGATTCCGATCCGCAGCCCTTCGACCTGAAGCCGCTGGCGGCAGGGCAGGCGGTTCCGCCGCCCGGCGCACCGGCGAGCGCGAGTGCGGCCGTGACGAACAAGGCTGCGGTGCAGCCTTCGGCGGGCGCTGCCGCTGCGCCCGCTTCGAGTGCCGCTGCCACGGGCGGCCACGCTGTGGGCGGCGTCAGCAATCTGCAAACCGGCGAGTGAAGCCGCAGCCGCGCGGTGCCCAAGCGTTCGCGGGCTTGCTCGCGAGCGAAATCCCGCCGGCTCGTCTACGCTTGCGTGTGCGGCGCGCGCCCTGACACGACGTGCGCTCCGTTTCCGTCTGCTTCTCACCAGAACCCACCATGACTCAATCCAAACTCCAACGCGATCTGCAAACCCGCATCGTGCGTGCCGAGGACCAGCTCACGCCGGGCTTCGAGTCGTTCTCGATGCCGGTCACGCGGGCGTCGACGGTCGTGTTCCCCGATCTCGCCACCATGCGCGCGCTCGACTGGAAAAACGACGCGCAATGGCGCTACGGCCTGCATGCCACGCCGACTTCGCTCGCGCTGGCGCAGCGCCTTGCCACCATCGAGGGCGGCAATCACGCGTTGCTGCAGCCGTCCGGGCTGTCGTCGATTTCGAATGTGTATTTCGGCCTCGTCAAAGCTGGCGACGACGTGCTGATTCCCGATAACGTCTATTCGCCGAACCGCGATCACGGCGACTGGCTGGCGCGCGATTTCGGTATCACCGTGCGCTACTACGATCCGATGATCGGCGCGGGCATGGCCGATCTGATCCAGCCGAATACGCGCCTGATCTGGCTCGAGGCGCCCGGCTCGGTGACGATGGAAGTGGCCGACGTGCCTGCCATCACCGCGGCGGCGCGCGCGCGCAACGTCGTCACGGCGATCGACAACACGTGGTCGGCGGGGCTCGGTTTCCGGCCGTTCGATCACGGCGTCGACATCTCGGTGCAGGCGCTCACCAAGTATCAATCGGGCGGCGGCGACGTGCTGATGGGCGCGACGATCACCGTCGATCGCGAACTGCATCTGAAGCTGAAGGCGGCGCGCATGCGCATGGGCATCGGCGTCTCGTCGGACGACTGCTCGCTGATTCTGCGCAGCTTGCCGACCATGCAACTGCGCTTCGAGCAGCATGACCGCTCGGCGCTCGGCCTGGCGAAATGGCTGAAGACGCGGCCGGAAATTGCCGCGGTGTTGCACCCGGCGCTCTCCGACTGTCCGGGGCATGAGTTTTACAAGCGCGACTTCACGGGCGCGGGCGGGCTTTTCTCCGTCGTGTTCGACGGCCGCTACAGCCCGGCGCAAATCGATACGTTCTGCGAGTCGCTCGAACTGTTCTCGCTCGGCTGGAGCTGGGGTGGTGCACACAGTCTCGCGATGCCGTACGACGTCGCGTCGATGCGGACGGCAGGGCAGTGGCCGCACAGCGGGACCTTGGTGCGCTTCTATATCGGCCTCGAAGCCGAGGCGGATTTGCGTGCCGATATGGAGCAGTCTCTGGCCAGGCTGAGTTAAACGCCCAACGACGTTTTTCGGCAGGAAGAGCGAGCCCATCGGGACATGTTCCCGGTGGGCTTTTTTCTTGTCAAGATATCCAGTAAGCCTAACCATTCGGCCGAATGTTCGGCGTGCGGTCTCGACGCTACGATGGTGCGTATCTCAACTGACGGTTGCCGCACTATGGTGAGCTTCGATGAATTTTTTCTTCTGGGTGTTGCTGAATCTCGGCGTGCCGATCATCGGCCCGATCTTCACGCTGGTGCTCGTCGCGCCCGCGCACGGCTGGCGCGTCGCAAAGGCGTTGATCGCCGGCTCGGTCAAAGACGGCCAACTGTTCTGGTGTGCGATCGGGATGTTTGCGTCAGCGGTTTATGAGGCGGTGACGGCGCTCGCGCATGGAAGCAACGAGGCGCCGGTTCTGGCGTACTACGTAGCCGGACTGTGCGTGGCGGCATTCACCTGTTCCAGCCTCGTGATGTCGGGTCTGGTCAACACGCACTACGAACGGACAAGAGCGAAGGCGTCGCCGCGAAAAAAACCGTTTGCCGATGGGGCTTTCTCGCGTGTAGAGATAGGTATGTCGATTTTTTTCACATGCGCCGCCGCGATTATCCTGGCATTCCTACATTTGCATCTGAATTAGTTTTTTTCAGATAGTGCAGCATTTATACTTGTCTTCTTAAAGGAGGCACCCATGAAGAAAATGACAATGTGGCTGACCGTAGAGGAAAACCACACGCGCTTTGTAAAGTGGTGTGGGATCATCGGTGTCGTCGATTTCGCTTACATGCTGGCGTTAATCGCAGTAGACGTTCTGAAAAAATAACGTCGCTGTCGGCGCTGGCCGTCATTGCATCGGCCAGCGCATCCAACCGCCATCAGAGCAGCCGCAACAACCCGTCCAGTCCGACATAGTTGAACGCCACGCTAGCCGCTTCACGCACCACCGGCTTCGCACGGAACGCAACGGAGAGTCCGGCTTCGGCCATCATCTTCAGATCGTTCGAGCCGTCGCCCATGGCAATGGCGCGGCTTGGTTCAATGCCCAATTGCGCGCACGCTTCGCGCAGCGTGCGTGCTTTGACATCGGCATTGACGATCTCGCCGATGACCTTGCCGGTCAGTTTGCCGTCCACGATTTCAAGCGTGTTGGCGCGAGTGAAATCAAGGCCGAGACGCGCCTTCAGTTTTTCGGTGAAGAAGTTGAATCCGCCCGACACGAGCAGCGTTTTCAGCCCGGCCGCCTTCGCGCCAGCCAGCATCCGCTCGGCGCCCGGCGAGAGTTGCAGCCGCTCTTCGTACACGCGTTGCAGCGCGCTTGCATCGAGGCCTTCGAGCAGCGCCACGCGGCGCGTCAGGCTTTCGTTGAAGTCCTTGATCTCGCCGCGCATCGAGGCCTCGGTGATCGCGGCCACTTCCGCCTTCAGGCCGCAGAAGTCGGCGATTTCGTCGATACACTCGATCGTGATCAGCGTCGAATCCATGTCCATCGCGACCAGTCCGAAGTCGCGCAACTGGCGGCCGGCTTCGACAAACGCGTAGTCCAGTTGGTGGGTGCCGCAATAGACTTCGAGGTCGGCGCGCTGCGCGACGTTCGCGTCGGCAATGCGAATCGCGTTCGCGTCGACGACGCTGGCGTGCGAACCGCGCGCCAGCGCGACGAGCGTTTTGTGATGGTCGGCGGAGAGGGGCGCGGGGCTTTGAATGACGAGGTTCATGGACGACGACGCAATAACGCGGAAAAGGACGGCGCGCGGCGCGCGCGGAAAATCCCGCTATTGTAGCGGTTCGCCGGTGGGTCTTGCCGCTTGCGATCTGCCTGGAGAGGCGCACAGCATCGCGCCTTTGGCAACCGGTAGCGAATGCCACGCCGCGTTTCATGGTGCGCCTCGCATTTGGCAACCGGCAGGGAGCGCTGCGCCGCGCACTCGCAGTGCATCGCGCTTTTGGCAACCGGTAGAGAACGCTACGCCGCACCTCGCACTGCACCGCAATTGTGGCAGCCGACAGGAAGCCCGCCCCTCGCAGTGCAGCGCGCCTTTGGCAACCAGCAACGAACACCGCCCACACCTCGCATCGCACCGTGCAATCCCGCGGCGCTCAGTTCATACTGGCGCATCGAACGACGCCCCGCAGCCGCTGCGCGCGCCGACCGTCGCATCCGCCTCTTCGCGGCGCGCCACGTCCGGCACCTGAACGCACACCGGCATCCATGACGACGCGCACCACTACGGAGACAACGCATGCCCCCGGCGACCGCCAGCGACGCATCCACTCTTGCGCGCGACTTCGATCTGCGCCACCTCGATCCCGCTTTCCATGCCGATCCCTATCCGGTCTATCACGCATTGCGCGCTTACGAGCCGGTCAAGCGCATGCCGGACGGCTCACTTTTTCTGACACGGTTTCGCGACGTGCAGGCGGTGTATCGCGACGCGAAAACCTTCAGTTCCGACAAGACCGTCGAATTCAAGCCGAAATACGGCGACTCGCCGCTCTACGCCCATCACACCACGAGCCTGGTGTTCAACGACCCGCCGCGCCACACGCGCGTGCGCAAACTGATCGCCGGGGCGCTGACGGCGCGCGCCATCGCGGCGATGGAGCCGGGCCTGGTGCGCCTCGTCGACGGCTTGCTCGATGCTGCCGCCGAGCGTGGCCGAATCGATCTGATCGGCGAGTTCGCGTCGGCGATTCCGGTTGAGATTATCGGCAATCTGCTGGATGTGCCGCACGCGGAGCGCGAGCCGTTGCGCGACTGGTCGCTCGCGATTCTCGGCGCGCTCGAACCGTCGCTGACCGAGGCGCAGTTCGAACGCGGCAATCGCGCGGTGGACGAATTCGTCGGCTATCTGCGCGATCTGGTCGCACGGCGCCGGCGCGCACCGGGCGACCCGCAGCATGACGTGCTGACGCGTCTGATTCAGGGCGAGGAGGGCGGCGAGCAATTGTCGGAAGCGGAGTTGCTGCAGAACTGCATTTTCATTCTGAACGCGGGCCACGAGACGACCACGAATCTGATCGGCAACGGCCTCGTCACGTTGACGCAATGGCCGGAGCAGCGCGCGGCGTTGCTGCACGAGCCGTCGCTGATCGAATCGGCGGTGGAGGAATGTCTGCGCTTCGAGAGTTCGAACCAGCTCGGCAACCGCATGGCGACCGTCGGCACGGAAATCGGCGGCGTCGCGGTCGCGCGCGGCACGCCGGTCACGCTATGCATCGGCGCGGCGAATCGCGACCCGGAACAGTTCGCGGAGCCGGACCGCTTCGACATTCGCCGCGATCCGAACCGGCATCTTGCGTTCGGCTTCGGCATTCACCAGTGCGCCGGCTTGTCGCTCGCCCGGCTCGAGGCGCGTATCGCGATCGGCCGCTTCGTGCAGCGCTTTCCCCGTTATCGCCTCGACGGCGAGCCGACGCGCGGCGGACGCGTCCGCTTTCGCGGCTTTGCCGAGGTGCCGCTGGAACTCGAACCGGTCGCGAGCCGTACGGCGTAGCTTTTGCCGTGCTGACGCAAGACTTACAGCCTGTGTCGGCGCCCGTCGCACCGCGACGCGCGCCGACACTGCCCGCAAGGCCGTGGCACGCTTGCTGCTTCGTGTCAGGTCTTAGGCCCAGGGGAGCGCACGATGCCACACATGATCTGGAAAGGCGCAATCAGCTTCGGCCTCGTCCACGTGCCGGTGCAGTTATATCCGGCGACGCAGTCCGAAAAAGTCGGCTTCAATCTGCTGGATAAGCGCTCGATCGATCCGATCGGCTACAAGCAGATCAACAAGCGCACCGGCAAGGATGTGACGCGCGATAACATCGTGCGCGGCTTCGAGTACGAGAAGGACAAGTACGTCGTGCTCTCCGACGACGAGATTCGCTCGGCGAACCCCGAGTCGACGCAAACGGTCGATATTCTGGCGTTCGTCGACGCCCCGGATATCTCGTTTCTCTACCTCGACACACCGTATTTCCTCACGCCCGACCGCAAAGGCGAAAAGGTCTACGCGCTGCTGCGCGAAGCCATGAAGGCGTCCGGCAAGATTGGCGTGGCGAGCGTGGTGCTGCACAACAAGCAGCATCTGGCGGCGCTGATTCCGGTGGGTCCGGTGTTGGCCTTGAATACGCTGCGCTGGGCCGCGGAGGTGCGCGATTTCGACGAATTCAAGCTGCCGGCCGACGGTGTGAAGGCCGCGGGCGTGTCCGCACGCGAACTCGACATGGCGAAGAAGCTGATCGACGACATGAGCGACAAGTGGGATCCGTCGCAGTATCACGACACCTTCCGCGACGACATCATGGCGCTGGTGGATCGCAAGATTCGCGCGGGCAAGACCGAGGAAATCACCGAAGTCGAAGCGCCGCACGAGTCGCGTCAATCCGCCGATATTCTCGATCTATCCGATCTGCTCAAACGCAGCTTGGGACGCGGCAAGGGGAAACCGGCGGCGGGCGGCCGCAAGCGCACCGCGGACGACGACAGCGACGAGGCCGACGCGGATGCCGAAACCGAAACGCCGGCGCGCAAGAAACCGCGCACGACTCGCACGGCGAGTAAGACAACAACGCGCGGCGGCGGCCGTGCGACCGCCAAGACCGCGTCCGCGCCGGCGGCCCGCAAACGTCGCGCGGCGGCCTGATCTTCGGCATCGCGCCTGAGCCACTCACGACGACGTCATCGCCATGAACGACCGACTCGATCTCTACAACCGCAAGCGCCGCTTCGACGACACGCCGGAGCCGGCGGGCACGCGCGCCAGGCGCAAACCAGCCGGCCGGAAAACGACCCGCCAGGCAGCCGGCGAGGCGCTCTCATACGTGATCCAGGAACACGACGCCCGGCGCTTGCACTACGACTTCCGGCTGGAACTGAACGGCACACTCCTGTCGTGGGCGGTGCCCAAAGGGCCGAGCCTCGATCCCTCGGTGAAAAGGCTGGCAGTGCATGTCGAGGATCATCCGGTCGAATACGGTTCGTTCGAAGGGGAAATCCCGCCCGGCAACTACGGTGCGGGCAGCGTGATCGTGTGGGATCGCGGCACCTGGGAACCGGTTGGCGGCGCGGCGGAGGCGGCGCGTTCCTACGCGGCCGGCAAACTCAAGTTCCATTTGCACGGCGAAAAGCTGCACGGCGGCTGGACACTGGTGCGCAGCCATATGCGCGGCAGCGGCGACAAGGAGCAGTGGCTGCTGATCAAGGAACGCGACGACGAAGCGCGCGATGAGAGCGACTACGACATTCTGAAGAAGCGCCCGGGCAGCGTGCTCAGCGGCAGCGCCTCGGTGGCTAAAGGCGAAAAAACGACGACAGCGGCATCTAAGACCGCGCGCAAAACCGCGGCCTCTGATGCGAAGTCCACCGCAAAACGAGGCGGCAAAAGCAGCGCGAAAGCCGCTTCATCCACCCGCGCGGATCCCAGACGACCGGATATCGTGGCGACGCGCAACACGCAGTCGCTACGCGAACTCGCCGCCACGCCCTCGATCGAGGGCGCGGTGAAAGCTCGCTTGCCCACGACCTTCAAACCGCAACTGGCGACGCTCGTCGACGCCGCGCCGCCCGGCGACGAATGGTCGTACGAAATCAAGTTCGACGGTTACCGCGTGCTGGCCCGAATCGATCGGGACGCGAAGGGGAGCGCCGTCAAAGTATTCACCCGCGCCGGCAACGACTGGACCGCGAAATTCAGCAAACAGGTCAAGGCGTTCGAACAGCTCGGAATCGAAAGCGCGTGGCTCGACGGCGAAGCCGTGGTGCTGGACCCGAACGGCGTGCCGAATTTTCAGGCGCTGCAGAACGCTTTCGATGCGAACCGGCCGCAAGACATCATCGTCTACCTGTTCGATATACCGTTCCTGAACGGCTACGACCTGCGCGGCGTGCCGCTCGAACAGCGTCGCGCGATTCTGCACGCTCTGATGGAAGACGTCGACGATAGCGTGCTGCGTTTCTCGAACAATTTCGACTTCAGCGCGGAAGACCTGCTCAGAAGCGCGTGCGACATGGCGCTGGAAGGCATCATCGGCAAGCGGCGCGATAGCGGCTATCTGTCGGGCCGTTCGTCGACGTGGATCAAGTTGAAATGCCGCCGGCGTCAGGAGTTCGTGATAGGCGGCTATTCGGAACCGTCCGGAAGTCGTGCGGCATTCGGCGCGCTGCTGCTCGGCGTCTACGACAGCAAAGGCAATTTGAATTACGCGGGGCGCGTCGGCACCGGCTTCGACGCGGCGTTGCTGCGCTCGGTCAAGAAAGAACTCGACGCGCACGCGACCAAGCGCATGCCGTTTGCGGCCGTGCCGCGCGAGCGCAGCCGCACGCCGGTGCATTGGGTCGAACCGGTGCTCGTAGCCGAATGCAATTTCGCGGAATGGACGAGTGACGGCATCGTGCGTCAGGCGTCGTTCGTGAGTTTGCGCAATGACAAGCCGGCGCGCCAGATCGTCAAGGAAACACCTCGCCAGGGAGCCGACGTGCAACAGCAAACCGATTCCATCTCCGACGACGCGCCGAAGAAACGCGCGGCGCGGAAAACTTCTGGTAGTAACGTGGCCGCAGCCGGAAAAACCACAGCCGCCAAACCCAAAACCGCAAAATCACCCACCACCGCACCGCCCGCCGAAGTCGCCGGCGTGCGCATCTCGCATCCCGATCGCGTCATCGACAAAAGCAGCGGTGCGCGCAAGATCGATCTCGTGCAGTACTACGAGTCGGTGGCCGAATGGATGCTGCCACATCTGAAAGACCGTCCGGTGTCGCTGGTGCGTGCGCCCGAGGACATCGGCGGCGAGCTGTTTTTTCAGAAGCACAGCCAGAAGCTGTCGATTCCAAATGTCACGCAGCATCCGGGCCTCGATCCCGGTCATCCGCCACTGATCACCGTCGATACCATCAAGGCGCTGGTCGGCGCGGCGCAAATGGGCACCGTCGAATTTCACACGTGGAATGCGGTCGCATCGAATATCGAAAAACCGGACCGCGCAGTCTTCGACCTAGACCCCGATGCAGCGCTAGGTTGGGAACGCATGATCGAAGCCGCGCAACTGACGCGTTCGCTGCTCGAGGAACTCGGCCTCACATCGTTCTGCAAGACGAGCGGCGGCAAGGGCTTGCATGTGGTCGTGCCGCTCGCGAAACAGGCCGGCTGGGACGAAGTAAAGGACTTTTCGCAAGCCGTCGCGCAGCATATGGCTGCGACGCTGCCCAAGTACTTCAGCGCGAAGATGGGCGCGCAGAACCGCAAGCAGAAAATCTTCGTCGACTATCTGCGCAACAACCGCGGCTCCAGCACAGTCGCCGCATTTTCGGCGCGGGCGCGTCCGGGCCTCGGTGTATCGGTTCCGCTTGCGTGGGACGAAGTCGCCGGCACCACGGGCGGCGATCAATGGACCATCGAGAATCTGCACGAGCGCCTCGCCGAACTCAAAAGCGACCCGTGGGCGGACTATGCAAAGACGCGTCAGCGCATCACCGCGGCCATGAAAAAACGTCTGAATGACGCGCAATAAGCGTGGACGGACCCGATTCAGAACCACAAGGAGCTACACCATGAAGACCTCACCGCAATCCTCCGACGGCGACAAGCAGGCGGACCCGCATGCCAGGAAGCAGCCCAAATCGATGCAGGAAGCAGCCTCGCCTTTGCCGCACGAAGCCGACCAGAATCCGGAATCGCAACACGAGGATGGCCCGCGCCATGTCGGCAAGCAGGCGCATCGCGACCTCGAACGCGGGTTAAAGGACACCGACCGCCGCGGCGGCGACGAGTATCAGCAGAACACGCAGAACGATGCACACACCGACGTCAACTCCGATGACAAGGGAGCCGGCGGCGCACGCGGCAACAAGCACTGACGATGCCTCGATCCGGGCGCCGCAACCGGCGCATCGGTCTCAAACCGGCTCTCTGTCCCAGTAAGGCGGATCGCCGAAATGCGTCGCCAGGAATTCGATGAAGGCGAGCGTCTTCGGCGGCACGAACGAACGGCTTGGATACACGGCCCAGATCGCCACGCTTTCGGCGAGCGGATAGCTGTCCAGCACGCCGACCAGTTCGCCGCTGCGCAAATAAGGCGCGACGTCCCACGTCGATTTGAGCGCGATGCCGAACCCGGCCAGCAGGGCGTCGCGGATCACTTCGCCGTTGTCCGTGACGAGGCGCCCGCTCACGCGCACCGCGAGTGGTCCGGCAGGCGTCACGAAGGCCCAGTCGCGCTGGTCCGACAGAATCATGCATTCGTGTTGCGCGAGGTCCGAAGGATGATGCGGCGTACCGCGCGCGGCGAGGTAAGCGGGCGCCGCGCACAGCACTCGCCGATTCACCGCGAGGCGCCGCGCCACCAGTGACGAATCCTTCAGCACACCGACGCGGATCGCGACATCGATACCCGCGTCGACGAGATCGACCACCTGATCGGTGAGGCGTAAATCGACGCTCACGCCGGGATAGCGGCGCAGAAATTCGCTGATCACCGGCGACACGTGCTGCCGTCCGAACGAAGACGGCATCGAGACTCGTAAGCGGCCCTGCGGCTCGGCCTGCGCCCGGCCCACCGACGCGCGCGCGGCGGCGGCCGCATCGAGCAGGGCTTCGGCGCGCGTCATGAAGACTTCACCGTCCTGCGTGAGGCTGATGCGGCGGGTGGTCCGGTGCAGCAGGCGCGCGCCGAGCAGCTTTTCTAGTTGGGCGATGCGGGAACTGGCCACCGCCGCGGACAAACCGAATTCGCGGCCGGCCGCCGATACGTTGGCGAGCAGCGCGGCGCGCACGAACAGGGCGACGTCGAGCAGATCGAGCCGCTCCCGTTCACCGGGCGGCACGCGTTCGGGCGAGATAACAGGCAGGTTCATTCTTCTGAAATTCAAAAAGATGTTTCAGCCATTATGACGGTTTTAAAAGAATAAGAACCGCCCTAGGATGACACTCATGGAATCGCCGATACGCAGCCGGCACCACAGCCCGGCCGCAAAATCGCGATCTTTTCAAACTGATTTGAACCAACAGGAGCCTGTATGAAAGCCGTCGGCCTCTATCGCTATTTGCCGATCGATCAAGCGGAAGCTCTGGTCGATGTCGAGATCCCGAAACCGGAAGCCACCGGTCGCGATCTGCTGGTTAAAGTCGAGGCGATCTCCGTCAATCCGGTCGACACCAAAGTGCGCGCACCGAAAGACAAGCTCGAAGAGACGCCGCGCATCCTCGGCTGGGATGCGGCGGGTACCGTGGCCGCGGTCGGCCCGGACGTCACGCTGTTCAAGGTCGGCGATCCGGTGTTCTATGCGGGCAGCATCACACGGCCGGGCGCCAACAGCGAGTTCCATCTGGTCGATGAGCGGATTGTCGGGCACAAGCCGGCGTCGCTCGATTTCACCCACGCGGCCGCGCTGCCGCTAACCGCGATCACCGCTTGGGAAGCGTTGTTTGACCGCTTGGGCGTGTCGCCGCAAGGCGCCGACGAAGGCCGCAGCGTGCTGATTTTCGGCGGCGCGGGCGGCGTCGGCTCGATCGGCATCCAACTGGCGAAGCAGCTCGCCAGGCTGAAGGTGATCGCAACCGCGTCGCGGCCCGAATCGGCGAAATGGGCCACGGAACTGGGCGCGGATCACATCGTCGATCACTTCGGCGACGTGCCCGCGCAATTGAAGCAACTCGGCATCGACCAGGTCGATTACGTGCTGATGTTCAACGACACCGACAAGAACTTCTCGGCCGCCGCCGAGGTCGTCAAGCCGCAGGGCGGCATCTGCACGATCGTGGAAAACAGCGCGCCGGTGCCGGTTGAACTGCTCAAGGCAAAAAGCGCCGCGTTTCACTGGGAGTTCATGTTCACGCGTTCGATGTTCGGCACGCCGGACATGATCGAGCAGCACAAGCTGTTGACGGAAGTCGCGCGTCTCGTCGATGCGGGCACGCTGTGCACGACCGTCGGCCAGAACCTCGGCGCGATCAACGCCGCTAATCTGCGCCGCGCACATCAGCTTCTCGAAGAAGGGCGCGCGATCGGCAAACTGGTGCTGACAGGTTTCAAGGCGTAAATAGCGTTTCACCTGAAACGGGTTGCAACGGAACACGGCCGGCGTCGCAGCAATGCGCGCCGGCCGTGTTCATTTGATGCACATCAAACTGTGCTATCCGATGCGTCGATATGCAGCAGGGCGGTGCGGCGCGCGCTTTCAACCGCCAGTCGCGACACGCGCAGAAAACGCATCGCCGCAAGCGGGTTAACACCCGATTCGCAGGCAGCGCGCGCAGCGTCGCTTGGCGTTAGACTGGCAGGGCATCATGCTAAAACAGTTGCGTGTCTCGCGGGCCGGCATCATTGAGCCAGTCAGTGCGCGGGCAGTAGCGCTGAAGCGGGCGCGCAGCGGCACAACAACGAGGTGACAGTATGAGCTTCAGACTCTCCGCCGTTTCAGTTGTCGCTTCTCTCGCATGCGCGCTTGCGCCCGGCATGCTCGTGCCGTTGGCTCACGCGGCTACGCCGATCACGGTCACGTCCCAATCCGCCCTCGACGGCCCGATCCGCTATACGGTGCGCGTCACGTCGAAACAGTTCGGCAACTCGCAGGAAACCCGCACGATCCGCTCCGGCGAATCGGACGACTTCACGTGGAAGACGGTGCCGCCTGGCGGCCCGGTTCCCGCGACGGATGCGTGCCCGAACTATGCGTCGCTGCCGACCGACACTAACGGCGCGATGATCCGGCAAACGCAGATCCGTTTCGCGCCGGTGGTCGCCGGCGACGGCACGGCGACCGTGCAGTTGAGCTTCCAGGCGCAGACGCCGAAGGGCGTGAAGACCGTCACGACCGGCGGCAAAACGCTCAAGTGTCCGAACGACGTGAGCGTCAGTCAGATCGTGCGCTTCACGATGCCGGTCAACGGCAGCACGAAAACGCTCACGCTCAGCGACGGCACGGAAGTCGCGATCAGCGCGAAGCGTTGAGTCCGGCGACTGATGGGAGCACGGCGGCGCAGCGCGGCTCAACGCCGCGCCGCGGTCCGCTCCACGAGCCGCGCCGACAGAAACCGGTGCTCGGCGGAAAAGAGCCGCCGGTAGGTGAGCAGCACCGCGCCCACGGTCCCCAGCGCCGACGACGCGGCTATCAGGAACATGATCACGATCTGGTAGCGCACGGCCTGCAACGGCGATTGCCCGGCCAGCACCTGGCCGGTCATCATGCCGGGCAGGCTCACCACGCCGACCACCGCCATCTGATTGAGCGTCGGCATCATGCCCGCCCGCACCGCCTGGCGCGCGGGCGCCTGGGCCGCCTCCCAGCGCGTCGCGCCGAGCGCGAGCGCCATGTCGACGCGGTCGCGCCGCGCGGTCAATTCCTCGGTCATCCGTTCGATGCCGAGCGACACGCCGGTCAGCGTATTGCCGAGGATCATGCCGAGAATCGGAATCGCATATTGCGGCTCGTACCACGGGTGAATGCGGATCACGACGAACAGCCCGACTGCGGCCACCAGCCACGAACTGACCCAGATCGACAGCACACTGTCCGCGCGTTGTCCGCGGTAGGTGCGGTTGCCGCGTTGCGCGCCCGCGAAACCGGCGATCAGCGTCATCACGATCATCAACGGCAACACCACGTACCAGCGGTCGTAACGGAACACCCAGCCGAGCACGTAACCGATCGCCAGCAACTGTACGATGGTGCGCACGGCGGCCCACGCCAGCTTGCGCTCGAGATCGAGCTTGAGCGCCACCGACACGACACCGTTCACGACGATCAGCAACGCGGCAATCGCAACATCCCATAGACTCAGGTTTTGCAGTGTCATTGGCCGAACTCCTGGTGATCCTGATGCGCGGACGGGATCTCGGACCGTGCGGTTTCGTCGAGCACGCCGGCGCGCATGGTCAGATGCCGCGCGCTCATGCGCGTGGCTTGCGCCGGATCGTGGGACACCCAGATCGACGCATGACGTCCAGGGGCGGCGTCGAACCAGGCGTGCACCAGACCTTCAATTGCATGCGACGACTCCGGGTCGAGCGAGGCAGTCGGTTCGTCGAGCAACAGCACTTCGGGCGCGAGTTGCAGCACGCGAATCAGCGCCGCGATCTGCGCCTCGCCGCCGGACAGTTCGCTTGCACGCTTGTCGAGAAAGTCGTCGCCGCGGCCGGCCTGAGCGGCGAGGCTCGCCGCACGCGCGCGATCGAAATGCACGTCGCGATAGGTGCGCAACTCGAACGGGTAGCGCAGATTGTCTTCGACGCTGCCGTCGAGCAGCGCGGGCCGCTGCCGGATATACGCGACGTTGCGCCGGTAGCGCGGAATCGCGGCGCGTTCCACCGGCGCGCCATGCCACATGATGCGTCCCGCATCAAGTTGATCGAGCAGCGCGAGGGCGCGCAGGAATACGCTCTTGCCCGAGCCGGACGGCCCGGTGATCGCGACGCGGTCGCCCGCCTGTAAGGCGAAGGTGGTCGGCTGCAGCAGCGTCTGCCCGCGCACGGCATCGCGCCGCACGATGCCGTCGGCGAGGACTAATGGAACATCGGTCATGGGTGAATTTGTAATGGGGGATGCGTAAGGTCGAAGCGCGTCGCGACGTGTGCATGCAACATGCGTGCAACATGATAAAGCGGCAACGGCCCGGCGCAGGCCGTGCAAGGTTCGGGCATGCAACGTGCTGCACGGTGCTCAATGTAGAAGAATTAGCGGAGCCTCTCAATGGCAGTGTCGAGCACGACTGGACGGCGGATCGGAAAAATCATTGCGTGGCTGCTGGCGATTATCGTCATTCTGATTGTCGCGCTGACTATTTTCATTCTGACCTTCGACTGGAACCGGGCAAGGCCCTATATCAACGACAAGGTCACGCAAGCTATCGGCAGGCCGTTCGCCATCAACGGCGATCTGAAGGTCGGCTGGCGGCATCCAGTCGGCGAAACCGGCTGGCGCGGCTGGGTGCCGTGGCCGCGATTCTCGGCGGCCAATATCACTGTGGGCAATCCGGACTGGACGAAGCAGCCGCACTTCGCCACGCTCGACGAGATCGACTTTCAGGTCAAGGTGCTGCCGCTGCTCGCGCACGATATCGTGATTCCCACGATCAACCTCGTGAATCCTTCGGTCGATCTCGAACGCGTGCTCGACGGGCGCAACAACTGGACGTTCAAACTGGCGTCGTCGAGCGGGCCTTCGGAATGGAAGCTCGATCTGCACGATATCGCCTTTGCCAAGGGCAACATTGCGTTGTCCGATCAGCAGAAGAAGGTCGATCTGCAAATGGCCGTCGACACGCTCGGTCAGCCGATTCCGATCGGCGAGGCGATGAAACAGCAGGAAGCGGCGTCGCGCAGTTCGTCGGCGCAAACCATCGGCAAGTCGGGCGCGAACAAGCTGACGCAACAGGCGAATGCGCAGGCGGCATCGGAGGCTGCGGCGGCGTCCGCGGCGGCGGCTTCGGGCGCGTCGTCGACGGAGATCAGCGCGTCGGGGACGACGGCGGCGACGGGCGCCTCGGGTGGCTTGGTCGCGGGCGGTTCCAGGGGGGCGAGCGAAGCCGTCGCGGCAGGCGCGAGCGGCGCAGTCGTGGCGTCGGCGCCGGCTTCGAGTGCTTCGGGCGCGAGCGATGCGCAAGCCGGCGCGAAGCAGGAGATTCCTCCATATGCCATCGGCTGGACCGTCAAAGGGACTTACAACAAGACGCCGGTCTCCGGCAGCGGCAAGGTAGGCGGCGTGCTCGCATTGCAGGATGCGAACCGGCCGTTCCCGGTCCAGGCCGACGTCAAGGCCGGCGATCTGCATGTCGGCCTGGTGGGCACGATCACCGATCCGGCGCATCTTGCCGCGGTCGATCTGCGCCTCTGGCTGCAAGGCAACAGCATGGCGCGCCTGTATTCGCTGACCGGTGTGACCTTGCCCGACACGCCGCCGTATGCGACCGAAGGGCGGCTCGTCGGCCAGTTCAAGTCCAGCGGCAACGTCTTCAAGTATGAAAATTTTACAGGCCGGGTCGGCGGCAGCGATATCAACGGCTCGCTAACCTATACGGCACGTGAACCGCGTCCGCTGCTGCAGGGCGAACTCGTCTCGCATCTGCTGCAGTTCTCCGATCTGGCGCCCGTGATCGGCGCGGATTCGAACGCCAGCAAGGCCAAGCGCGGCGACGCGACGGCGCAGCCGTCCAACAAGGTGCTGCCCGTCGAGGAATTCCGCACCGACCGCTGGAAGGCGATCGACGCCGACGTGAAGTTCACCGGCCGGCGCATCGTCAAGGACGTGAATCTGCCGATCACGGATCTGTACACGCACGTCGTGATGACCGATGGCGTGCTCTCCCTGGAACCGTTGAAGTTCGGCGTGGCCGGCGGCTCGCTCGCCTCGGACATTCATCTCGATGGCAGCGCGACGCCGCTCAAGGGCCGCTTCGCGACATCGGCGCGGCATCTGAAGCTCAAACAGCTGTTCCCGAACTTCAAGACCATGCAGAACGCGCTCGGTGAAATCAACGGCGACGCCGCGCTGACCGCGACGGGCAATTCGCCGGCGGCGCTTGCGGCATCGTCGAACGGCGAGGTGAAGGCATTGGTGACGGACGGCACGGTGAGCCGTCTGCTGATGGAAGCGGCGGGGCTGAACGTGGCGAATGTCGTCTACGAAAAGCTGTTCGGCAATCGCGACGTGAAGATCAACTGCGCGGCCGCCGATTTTGTCGCAACCAACGGCGTGCTCGAATCGCGCGTCTTCGCGCTCGATACGGACGACGCCGTGATCAATATCGACGGCAACGTGAATCTGCGCGACGAGTCGATGGACCTCGGCGTGCATCCGCATACCAAGGGCTTCCGTGTTTTCTCGCTGCGTTCGCCGCTATACGTGAAAGGCACCTTCAAGGATCCGCACGTGGGCGTGAATGCGGCCGCGCTGGCGCTGCGCGGTGGCGCGGCGGTCGGCCTCGGCTTGATCAATCCGTTCGCGGCGCTGATTCCGTTGCTCGCGCCGAGCAACAACAAGCCGTTGCCCTGCACGCAGATGCTGGAACAGATCCGTCAGGCGCCGACGGCGCCGCCGCCGGGCGTGAAGCAGCAGCCCAAGGCGGCGATCTCTCTGGATGGCGCGCCGGTCAATAAGTCTTCGGGCGGTGCTTCGTCGCCGGCCGCGACGGATAAGAAGAAGCCGGCGGTGATGTCGCCCGCCAGCGCGGCTACTTACAAGGGAAGCTGATGGCTTTCATCCTGCCTTCGGATTGGCTGAGCTGGAGCTTTGGCGGCGGCCTGTCCTTGATCCTTTTGTGGCTGATCAGTGTGCCGCCAGGGCGCGGCCATTTCGATGACCTCATGATGAAAAAAGATAACGCGACTGCTGCACGCGCGCGCAGACACATCACCTGAGATGACAGGTCGAATCGAGCAAAGCAAGGAAAGGTGATGACGCAACGCCGCCCGACGAACTGTGCGAACAGACGGTGTTGCGAATTTGAAGGTCTACTGTAAAGCTAAAAGGTTTACCTGAGTGAGCGCGGCGCGGCGTCTCCGGCAGCATCTTGCCGACGCACCCCGCGACGTGTGGCGCCGACGCGAGTCGCGCCGAATTCCGTCAGGATCTTGCCGCGAGCGCGGCTGGCAAACACGAGAAAGCCGAAGCCGTCCGCCTCATACCAGTAGCCGCCGTTCTCGAGACCGTCGAGCGGCTGCTCCAGCGCATTCGTAATGGATTCGATACAGCGACGCCGCAATTCGGCGGGTGCAGGATAGGGCGGCTGCGCGCCACGCACACTGCACAGGAGAACATCGAGCCCCGGCAGCACGTGGGCATAAAGGACCGGCTCGTCTTGCGCGCGAGCACGCGCAATCTTGGTGTCGAGCTGACCGAACGGCTTGAAATGCCGTAGTACCGCGAGGAACGACTCATCGCCGTCCACCTTCGCGCGTCTACGCTTTTTCGGGAAGGACATAAAAATTCGCCTGAAAAAGAATTGCAAGAAACGCAGCGTCCTCATGCGACCACTCCCGGCTTCGCGCGCCGCACGTCGATCTTTTATAGCATACGACAAGGTCGGATTCACGGTGATTCGACAACAACGCCGCCCCACCGCCTCCCGCACGAATCATGCCGAACCGCCTCGCCGCGCGCTTTCGCTTCCCATCCCACCTGTTTCCATCATAGACGCACGAGGCGCCGAAAAATCATCTCATACCAATAAAAATGTCGTTTTTGTGTGGGCCGGCGCATCTTGCCGATACGTTGAAATATCTCGAATTCACGTCGATAATGGCCCGTCCGGCTGCACTGCGCCGAGCTCGCCGATGCCCCACCGCAAAGTCCACCGGCGCGGCGTTGCGTCGCTGGTCACGAGCCGCCGCGGCTTGAGCGACCCTTTGCGACCCTTCGGGCGAACATGAAACTATTCACCAAGGGTCTGCTGCTGATTGCAGTGCCGAGCGCGGTCGAGCTGGCGCTTCTTGGCGTCGTCTTCGATACCCAGGAGCAGACAGCGCAGGCCGCCCAGCAGGTCACCAACAGCAAGCAGATTCTCTATCAGTCGTCGGCCATCATCGATCCGCTGCTGCGTCAGGCGGCGCGGGTTCGCACGGGCATGGTGATCGGCGATGCGTCGCTGATCGACCGCCATACCGTGTGGGTCGATCTGGGCGACCGGCTGTCGAATCTCGAGGTGCTGGTTGCCGGCACGCCGCATCAGGTCGAGCGCGTGCACAAGATGCAGCGTGCGATCGACGCGTATCGCATGCAGACGGTCGCGATCTCGCAGGCGCTGCACGAAGGGCGTCGTCTGACTTCGTTTACTGTGCTGGAGACCGGCGCGTTGCCGCAGCAGATCGCCGTGTTTCGCGATGAGCTCGCGGCGTTCGGCGACGAGGCGTCGCGGCTCGATGCCGAGCGCTCGGCCGCGCTCGCGCGGCGCCGTGACCGCCAGCAGTACGCGCTGATCGGTGCCGTGCTGGGCTCGATGCTGATCTGGGCCGTCACCGCGGTGGTCTTTGCGCGCAGCATCGGCCGGCGGCTGGAAGTGTTGACCGAGAATGCCGAGCGTTTAGGCAGCGGGCGCACGTTGGCGCCGGCGCTGTCGGGTAAGGACGAAATTGCCGCGCTCGACGCCGTGCTGCATCAGACGGGCGCGCGCCTGCGTGACGCGGAAGCCGAGCAGGCCATGCTGAAAACGCGGCTCGAAGCACGCGCGCGGGAACTGGCGGGCGTCAACGAGGAACTGCGTCAGGAGACGCAAGACAATGAAATGTTCATCTACAGCGTGTCGCACGATCTGCGCTCGCCGTTGGTGAATCTGCAAGGTTTCTCGAAGGAATTGCAGGTCTCATGCGACGAACTGGACAGCGTCGTCGAGGCGGCAAAATTGCCGGAGGCCGAGCATCGGCGCATGGCGCATATTCTTAACGGCGAGGTGCGCGAGTCGTTGCAATATCTGCGCACCGCAGTGACGCGAGCCGCGGCGATCATCGACGCGCTGCTGCGCATTTCACGCGCCGGCCGGCTCGAGTATCAGTGGCAGCGCGTGAGCGTCGGGCGCGTAGTGGGCCGGGTGGTCGACGCGCTGCAAGGCGCGATCGGCCAGCATGCCGCCGTGGTGACCGTGCGCGACTTGCCGCCCGCATGGGGCGACCCCGGCGCGATCGAGCAGATTTTCAGCAATCTGATCGGCAACGCGCTGAATTATCTCGACCCGGCGCGCAACGGGCGTATCGAAATCGGCGCACTGGAACCCGAACCGGTCGAGCCGGCCGAGGCAGGTGAGCCGCGCGCGGTCCGCATGCGCACGTATTATGTGCGCGACAACGGCCTCGGCATTCCGGCCGCGTATATGTCGAAAGTGTTCCGGGCGTTTCAGCGCCTGCACGGCGACGTCGCGAACGGCGATGGCATCGGTCTCGCGGTGGTGCGTCGTACGGTGGAGCGGCATGGGGGACGCGTGTGGGTCGAGTCGGCGGAGGGCGCGGGGTCGACGTTTTTCGTGGTGTTGCCGGAACAGCCCGCGCGTCTGTGAACTTCGGCAGGCAAAAAGAGCGTTGGCGCGGATAATTACAAGCGGCAGGCATCAACCAATCGTTGAGCACGGAGAGCATATGAATCACGGGGAAACGGTCAGCATCGTACTGATCGAAGATGACGACGGGCACGCCACGCTTGTCGAGCGCAATCTGCGCCGTGCCGGCATTTCGAACGGTTTCGTGCGCTTTCGCGACGGCCAGCAGGCACTCGATTATTTCTTCGGCCCGGCGCCGTCGCCAGCGGACGCCGCCGCGGGTTGCGCGGCCGAGCCCGCTCAGAGCGCCGTACCCGCGCGTGAAGATTTGTTGAATTTCGTCGTGCTGCTCGATCTGAAAATGCCGCGAGTGGACGGCTTCGAAGTCTTGCGGCGCCTGAAAGAATCACCGCAGACGGCGGCCGTGCCGGTGATCGTCCTGACCACGACCGACGACCCGCGCGAAATCGCGCGTTGCTACGAACTCGGCTGCAACGTCTACATCACCAAGCCGGTCGAGTACGATGCGTTTATCGAAGCCGTGCGCCGCCTCGGTTTTTTCCTCCAGGTGGTCAAGCTGCCTTCCGGGCATCGTCTCGCGGCGCCGTGATGGAAGGTTCGCATGAAGCGGGCCGAAAGCCGCTCGTGACAAGATAGACCGCTTGTTGACCCTAGCCAGAGAAAACTCCGCATGACCGACGAAGTGTCCACGCAGCCCGCCGCCTACGTGCTGGTCGTCGATGACGACGAAGGCATCCTGCGGCTCGCGCGCAAGTCGCTCGAGCGCGCCGGCTGCCGGGTCGCGATCTGCGCCGGCGTCGAAGCGGCTCGTGAACGGCTCGCGGGCGGCGGTCCCGACCTGCTGGTGCTCGACTATCAGTTGAACGGGCCCGAGACCGGCCTGGACTTCTTTCGCCGTCTGCGCGCGGAAGGCGTGCGGATTCCCGCCATCCTCGTGACCGGTTTTACCGACGAATCGCGTGTCATCGAAGCGTTGCGCGCGGGCGTGTCCGATGTCGTGCCGAAATCCGGCGATTACCTCGATTACCTGCCCGAAGCCGTCGAACGGGTGCTCTCGCAAGTGCGCCTGCAGCGCGCGTCGGACGAAGCCTTGCTGCTGCGCGATCGCGAGCAGCATTACCGCACCTTGTCGGAGGCGCTGCCGCACCTCGTGATGACCTGCAACGCCACGGGCGACTGCGATTTTCTGTCGAAGCAGTGGTACGACTACACGGGCCTCGCTGAAAGCTGTTCGTACGGTCTCGCCTGGCTCGACGCCGTGCATCCGGACGACCGCGAAAAGATTCGCCGCAGCTGGCTCAAAACGGTGTCGGGCGACGCCGGCGACTACCGGCAGGAGTTGCGGATTCGCCGTCACGACGGCGAATACCGCTGGTTCGACTTGCGCGTGGTAGCGATGCGCGACGCCGAAGGCAACGTCAGCAAATGGTTCGGCAGTTGCACGGACATTCATTCGCAGCGCGAGGCGATCGAGGAGCGCGAACGGCTGCTGGCGTCGGAGCAGGCCGCCCGCCAGACCGCCGAAGAAGCCAATCGCGCCAAAGACCGCTTTCTGGCCATGCTGTCGCACGAATTGCGCACGCCGCTCACGCCGGTGCTGGCCGGCGCCAGCGTGCTGGAAATGATTCCGGGTCTGCCCGATCAGGCGCGGGCGAGCGTGCGCATGATCCGCCGCAACGTCGAACTCGAAGCACGGCTGATCGACGACCTGCTCGATCTCACGCGCGTGGCGAACGGCAAGCTGCGGCTTTCGCTGGAAACCGTCGACGTGCACGACGTGATCGACAGCGTGCTCGAACTGTTTCGCAGCGAGATTCAGGTCAAGCAGCAGGACGTGCACGTCCATAAGGACGCGCAGCATCATTACGTGCTGGCCGATCGCGCACGGCTGCAGCAAATGCTGTGGAACCTGATTCGCAACGCCGCCAAGTTCACGCCGGATGGCGGCCATATCTATGTGCGCACGCGCGACGAACGCATGCACGTGCAGATATCGGTTGAAGACACGGGGATCGGCATCGAGCCGGATCAGATCGGCAAACTCTTCAACGCGTTCGAGCAGGGCAACCAGAACATGACGCGGCAGTTCGGCGGACTCGGCCTCGGACTCGCGATCACGAAGGCGTTGACCGACGTGCATGGCGGCACCGTGACCGCGCAGAGTCCGGGCGCGCACTGCGGCGCGACCTTCGCAATCACCTTGCCGACGGCCGCGGCGCCGGAGGTGACTTCACCAGTCGTGGTGCCCGACGAAGTGCATTCGGGCGGCCTGCTGAACATCCTGCTGATCGAAGATCATGTGGACACGGCCGAGGTCATGGAGCAACTGATTCGCAGCCTCGGCCATGAAGTCACGACGGTGGGCCGCGTCGACGATGCGTTGGCCGCGACGCAATCGCAGACCTTCGATCTGATCGTCAGCGACGTCGGATTGCCCGACGGCACCGGTCTCGACTTCATCCAGGCGTTCCGCGAACACTCGGACGCGCCCGCGGTCGCGCTGACCGGCTTCGGCACCGACGAAGACGTGCGCCGTTGCCTGAGCGCCGGCTTCACCTCGCATCTGACCAAGCCGGTCAACTTCAGCCAGCTCGAGGCGATGATCGAAGGCGCGGTGACTCTGAAGGAGCAGCGCGACGCGTGAGTGTTTAGGCCGCTCACAGCGGGGCCATGAAGTAAGCAAAAGGCCTGTTGCGACTTTAATCGCAACAGGCCTTTTCATTGACGACTGTCTCCGGCCGATATGCCGGAATAATTAACGCGGTGAGTTCTTCAACGAATCGCGGATTTCACGCAGCAGCAGCACGTCTTCCGGGGGCGGCGGCGGTGCTGCCGGCGCGGCTTCAGCCGGTTTGCGCAGATTGTTGATGAACTTGACCATCAGGAAAATGATGAACGCGAGAATCAGGAAGTTGATCAGCACGGTAATGAACGAGCCGTAACCGAATACGGCAACGCCCGCCGTTTGCAAGTCTTTATACGACTCGGGGCTGCCCTTGAAAGTGGGCGGAATGGGGCCGAGGCGAACGAACTTGTTGGAGAAATCGAGGCCGCCGGTGGCAAGCCCGACAACCGGCATGATCAGGTCTTTAACAATTGAATTGACGATGGTGGAGAACGCGCCGCCGATAATCACACCGACTGCAAGATCCATCACGTTGCCCTTGAGGGCAAATTCCTTGAATTCCTTGACCATGCTCATAGAGGTTCCTCCCAGAAGTCGATGTTCGAATGATACCAACCTGAGAAGGATAGGCTAGTCTTTTGGCCAGGAACCCGAGGTTCGTTTCTTTATTGAGGAAACTGTGACTCGCTATGCCGAGCGCGTTCGATATGCGCGGCAAATGTGACCGGATCGGTATTGGTGCCGCACAGCAGAACGCCGACGCGCTTGCCTTGCAACTGTTCGCGCAGCGGGCCGAGCAAGCCTGCGGTAGCCGCGGCGCAGGCGGGCTCGACAGCGAGCTTCAGTTGTCCGAACAAAGTCAGCATGGCCGCACGCAACTGGTCGTCGGACACGGTGACGAGCTGATCGATATGACGGCGGCACAATTCGTAGCTGTATTGCTCGGTATGCGGCGACATGAGCGAGTCGGCAATGCCGCGCATCTGGCGCATCTTGACCGTGTGATTGGCGGCGAAACTCTTGCCCATCACGTCCGCGCCTTCAGGTTCCACGCCATACACGTGCACGTTCGGATTCGCGAGCCGCATGGCGGTCGCGACGCCGGCCGCGAGGCCGCCGCCGCCGATCGGCAAGATCACCGCTTCGAGATCCGGCGTTTGCGTGGCCCACTCGTAGCCGAGCGTGGCCGAACCCAGCACCGTGCGATAGCCGTTGAACGGATGCACGAAATAGCGGCCTTCTTCGGCCTCGATCCGGCGCACCAGTTCGAATGCTTCGGCAATGTCTTCGGCGAACACGATCTCGGCGCGATATTGCCGGCACAGTGCTACCCGTGCCGGATTGGCCGCGCGAAACAGCACGACCTTGGCGCTGACGCCAAGGCGCATGGCCGCATACGCGACCGCCACCGCATGATTGCCGCCCGACACGCACGTGACGCCCGCGCTGCGCTGCGCTTCGTCCAGTGCGAGCAGGTTGGTGAACGCGCCGCGCGCCTTGAAGCTGCCACCCGCTTGCAACAGTTCGAACTTGAAGTTCACCACCGTGCCTTCCAGCGAAGGAAAGTCCACCCGGTCGAACACCGGCGTTCGCGCCACCCACGGCGTCAACGCAAAGTGCTGTGCGGCGATGTCGTCGAGCGTTGGGATCGGCTCGCCGTCGATCGTATGGTCGGTGTGTTGCGGCGTGGCGGTGGACATGGCGTCGGCGTGCCTGGGTCGGTGTGGGTAAGATTCTTTCTACGTCTGTCAGTTTCAGTGCGCGTGCGCGTCGACCGACATGCTGTGAATGAATTTTTGCAGGAAGCGCTCGCACGCCACCAGTTGATCCAGCGCGACGAACTCATTGGGCTTGTGCGCCTGCTGAATGTCGCCGGGGCCGCAGACGATGCTCGGAATGCCCGCCAGCGAAAACAGACCGGCTTCCGTGCCATAGGCAACCTTGCGCTTGTCCTGATCGGCGGTCAACGCCCGCACCAGTTGCGTGATGGCGGCTTGTTCAGACGAATCGAGTCCGGGCGCGGCGGCGATCTTCGTGATCTCGATTGCCGCCGATGGATGCTCGCGCAACATTTTCGGCAGCAGCGTTTCGCGAGCGTATTGATCGATGCGCGCGAAAATCGGCTCGGGATCGAGCGTGGGCAGATTGCGGAATTCGAACTGGAACTTGCATTCGGCCGGCACGGTATTGATCGCATTGCCGCCGACGATCGTGCTGGTTTGCGCGGTGGTGAAGGGCACGTCGTACAGTTCGTCGAACGGGCCTTGCTCGCGGAACTGGTCGGCCATGTCGCGGATGTAGCAGATCAGACGCGCGGCGTATTCGATCGCGTTCAAACCCTTCGGCGTCAGCGACGAATGCGCCGCCTGACCGCGCACGCAGCACTGGTAGGCGTTGATGCCTTTGTGCGCCACGATAGGCCGCATGCTGGTCGGTTCGCCGACGATGCAGCCATCCGGCTTCACGCCGCGCTTCATCAGGTCGGCGATCAGGAGCGGCGCGCCGGCGCAGCCCACTTCCTCGTCGAACGACAGCGCGAAGTGGATCGGTTTGGCGAGTTTGGTGCGTTGCATCTCCGGCACAAGCGTCAGCGCCGCGCCGATGAAGCCTTTCATATCGCAGGTGCCGCGGCCGTATAGCTTGTCGCCGCGAATCTCCGGCTTGAACGGATCGCTGTCCCATTGCTGGCCGTCTACGGGCACCACGTCGGTGTGGCCCGACAGCACCACGCCGCCGTTCGTTTCACCGTTGTGCGCGGGAATTGTCGCGAACAGGTTGGCCCATTTGCCGCTTTCGTCGTGCGTGAGCGTGGCCTCGACGCCGACCGCGCGCAGTTCGTCGCGCACGGTTTCGATCAGGCCGAGATTCGGGTTGCGGCTGACCGTGTCCATCGACACGAGACGGGTGACCCACGGGAGCGAAACGGGAGATGACGAGGTGGACTGCGCTGTTTCAGCGACATGGGACATGAGAAGACTCCGGCATTTGAGTCTTTCGATCATACCCAAAAAAAAGACGCCCGTATGCTGCGGTGCGCGTTTGCGCACCGCAGCATGAATGGGAAAACGCTACACGTACCCCGGTTTTCGACGCTGCGCATGCGCGGCGGCGTGACGTATAAACTCAGCGCGCGGCTGCGCTCGTCGCCGTGCCGCGACTCGGCGTGCCGAGCGCGCGCAAGGTTTCCTTGACCGTCGCGACACGCACCGCGAGATCGGGGCTGCGCGTTTCGATACGCAGCTTGTCCTGGCCCGCGAGTTTGATGTGCTTGTGTTTCTGCACCATCTCGATGATCCGCATCGCGTCGATCGGCGGGTTGGGGATGAACTGCAAGCCGATCACCGCTTCGCCGGCATCGATCTTCGAAATGCCCAGCGGCTTCGCCGCCAGCCGCAGACGATGCGTCTCCACCAGCGCATGCGCTTGCGGCGGCAACTTGCCGAAGCGGTCGATCAATTCTTCCTGAATGCCGTCGATCGAATCGTTGTGCTCGCAATTAGCCAGCCGCTTGTAGAGCGACAGACGCTCCTGCACATCGCCGCAGTAGTCGGCGGGGAGAATCGCCGACGCGTGCAGATTGATCTCGGTGGTCGCGGCGAGCGGCGCGGTGAGGTCCGGCTCCTTGCCTTCCTTGAGCGCCTTCACCGCGTCGTTCAGCATGTCGGTGTAGAGCTGGAAGCCGATCTCGTGAATCTCGCCGGATTGTTTATCGCCGAGCACTTCGCCTGTGCCGCGAATCTCGAGGTCGTGCATGGCCAGATAGAAGCCCGAACCGAGTTCTTCCATTTGCTGGATCGCTTCGAGCCGGCGTTGCGCCTGTTTGGTCAGTCCTTGCGGATCGTGCACCAGCAGATATGAATACGCCTGGTGATGCGAGCGGCCCACACGGCCACGCAATTGATGCAATTGCGCGAGACCGAACTTGTCGGCGCGGTGAATCAGGATCGTGTTGGCGCTCGGCACGTCGATGCCGGTTTCAATAATCGTCGTGCACAACAATACGTTGGCGCGTTGTGCAACGAAGTCGCGCATCACGCGTTCGAGTTCGCGTTCGTGCATCTGTCCATGCGCGACCGCTATACGCGCTTCGGGCACCAACGCTTCGAGCATCTGCCGGCGATTCTCGATCGTCTCGACTTCGTTGTGCAGGAAGTAGACCTGGCCGCCACGCTTCAACTCGCGCAGCATGGCTTCGCGAATCACGCTGTCTTCCTCGCGTCGCACGAAGGTTTTGATCGCGAGGCGCTTTTGCGGCGCGGTAGCGATCACGGAGAAATCGCGCAGCCCTTCGAGCGCCATGCCGAGCGTACGCGGGATCGGCGTGGCGGTCAGCGTGAGCACGTCCACTTCGGCGCGCAAGGCCTTCAGCGCCTCTTTCTGACGCACGCCGAACCGATGCTCCTCGTCGATGATCACGAGTCCCAGCCGCTTGAACTGCACATCGGACGAGAGCAGCTTGTGCGTGCCGATCACGATATCGACCGTGCCTTCGTTGATCTGCTGGATCGCCGCGCTCACTTCTTTGGTGGATTTGAAGCGCGACAGTTCGGCGATCCGCACCGGCCAGTCGGAGAAGCGGTCGCTGAAGGTTTGCGTGTGCTGTTCGGCGAGCAGCGTGGTGGGCGAGAGCAGGGCGACCTGCTTGCCGCCCATCACCGCGATGAACGCCGCACGCAGCGCGACTTCCGTTTTGCCGAAGCCGACGTCGCCGCACACGAGGCGATCCATCGGCTTGCCGCTCGTCATGTCGCCGATCACGGCGGCGATCGCCGCGGCCTGGTCCGGCGTTTCCTCGAAGCCGAAGCTCTCCGCGAACTTCACGTAATCCTTCGGTTCGAGCGCGAACGCGTGACCCTGGCGCAGTGCGCGGCGAGCATACAGGTTCAGCAACTCGGCGGCGGTATCGCGAATCTGCTGCGCGGCCTTGCGTTTGGCTTTTTCCCACTGGCCGGAGCCGAGCGAGTGCAGCGGCGCGCTTTCCGGATCGGCGCCGCTATAGCGCGAGATTACGTGCAGCTGGGCGACGGGCACGTACAACTTGCTGTCGCCCGCGTATTCGAGGTGCAGGAACTCGGTCTCGCCTTCACCGAGATCCATGGTGACGAGCCCCATATAGCGGCCGATGCCATGCTGCGAATGCACGACCGGATCGCCCACCTTGAGCTCGGACAGATCGCGCACCATCGAATCGACATTGCTCGCCTGTTCCTGACGGCGGCGCCCCGCGCGACGCGCGAGCGGACCATACAGCTCGGTCTCGGTGATGATCGCAATACCGTCCACCGGCACGGCAAAACCGTTGGCGAGCGGCGCGACGCCCAATGAAAAGCGCTCGTCACTCGTGAGCCAGTCCTGGAAGCTGTCGCTCGATACCGGCCGCAGGTGATTGTCGGCGAGCAACTGCAACAGCGTTTCGCGCCGGCCCGCGGATTCGGCGGCGAACAGCACGCGGTTTGGCGTGGTGTCGAGATACGCGCGCAAGCCCGCGACGGGATCTTCCGCATGACGGTCGATCGCGAGATTCGGCAACGGCGTCGACCAGCCGCCGCCGGCGTTCGCAGGCAGCGAGAGCCGCGCGAAGGGCTTGGCGAGCGTGAAGAAATCCTCGTCCGAGAGGAACAGACGCTGCGGCTCCAGAATCGGCCGGTCGCGGTCATGGGAGAGGAAGTTGTAGCGCTGCTTCGTGTCGTTGGTAAAGCGCCGGATCGCCGCGTCAAGATCGCCGACGAACGCCAGTTGCGCGCCTTCGGGCAGGTAGTGGAACAGCGTGGCCGTGTCTTCGAAGAAAAGCGGCAGATAGTATTCGATCCCCGCCGACGGCACGCCGTTGCCGATGTCCTTATAGATCGCCGCGCGGCTCGGGTCGCCCTCGAAGGTCTCGCGCCAGCGGCTGCGAAAAGCGGTGCGGGCGGCTTCGTCGAACGGAAATTCGCGGCCGGGCAGCAGGCGCACGTCTTTCACCGGGTACAGGCTGCGCTGGGTGTCTGGGTCGAACGCGCGGATCGAGTCGACCTGATCGTCGAACAGGTCGATCCGGTAGGGCAAGGGCGAGCCCATCGGATAAAGGTCGAGCAGCGAGCCGCGCACGCAGTATTCGCCCGGACGCACCACCTGGCTCACGTGTTCGTAGCCGGCCAGCGTCAGCTGCGCCTTGATTCTGGCCTCGTCGAGCCGCTCGCCTTGCGCGAAGGAAAACGTGTAGGCCGCGAGGAACGAGGCGGGCGGCATGCGGTACAGCGCCGTGGTGGCGGGCACCAGCAGGATGTCGCAGCGGCCTTCGCCGAGATCGTGCAGCGTGGCGAGACGTTCCGAGACCAGATCCTGATGCGGTGAAAAGGTATCGTAAGGGAGCGTTTCCCAGTCCGGCAGCAAACGCACGCGCGCTTCCGGCGCGAAAAAGCCGATTTCCTGCGCCAGACGCTGCGCATCGACGGCGCTTTCGCACACGACCGCGAGCAGCGGCACCTTCTCGCGATAGGCGAGATGGTAGCGGGCGATCAGCAGCGCGTCGGACGAGCCGTGCGTGCCGTCAAAGGCGAAACGCTGGCCGGCCTTGACGAGCGCGACGGGCGGAGAGTACTGCGATGATGCGGCGATGTCTGGCATAGATGAGAAAAAGCGGCCTCAGGCTCACACGTGAGCGGCAAGTTTACGCGTGTCGGGGCGTGGATGCGAAGGACCTATTATAAAATCCGTCCTTCACTTTGACTTCGCGGCATCCGCACTCGTGACTTCCCGTCTATTTGCCCTGATTCCGTGCGCTGGCACCGGCAGCCGTTCCGGCGCCGCGATGCCCAAACAATATCGCACTGTCGCCGGCCGCGACATGTTGCATTACTCGCTGGCGGCGTTCGACGCCTGCAGCGAGTTTGCGCAAACTCTCGTGGTGATCGCTCCGGACGACGCTCACTTCGACGGCCGCCGCTTCGGCGGCTTGCGTTTTGCCGTGCGCCGCAGCGGCGGAGCCTCGCGTCAGGCGTCGGTGCTCAACGGCTTGCATGCGCTCGCCGAGTTCGGCGCGCGTGACGACGACTGGGTGCTGGTGCACGACGCGGCGCGCCCCGGCATCACGCCCGCGCTGATCCGCACGCTGATCGGCGCGCTGAAGGACGACCCGGTGGGCGGCATCATGGCCTTGCCGGTGGCTGACACGTTGAAGCGGATCGACGCGACGTCATCCGACGGCCGGATCGCCCGCACCGAGGCGCGCGACGGCTTGTGGCAGGCGCAGACGCCGCAGATGTTCCGCATCGGCATGCTGCGCGAGGCGATCCTGCGCGCGCAGGCCGACGGGCACGACCTGACGGACGAAGCGAGCGCGATCGAGTGGCTGGGCCACGCGCCGAAGCTGGTGCAGGGCAGCTTGCGCAACTTCAAGGTGACGTATCCGGAAGACTTCGATCTGGCCGAGGCGATTCTGAGCCGGCCGGCGGCTGCGTCCTGACTGGACGATTTCAATTTCAATTAGCGGGCTTGAGGACTTGACGCATATGGATTTCAGAATTGGGCAAGGGTATGACGTGCATGCGCTGGTGCCGGGGCGTCCGTTGATTATCGGCGGCGTGACGATTCCGTATGAGCGCGGCCTGCTCGGCCATTCGGACGCGGATGTGCTGCTGCACGCCATCACCGACGCCATTTTCGGCGCCGCCGCGATGGGCGATATCGGCCGCCATTTTTCCGACACCGACGCGAAGTTCGCCGGCGCGGACAGCCGCGTGTTGCTGCGTGAATGTTTCGCGCGCGTGAAAGCGGCGGGTTTTTCCATCGCCAATGTGGATAGCAGCGTGGTCGCGCAGGCGCCGAAGCTCGCGCCGCATATCGAGGGCATGCGCGCCAATATCGCCGCCGATCTCGGACTGCCGGTCGAGCGCGTCAACGTCAAAGCCAAGACCAATGAGAAGCTCGGTTATCTCGGCCGAGGCGAGGGTATCGAAGCTCAGGCCGCGGTTCTGCTGATCAAGAACTGAGCCTGGCTTCACAAGACGCGCGCTGCGGCGGGAGTTTCGTCGCGCCGCGCGCATTCAAGCCAGACGGAGCCTTTTGACGGGCACCGCTCAGAGCGTGGCGCCGCCGATCGGGCGGTTGCAGGCACACTGCTCGTCCGTTTGCAGGGCGTCCAGAATCCGCAGCACTTCTTCCGGATTGCGGCCCACGTTCAGGTTGTTCACCGACACATGCTGGATCGTGTTGTCCGGATCGATGATAAAGGTGGCGCGCAACGCGACACCCGCTTCCTGGTCGCGCACACCGAGCTGGTCGATCAGCTCGCCCTTCACGTCGCCGAAGGCATAGTGATTGAGCTTGTTCAGGTCCTTGAGCTCACGGCGCCATGCCAGCTTCACGAATTCATTGTCGACGCTGCCGCCCATCAACACCGCGTCGCGGTCTTCAAAATCCCTCGCCAGCTTGCCGAACTCGACGATCTCCGTCGGACACAGGAACGAGAAATCCTTCGGGTAGAAATAGATGATCTTCCATTTGCCCGGAAACGACTGCTCCGTGATGTCTTCGAATGCCGAAATGCCGTTCTCTTCATGATGGTTGAAGCCCGGCTTCGCGGCCGTGACGGTGAACGCTTCAACTTTATCGCCGACAGTTTTCATGAGAGTGCTCCTTCGTGCGTCGGAAACCAGCATGGTTCAAGCGACCAACTCGTCGCAACGAGCCCGTTATACGTTATCTGCCTCGCCTCTCATGGGTGATTCGATCGATAGCCGTTGACCCGGCACACTCGCGCGAAGGCCGGATGATCGCGGTTGCGTTCAGACGCCTTTGGCAAGCGGAAATTCGATGGTGACCTCGAGACCCGGTCCAGGCGTGCGATTGCGCAGGCGCAGCGCGCCGCGGTAACGGCTCACGAGGCGCTGGACGATGGCCATGCCAAGGCCTGTGCCGTTCGCCTGGGTGCGCGCCGAATTCACACGATAGAACGGCCGTGTGACGAGCGCCAGCTGGTCTTCCGGAATGCCCGGGCCTTCGTCGACCACCGAGAGCTCGACCCGCGAGTGCGACACTCGCGTTTCCAGAATCACGTGCGGAATGCCGTCGCCATCGCTCAGGCCATACTTGCGCGCGTTTTCCAGCAGATTGCCGACTACCCGGCGCATGTCGGTCTCATCCGCTTCGATCACCGCCGACGGCGCGAGCCGCGTGATCAGGCGCATGCTGTCTTCGCTCTGCATGCGCGCGGCCAACTCGCCCGCGATCACGGACAGGTCGACAGGCTCCGGCACGCGCTGTACCGGGCGTGCGTAATCGAGGAACCGGCCGATGATCATGTCCATCTGCTCGATGTCGTCGACCATCGCGTCTTTGGTGGCCTGATCGGACGGGCTCATTTCGGTTTCGAGCCGCAGCCGCGCGAGCGGCGTGCGCAGATCGTGCGAGATGCCCGCGAGCATCAGCGCGCGGTCGGCCTCGAGCTGTTCGAGATCCTGCACCATCTGGTTGAAACTGCGATTGGTTTCCGCGGCCACGCCCATGCCGCGCTCGGGCAGCGGCTCGGGCGACTGGCCTGAGCCCACCTTGCGCGCGGCCATGGCGAGGCGCGCGAACGGACGGTTCACGAGACTCGTGATGAAGGCCGCGCCGAACAACGAGAGCGCCAGCGCGAACACGCCCCAGCCGGCCCATTGCAAACCGGTGGCGTTGTCGAGCTGATCGCGGTCGAGCGCGACCCAGTAGTCGTCGTCGTCGATCTTGAAGCTGATCCACACGCCGGGGATGTCGTTCACGCTTTGCGCGATGACGGTGTCGTCGCCGAGACGGCCGCGAATGTCGTGTTCGATCAGCCGGTTCAGCGACTCGTCGGGCTGGAGCTTGTACTTGTCGGTGGTTTCGCGCGGGTACACGCGCACCCCTTCATTGCTTTCCAGATCCTGCAGCAGGGCGCGCCGCAGGTCGGGATCGGAATAGAGGAGTGCGGTGCGCGTGAGCTTCACGATGGCGACGAGCTGCAACGCCACGCGCTGCGCGCGCGGCTCGCGTTCGATCACCCGGAAGCTCTGGAACCACGCGGCGAGACTGACTGCGATCAACAGCGCGATCAACAGAAAGGTCCGCCAGAAAAGGCCGCCGAACGCGAGCGTCAGGAGGCGCCGGTCGATCCGCATGGGCCCTTCTTATCTGAAATCAAAAACTGGAGGTGAGAACAAACTCAGGCTGCACCGTCGGGGATGAACACGTAGCCCAGACCCCAGACGGTCTGGATGAAACGCGGGCTGCCCGGATCGGGTTCGATCAGCTTGCGCAGACGCGAGATCTGCACGTCCAGACTGCGGTCGAACACTTCGTACTCACGGCCGCGCGCGAGTTCCATCAGCTTTTCACGCGACAGCGGCTGGCGCGGATGACGCGCGAACACCTTGAGCACCGAGAACTCGCCCGTGGTCAGCGGAATTTCCTGGCCGGCCTTGGTGAGCGTGCGGGTGGCGAGATTCAACGCGAACTCGCCGAACTCGAACACCTCGGTCGTTTCGGACGGTGCGCCCGGCAACTCCGACGGCGACTGGCGGCGCAGCACCGCGTGGATGCGCGCGACCAGTTCGCGCGGGTTGAACGGCTTGGGCAGATAGTCGTCGGCGCCCATTTCCAGACCGACGATCCGGTCGACGTCTTCACCCTTGGCCGTCAGCATGATGATCGGCGTACGGTCATTGCTGCCGCGCAGGCGGCGGCAGATCGACAAACCGTCTTCGCCCGGCAGCATCAGATCGAGCACCAACAGATCGAAGCGCTCACGCACCCAGAGCTTGTTCATGGACGGCGCGTTCTCGGCGACATAGACGTTGAAGCCCTGTTCACCGAGGTAGCGGCGCAGCAGATCGCGCAGGCGTGGATCGTCATCGACGACGAGGATTTTCGAAGGGTTTTTGGTTTCCATGGTCGGCATCTTAGCGCGATTAGAAAGTGGTGCGCGTTTGCATCATTTAACGGGTTACAGTCAGTTACAAAATTTACCCGCACTGTGGCACGACGTAAAGCGGGGGCAGGTAGACTCCTTTACTGAATGCGGCTGTTCGGTGGATACTTCACACGACTAAAACTCTCGCACCCGGCTCGTTACCGGGGTTTGTATACGCATTTGAGGTAGCCGGTTGCCGCGCCACGAAGGGAACAACATGAAGGGAGGGGTTTGGCCGAATGTGCGCCTCAGCGTGATTGCACTGGCGGTAGCCGGTACGCTTGCAGGCTCACTAGGACCAACGCTCGCCCATGCCCAGCCTTCCGCCGACAGAGTTGCGAGCGAGCGCGGCGCGCGCGCGCCCAGGCAGGGCAAGGCCAACCGCCACGACCCGAACACCGACCACCCCGCATCAGACGTCATGTTGCGCACCGCAGTTCCCCCCGATCTTGATCAACGTCGTCGCGACGGCCATATGACACCCGACGAACGGCGTCTGTTGCGGCAGCATATCGAAGACGCCGTCCGCGAACTCTATAAGCGGTAGCTATTATCGTGCCAGCCCCCCGGCACGCGTTTCACGTTTCCCGCCTGCGTGAAAGAATTCGTTGCACTTCTCCTGTCCACGTCCCCGTTCAATCTGCCGTTAAGTCGTCAGAGCGAAGCGCACGATGCAATCACGGCACGCGCCAATGCCCCTTCCATCAGATCGCGCCAACCTTGATGACCGATGATTAAATTGCACACGCGTGGTAGTTGTGGCCGCAAGTTTGTAGCATCGGCGATTGCCCTGGCGGTGGTGACGTGGTGTGGGCCCGCCGCCGCCGTGCAACTGGGCACGGCTCATGTTCCGCACGCCAGGCACGCTGCGCCGACCGCCGATGAGCATGCCGCTTCGGAGCGTGAACAGAGCATCCTCGATGGCGACGATGCACGCTTCTTCCTGACGCGCGTGGGCTTCGCGCCGGATAGCGCCGAGCTCGCGCAATACGTTGGACTCACGCGAGCGCAGGCCGTCGATAAAGTACTCGCAAGCGCGCGGACCGAGGCAGTCACGCCGCTGCCCGACTGGGTGCTCGAACCGATTCCGACTCGCGAGACGAAGAAGACGTGGACCGACGATCAACGGCGCGACGAGCAGCGACTGCGCGCGCAGCGTTACGAATTATTACGCGCGTGGTGGGTGCGCGAGATGTTGACCACGCCGTCGCCGCTCACCGAGCGCATGACGCTGTTCTGGCATAACCACTTCACCTCGGGTCAGGACAAGGTCCCGTATCCGCAGCAGATGGCGCTGCAGAACATGCTGTTGCGGCGCGATGCGCTCGGCAACTTCGGCGAGCTATTGCACGACATTGCGAAAGATCCGGCGATGCTCCAATACCTCGACGGCGCAAGCAATCGCAAGGGCAAGCCCAACGAAAATTTCGCCCGTGAAGTGATGGAGCTGTTCACGCTCGGCGAAGGGCATTACACGCAGCGCGACGTGTCGGAGGCCGCGCGCGCATATACGGGTTGGAGCCTCGATCCGGACACGCAGGCCTATGTGTGGCGCGCCAATCAGCACGACGACGGCGAGAAGACGGTGCTCGGCGAGACAGGGGCGTTCGACGGCGATCAGGTGCTCGATATTCTGCTCGCGCGGCCGGAAACGGCCACCTTCGTGACGAGCAAGCTGTGGCGCGAGTTCGTTTCGGATACGCCGGACCTTGCGCGCATCGAACCGATTGCGGCGCGCTTTCGCGCAAGCCACTACGATATCAAGGTCGCGTTGCGCGGCATCTTCCTGAGCGACGCGTTCTGGGACGACGGCAATCGCGGCGTCCTCGTGAAGTCGCCGGCGGAGTTCGTGGTCGGCACGCTGCGTGCGTTCGACATCGGTTATGACAACACCGCGCCGTTTGCCTCGCAAATCCGCACGCTCGGCGAGAACCTGTTCTATCCGCCGAACGTCAAAGGATGGCCGGGCGGCACGACATGGATCAACAGTTCCACGCTGCTCGCCCGCAAGCAATTCGTCGAGCAACTGTTTCGCGCGACCGAGGCCGCCGGTCCGCGGCGCATGACCAATCCTATGAACGCAAACGTCGCGGCAAGTGGCACGACACCCGGGGTGCGGACGGCTCCCACGCTGCAACGCACGACGACGCGAGCCGCTCAACGCGGCCAAGGCGGCAAAGGTGGCGTACGCTTCGACATCGAGACATGGCTCGCGCACTACAACACCGCGCCGACCGCGAGCCCCGGGTTGTCGGCCGAATTGCAACTGCAGCATGCGGTCCTGCCGCTCACGCCGGTCGACGCGATCGAAACCGGTTCGACCGCGAGTGCGTATCTGGAGGCATTGCTGATGGACCCGGCGTATCAATTGAAGTGAGCCGCTGAAATAAGCACGCGCCACGCAGCTAAAAAGAACACGTCTGTCGGCGGCGATACCACTCGCGCCGCGGCGATCGAACGAGGTGCAGAATGAAACGACGCAGCTTTCTCTCGATAAGTGCGGCCGCGAGCGCGGCACTCTGGCTGCCCCGCGCATTCGGCGCGCCGATGGCGGCGCCGGGCGCGTCTTCGGCACGCGGCTACGACAACCTCTTGATTCTCGTCGAACTGAAGGGCGGCAACGACGGCTTGAATACCGTGATTCCGTTTGCCGATCCCACGTACTACCAGTTGCGCAAGAACATCGGCATCAAACGCGAGCAAGCCATTCAACTCGACGAGCGCACCGCGCTGCATCCGTCCTTGCAGGCGTTGATGCCGCTGTGGCGTGACCAGCAACTGGCGATCGTGCAGGGCGTGAGCTATGCGCAACCGAACCTGTCACACTTCCGCTCGATCGAGATCTGGGATACCGCGTCGCGTTCCGACCAGTATCTGCGCGAGGGGTGGCTGACGCGCGCGTTTGCGCAGACGCCGGTGCCCGCGGGTTTCGCCGCCGACGGTGTGGTGATCGGCAGCGCGGAGATGGGGCCGCTCGCGAACGGCGCGCGCGCGATCGCGCTGGTCAATCCGGCGCAGTTCGTCAAGGCTTCGCGGCTGGCTACACCCGTGTCGCTGCACGAGCGCAATCCTGAGTTGGCGCACATTCTCGACGTCGAGAACGATATCGTGAAAGCCGCCGAGAGGCTGCGTCCCGCGCAAGGTCAGGCGCCGTTGAAGACCGTGTTTCCGGGCGGCGCGTTCGGCAATTCGATCAGAACGGCGATGCAGGTGCTGGCAGCGGGCGAAGCGCCAAAAGACGCGTCTTCGCGCAACACGCAGCAAGGACGGCCGCAGCGAGGCCCCGGCGTCGCGGTGATCCGCCTCACGCTGAACGGTTTCGACACGCATCAGAATCAGCCCGGTCAGCAGGCGGCGCTGCTCAAGCAGCTCGCGGAAGGATTGATGTCGATGAAGTCGGCGCTCGTCGAACTCGGCCGCTGGGACGATACGTTGGTGATGACCTATGCAGAGTTCGGCCGGCGTGCGCGTGAGAATCAGAGCAACGGCACCGACCACGGCACCGTGGCGCCGCATTTTGTCATCGGCGGACGCGTGCGCGGCGGCCTGTATGGCGTGCCGCCGGTGCTGGCGCGGCTCGACGGCAATGGCAACTTGCCGGTCGGCGTCGATTTCCGGCAGCTTTATGCCACCGTGCTTGGGCCTTGGTGGGGACTCGACGCGTCGGCGATCCTGCAGCAGCGGTTCGAACCGCTGCCGTTGTTACGCGCATGACGACGTGCGGAACGCGCCTCGCGTAAGGCCGACACGCCAGTAGCGCAGTTCACTTCGCGCGCCACGCGATCCAAAGCTTGCGAATCGGCGTCAACGCGATGCGCTGATGCAGAACGTGATAGCCGTCACGTTCGATTTCATCCAGCAAGGCCAACGCCAATGCAGCTTGCGCGACGAGCGTGCGCTGTGTGCGGCGCTCGCCGGCGGGCACGGCGCCGAGCGCGGTCTGCAGCGCGTCGCGGGCGCGTTTGGTCTCGAAGCGCATTAACTCGGTGAACGCGTCGCTATATTTTCGATTGATCAGATCCGCGGCGGTCACATTGAAGCGCTGCATTTCGTCGATGGGAATATAGATGCGACCGTGGCGCGCGTCATTGCCTGTTTCGACCACGAACTGCGCGAGCAGCAGCGCCTCGCCGAGCGCCGCGGACCAGGTCGACGCCTGCGCGGCATCTTTCGCCGTGGCGCGCGCGACCAGCGACGCAAACGTGCCGCCGACGCCTTGCACATAGCGCCGCAGATTCGGATAGTCGAGGTAGCGCGCCTGGTCGAGATCCATCTCGAAGCCGGCGAGCAACGCCTGCAGCATCGGGTATTCGGCCTTTACATCGGGCAGATAGGCGGCCAGCGCCTTGGACACCGGATGCGACGGCGTGCCCGCAGCCAGCGCGGCAAGTTCGTTTTGCCACCACGCGAGTTTCGTGCGGCCGATGGCCGGATCGCTGGTCTCCTTGACCGTTTCCTCGAACTCGCGGCGCAGCGCGAACAGCGCGGTCAACAGCGGCTGGCTCGCTGCGGGCGCCTGCCGAAGCGCGTAGTAAGTACTCGATCCTGGGGGCGCCGCTTTCTGCTGGCAATATTCGTCGAAATTCACGGGATTGGGAATGTGGGGAAGGGCAGGCGAAGAGGGAGCACGCCGTGCGTGCATCGAGCCAAAAATTGTAGCATCGGTGCCGCCCGGACAGATGCCGGGCAGATGCAGACAAGCGCGAATCAATCGGTTAGAATCTCGCGCTTACGCTTTCGGGCGCGTGTTTTTTGGCGCGGCTGACGGCACGCGGGACAACAGGCAGATGCATCGTGTCATGCCTGCCTACGCGGGCGGCGAAACAGGTGCCCGCACCTGTTTCAGGCCTGACGTTCCACTGGACAGCGGCAGGGCTGAAACCGTTGGAACCCGCGTAGAATAAAGGCTGTTGCTGGTATTGCGGCGAGTTGTATCGCGTGCGAAACCGTAGCGGTCTTGCCTGCGGTAAAAATTCGCGTGAGTGGCGAAATTGGTAGACGCACCAGGTTTAGGTCCTGACGCCAGAAATGGTGTGCCGGTTCGAGTCCGGCCTCACGCACCAAAGAAATAAGGCCACGTTCTCAAAAGGAACGTGGCCTTTTCTACATCTGCAGCGCGTATTCGAGCGCCTCCGCTTCGTATTGCTACAGATCGATCGGCGCTTCGAGAAGACAGCCGAACTCACGGGCAAAGTCGACAGAGACCCGCGCGTGGACCGCGCCCTGCTTGTCGAAGAACCGCTGCGTCCCTTCGAGAGTAAACACCCCTTCGTGCCAGATGTTCGGATGAATGTAGAGCCCTTGCTTTCCGTCGAAGCGGAAGCACACGAACTTCTCCGGTGCGATGTCGTCGCCGGGCAAGGCCAGGGGAACGTAGAACGGGCGATGGTCGAGCGGAAAGAACAGTTGGCCGCCGTCCGGGTGATAGTTCGCGTGCCACAGCAGCATCCGTTCCGGTTTGCGGACGTTGTCGTCGCGGGCGGCTTCAGGCTCGGTTGCGTACGCAAGAACGTAGTGACCGCCCACCGCCTCGTTGCGGCCATAGAGAATGTCCCCGCGCCATTCGCTCACGAACGTGCCTTCGGTGGTGCCGGCCTCATCGCCGGTTCCCGGGTCGATGGGCCGCGAGCCCGCCGCCGGCCACTGCACGATCTCGATCGGGCACTCGCTCGGGTCCGTCACGAGCCGGCCAAATCCGTCGAGCGTTGCCGGTGTCGCGTCGACCACGGGCATCGATACGCGCCGCAGGCCGGCTGGCAGGGCGGGGTTGAGGTAGTCGATCTTTTGGGGCATCGGCGCAATGTGAACGAGTCGAAAACGTCGATTGTAGACGCTCGAACAAGCCGTTTGGCCAACCCTATGTCCACGAAAGCGGCGCGGCGGTCCGCTCATGCATAGCGTGCGAGGAACATGTCAGCGGCCGATTCAGCGACCTGCTTTTGCTCGCGTTCGCTAAGCGGCGCCTGGCCCATCGTCACCTGCGGCCAGAAGGCGAAGGCCTTCACCAGCGCCTGCAGCTGCAGCGCCGCGAACAGCGGATCGTCGGTCTTGAGACGGCCGTCGGCGGCGGCCGCCCGGATCCACACGGTCAGGTCTTCCTCGCGTTCGCCGAGTCGGGCGACCATGTCTCGCGCTCGCTCCGCCGAATGGATGCCCGCCGCGATCGCCACGCGTGCCAGCGCCAGGAAAGACTCGTCGTTCAGCAGTCGCAGCTTGCGGCCCAACAGGTCGAGCAACTGCGCGCGCAATGGCTGCTCGGCGCTGTACGCGGGCGCGTCGCTACTCTGGCTCGCGTCCCACAACTGATGGAGGATCGCCGCGAACAGCGCTTCCTTGCTTGGGAAATGGTTGTAGACCGTACGTTTCGAGACGTTCGCGCGGGCGGCGATACGGTCCATGCTGGTCGCGTCGTAACCGGCCGCGAGGAATTCCTCGATCGCGGCGTCGACGATGGCGACGCGCTTGCGGTCGGTCAGGCGTTGGTGAGTGGTGCTTGGATCCATCGATAGATTTTACACCGGGCAGTTTACTTTTCTCGAAAATAAACTACACTGCCGAGTGTACATTTTTCTATGGACGGCCTACCTCATGACGTCGCTTCCCGCTCTTGTGAGCCGCGTGCTCGGCTTGACCGCCGCGCGTCGCGGTCGCGCGTTGTCCAGCACCTCGCCGCAGCATGACGGCGAACGCTTTCGCAACGTCAAGCCGCGTCCCACTGAAGGCCTGCGCAAGACGCTCGGCATTGTGTGGAACGTGTTGCTCAACAAGCCGAGCGGCACCGTGCCGGCCGAGGCTTTGCCCGTCGACGCGCTGACGCGCGCGCAGCTCGATGCGGCGCCCGACCGCAGCCTCTACCGGCTCGGCCATTCGACGATGCTGCTAAAGCTGCGCGGCCAGTTCTGGCTGACCGATCCGGTGTTCGCCGAACGAGCCTCGCCGTTCCGGCATCTCGGCCCGAAGCGTTTCCATGCGCCGCCGATCGCGCTCGCCGATTTGCCGCCGTTGCGCGGCGTGATCCTGTCGCACGATCACTACGACCACCTGGACCGTGAAACGGTGCTCGCGCTCGCCGAGACGACCGGCGTGTTTCTGACGCCGCTCGGCGTCGGCGACCGGTTGATCGAATGGGGCATCGATGCCGCGAAGGTGCGGCAGTTCGACTGGTGGCAGGGCGCCGAGGTAGACGGCGTGCAATTCACCGCTGCGCCCGCGCAGCACTTTTCCGGCCGCAGCCTGTTCGACGGCAACAGCACGTTATGGGCGTCGTGGGCGATCGTCGACGATGATCTGCGCGTGTTCTTCAGCGGCGACACGGGCTATTTCGATGGTTTCAGGACGATCGGCGAGCGGCTCGGGCCGTTCGACGTCACGCTGGTCGAGACGGGTGCCTACGACGCGCAGTGGCCCTACGTTCACATGCAGCCCGAAGAAACCGTGCAGACGCACATCGATCTGCGCGGCCGTTGGCTCGTGCCGATTCACAACGGCACCTTCGACCTCGCCATGCACCAGTGGCAGGAGCCGTTCGAAAGGGTGATGGCACTCGCCCTCGCGCGCGGTGTCGCGTTATCTACGCCACGCATGGGCGAACGGCTGGATCTGGGCGCGCCGCATCGCGGCGAACGCTGGTGGCGCCATGTCGGCGAGAGCGCTGCTGCACCCAAGGCCGCATGGCGCCTGTGCGGCGCGCGCAATGCCGGAGACGCGGAGTCTTCGTCATCCTCGTCGTGATCCTCGTGATCCTTTTTTGAGCGCAGCCTGCCTGAGGCCGCGCTTACTCGCAGGCTGTCGGTCGCGGACCAACTGGGTTCGTGTCGAACAACGCGCTGCCGCACCGTTCTGAGCGCAACCCGGGTTGCGTTCAGAACGGCACCTTCCGACGGCACACATCCAGCACCAACTGCCGAAACCAACGATGAACCGGATCATTCTCTAAACGGGGATGCCACATCTGGGAAATCGTCAAGCCCTCAGTCGCCACGGGAAGCTCAAAAGAGTGGAGGGACTCGCTTTGCTGCGCGTTCGCGAAAGATGCGGGCAGGAGAGCGACCAGATCGGACGCCTGCGCCACCGCCAACGCGGCCGGAAAACTCGGCACGACCGCCACGGTCGTTCGTTCCAATCCTTGCAATGCGATCGCGGCGTCAAGCGCATCGATTATCTGGCGACCGTGCGGCGCGACCACGTGGCCGAACGCAGCGTATCGCGCGATAGTCACGTCCTGTTCTGTTTCCAGCGGATGCCCCTTTCTCACCACGCCGACATAGCGGTCGCGAAACAACGCGCGCACGCGTATTTCAGGTCCCATTTCCTCCAGCACGCCAATTTCGAGATCGGCCGAACCATTTCGCAGATACTCCGCACTCTTTTCCGCTTTCGAGGAAAAGTGCAAACGCACGAGCGGTGCAACGGCGGTCACTTCAGCAATCAATGGGGCGCCGAAGGCTTCCACGAAAGCTTCGTTGGCGCGAATTCTCAGGGTTCTGCTCAGCGTTGAAAAATCCGCTGCCGCCGACGACGGACACAACAGCAAACGCGCCTCAAGAACGATGTTGTGGGTTTGCTCACGAATCTCCTCGGCATGGGGAGTCAGCACCATATTGCGCCCCGCGCGGACCAGCAATGGATCGCCGGTCGCAGCACGAAGGCGAGTCAGCGTGCGGCTCATTGCGGACGCACTCAGATGCAACGATCGAGCGGCACGTGTGACGTTTTTCTCGGTCAGCAACGCATCGAGCGCGAAAAGTAGATTGAGGTCGGGTTCGGGCATCGCGTGATCGCAGTAGGCAAGATGAGGTAGGGCGTCCGACGCATATATTAGTTGCATTCAGTGCCGCTTCCGCCGTCCCTGATGAACCGCTACATTGGTTTGCGTGAATGACCCGAAAGTGACCTGAAATTGACCTAAAAGCATCGCTCCCGTTACTTCCAGGTTCGAGAGCGGCTTTGTTTATCGAGGATGCCCATGCAAGACACACCTTCGCAGAAAACCGTTCTCCTCGTCGGCGCGTCGCGCGGCCTTGGTCTCGCGATGGTCGAGGAGTTTTTGAAGCGCGGCTGCCGGGTCATCGCCACCGGGCGAGCGGCTTCGACAGAAAAGCTTCTGCATCTGGCGGAAGCCTTCGCCGGCGCGCTTGAGGTAGACACTGTCGATATCACGATTCCAGAGCAGATCGCGGCGCTGCGCGCCCGTCTCGAAGGGCGTCGTATAGATGTGCTTTTCGTGAACGCAGGAGTGGTGAACGCCGATCGTGAAACGCTAGCGGACGTGTCGACCGAGGAATTCGTGCGCGTGATGGTAACGAACTCGCTGAGTCCGATGAGAGTCGTCAACGCGTTTCAGGACCTTGTGCCGCCGACTGGAACGATCGGTGTCATGTCGTCGGGGCAGGGCAGTATCGCCAATGCCACTAACGCGAACTATGAAGTCTACAGAGGGAGCAAGGCCGCGCTGAACATGTTCATGCGCACCTTCGCGGCGCGCAGCGCCGGCTCTCCGCGCAGCCTTCTGCTGATGGCGCCCGGATGGGTCCAGACAGACATGGGCGGTCCCACGGCGCGCTTGACCATCGAAGAAAGCATTCCGAACCTCGTCGATACGATCGAGGCATATGAAGGGCGCGCGGGCTTGCATTACCTCGACTATCTCGGACGGCTGGTGCCCTGGTGAAGGGCCGCTCGCCAACCGCATGGCTTGGGCGGCGAGGCATCGGCACACCGAGATCAGCACTGCGCAAACGCGCTGACCGCGTCCCTCAGCCCAATGCCACGACCGCGATCTCGACGAGCAACTCGGGCGCGGCGAGCTTCGCTTGCACCGTCGCGCGGGCCGGTGCGTGACCTTGCGGCACCCACGCATCCCACACTTCGTTCATGCCCGCGAAATCGCGGCCGATGTCCGCGAGCCAGACTTGCGCGGAGACGAGGCGCGTTTTGTCGATGCCGGCCTTCTCCAGATAGCCGTCGATCTTTTCCAGCACCTTCGCGGTCTGGAGTTTCACGTCGAGGGTGTGATCGGCTGAAGTCTGGCCGCCGACGAATACAAGGCCGCCGGCTTTGACGACGCGGCTCATTCGCTGGTTGGTTTCGATACGAACGATATCGGTCATGACAATCTCTCCATTTGAAAAGGCGAACGAAACCGTCCGCGCATCGGCTGAAGCGCGCGACGGAAAAAATCGGTTAGTGCGCAACCAGATGCGAAGCGCCAGGGGGGGAAGCCGCTGCCGCGCGGCCAAAACGATCGACGGCAAACGCATCGAGCGAAAGCGAGGGCTTGCCGTCCAGCATCAACTCGGACACGAGCTTGCCGCAACCCGGTCCGAGCTGAAAACCGCTGCCGCAATAGCCGAACGAGTAATACAGATTTGCCGCCTTGCGGCTCGCGGAAATGACTGGCAGTTCATCTTCCGTAAAAGCTTCGACACCGGCCCACGCACGGTTCACGCCGAGATGGCGCAAATGAGGAAACAGATCGGTCACGGTTCGCGCGCTGCGCACGAGGCGGGCAAAATCGACCTCGCCGTGACGATTCGCCAGATCGGCAATGCCGATCAGTTTGCCGCCGATCACCACCGTGCCGTTATCGAACTGTTTGAAGGACAACGGCCGGCCTGTTGCCCCGAGCGTCGCGCGACAGAAGGGCGCCACGCGTTGCGTGACCATCAGCATCAAACCTTCGGGGTGCACCGGCACGCTCTCGCCGACCTGCCTCGCCAACTCGCCGGACCATGCGCCCGCGGTGACGAGCAACTGGCTTGCGCTGAACGTGCCGTGCGGCGTGACGGCGAACCATCTCGTGCCGCGTTGCTCGATGCGGCGCACCGGCGCGCCTTCCAGAAAGCGCGCGCCGAGCCGCTGTGCGGCGAGCCGAAAGGCCGTGGTGGTTCGATAAGGCAGCGCGTAACCGTCGTGCTCGACCCAGATGCCGCCGGTAACATGCCGCGCGAGCGCCGGTTCGAGTTCGAGCACGGTCTCGCGGTCGATCACCTTCTCGTGCGTAAATCCATGCGCTTCGAGCAGCGCGACGCGCTGCCGGCACGCGTCCAGTTCTTCATCGGTTTCGGCGATCTTCAACTGGCCGGATGCCACGAAGCCGCCGTTCTCGCCGAGCAGCTCGCTCATGCCGTGCCAGATTTCCCGCGACATCAGCGCGAGCGGAATTTCGGGCAACGGGCGGCCCAGCGTGCGTACGCCGCCCGCGTTCACGCCCGAGGCATGACGCGCCACATAATCGGCTTCGAGCACAATGACCTTCACGCCGCGCCGCGCCAGATGGAACGCGCTGCTCGTGCCGTGCAGGCCGCCGCCGATCACGAGGACATCGGCCTGCTGGATGTCGGTCGTGTCACTCACCGGCGAGTTCTCCGAGCGTGAGCGGCTTGATCGGCGGACGGATGCGGTAATAGCCGACTTCCGCGGGCGAGACGCGGCGCGCATCGGCGATGACTTCGGTCACCGTGAGACCGCACATGCGTCCCTGACACGGACCCATGCCGCAACGTCCGAACGACTTGGCCTGATTCGGTCCGACGCATCCCAGCTCGACGAATTTGCGCAACTCGCCCGCGGTGACTTCCTCGCAACGGCAGACGATGGTCTCATCGCGCGGAATGCGGTTGATGTCGCGCGGACGATACAGGCTGTCGAGAAATGGCCGGATACGCATGACGCCCGCGAGCGCGCGACGCTGCGCAACGGCTTCGGCATCGCGCGCCTCGGCCGTGAGCGCGCCGAGTTGCGCGGCCGCCGCGAGACCCGCGAGCGTGCCCTGCAAGGCGGCCGCCTGCGCGCCGCCGATGCCCGCGCCATCGCCCGCGACGAAGATGCCGGGCACGTCCAGTTCGCCCCACGCGTCGACTTTCGGGGTGAAGCACAGTTGCGCGTCGTCCCAGCGGTGCGCGGCGCGCAGCGCCTGGGTGAATTGCGTGTTGGGCACGACGCCCTGATGCAGCAGGATCACGTCGGCTTCGAGACGATGCGCGGTGCCTTGCGTCGTGAAATGCAGCGCGGCGGCACGCTCGACGTGATCCGTGCCGATGCGCGACTCCACGCGCAGATCGTCGGCGGCCTCGAAGATCGGCACCTTCGCGTCGCGCAGCGTGCGGATCAGTTGCAGGCCTTTGCTCAGGAACGGCCACGCGCGCAGCGCCGCCAGCATATGACGCTTCGCGCGCCAGCGGTCTTCATGACGCGTGGTATCGACGAGCGCGCGGATCGGCACGCCGGCGCGCACGTATTGCCAGCCGAGCAGATACAGCAGCGGTCCACAGCCCGCAAGCACCGGCGGCGCGGCGGGCACTTCGCCCGCGCTTTTCAAGAGGATCTGCGCCGCGCCCGCCGTCAGCACGCCGGGCAATGTCCAGCCGGGAATCGGAAAGGGCCGCTCCAGCGCGCCGCTGGCGAGAATCACGCGCTGCGCGTCGAAGCTGCCGATCTTGCCGTCCTTCAGATAGTTGACGCCGCGCTCGCGCGTGACCTGCCACACGGTCGCATGGGTCAGATGCCGCGCGCCCGAGGCGGCGAACGCTTCGGCAATGGCGGCGCCCGCCGCGTAGTCCGGCCCGAGAATCTCCTTGCGGCGCGCGTCGGCGCGGCCGATGGCGCGATAGATCTGGCCGCCCGCGGCGTCCTGTTCGTCGATCAGCACGGTCGAGAGGCCCGCGCGCGCCGCGCGCGTCGCCGCGCTCATGCCGGCTGGGCCGGCGCCGACTACGACGACATCGACGGCTTCGGAAGCGAAATCAGCGGTCATGGGCGCTCTCCAGCGAGGCGTTGTTGAGGTCCGTCGCGCCGCAGGGCGGCAGATCGCGCGCGCCTTCCTGCGAACGGATGCGCATGCCGGCCGTGACTTCGACCATGCAGGCCTGACGGCTCGGCATGCCGTCGATCTCGACGAGGCAGTCGAAGCACGCGCCCATCATGCAGAAGGGCGCGCGCGGCGCGCCGGACACGGGCGTCGCGCGAAAGCGCGATACGCCTGCCGCAAGCAGGGCCGCCGCGACCGAGCAGCCGGCCGGCACGGACAGCGGCCGGTCGTTGAACCAGATGGCGACCTGCGTGGCGGCCGCACCTTGCGCGCCTGGCAGCGGCTTGAAAAGCGAATGAGTCGATTGGGTAGTCATGTCGAATTCAATGAGCGGGAGTCAGTTCACCGGCGTGCTCGAAGCGGCGCGCGGAAAAGTGGGGCAGTTCGTCGGGCATCGGCGCGCCCATGATCCACGGCGCGACGCGCAGCGCATGCGCGGCCGCCAACGTCACGCCGCTATGGCAGGTGACGACGAATGCGCCGGGGTGCGCCTCGGAGTGGTCGTAGATCGGAAAACCGTCCGGGCTATAGACACGCAACGCGGCCCACATGCGCACGAGCCGCACGTGCTGCAGCATCGGGAAGGCGCGCACGCCGCGCCGGGCGATGTCGGCCAGCACGTGCGTGGTCGTGAAATCGTTGAAGCCGACTTCTTCCATCGAATCGCCGAACTGCACGCTGCCCTCATCGGTCTGGCGCACGTTGAGCGTCGGATAGTCGAGAAAGCGCGCGACGCGTTCGCTCACCAGCACCTGCCCGCGATTCGGCGCGACCGGTGCGTCGAGTCCGACGAACGGCGCGAGCGCGCGATTGCCGAGGCCCGCGGCGAGCACGACGCGCGCCGCGCGATACGTGCCGCGCTTTCCGTGCACGACGAAGCCTTGCGCCTGCGGCTCGATGCGCTCCGCGCGTTCGCCCGACACGAGCCGCACGCCGCGCGCCTGCATGGCGGCATGCAGGCCGCGCAGCAGCTTGAGCGGATTCACGTGACCATCCATCGGCGAATAGCTCGCGCCGATCACCGCAGGGCCGATTTGCGGAATGCGCGCGCGGACTTCGGCGGCGTCGAGCATCTGGTAGGGGTAATCGCCCAGCTCCGCTTGCAACGTCGAGAGGCGTTTCTCGCGTTCGGCGAGTTCGCTGTCGTTAAAGCAGAAGTGGAAGCCGCCCGGCTGGCGCAACGCCACGTCCACGCCGGTTTCGTTATGCAGCGCTTGCGCGAGTCCCGGCCAGCGCGTGGCCGAACTGCGCGACCAGCGTGCATAAGGCGACAGGCCATAGCCCTTGCCCTGAATCCAGACGAGGCCGAAATTGCCGCGCGACGCGCGCAAGCCGCCGTCGTCCTCGTCGAGTACGGTCACGCGCGCGCCTTCGCGGGCGAGTCCGTAGGCCACGGCCGAACCGACCAGGCCGCCGCCGAGCACCAGCACGTCGGGGCTATCGGTGCTTGTCAATGTCATCGGGTTTCTCCGATCAGAATGCGATCCAGTCCGACCATGCGGTCGAGCAGGATCATCAGAAGGACCGTGCCGACGATCAGCACCGCCGACACCGAAGCGACCAGCGGATCGATCGTCTGCGCGATCTGGTTGTACATGGCGACGGGCAGCGTGGTCGTGCCCGGTGTCGCGACGAAGATGGTCATGGTCAGTTCGTCGAAACTCTGGATGAACGAGAGCACCCAGCCGCCCGCCACGCCGGTGCGGATCATCGGCAGGACCACGCGGCGAAACGCGGTGAAGCGGCTCGCGCCACAGGAAAGCGCGGCGCGTTCGGCGTCGCGATCGAGTCCGACGGCCGACGACAGCGCGAGGCGCAACGCATACGGCAGCACGATGATCACGTGCGCGCAGACCAGCGACCAAAACGATCCCGACAGATGCAGCAGCGACAGAAAGCGCAGGAACGCAATGCCGAGCACGACCGCGGGAATCATCATCGGCGAGAGGAAGAAACTGGTGAGCGCGGCGCGGCCCGGAAAACGATAACGCGCGATCGCCAGCGCGGCGGGCACCGCGAGCAGCACGCCGATGCTCGCCGCCGCGAACGCGAGCCGCACCGACAGCCAGAAGGCCGCGACGATGTCGCCGTTCTCGATGATCGCGCGGAACCAGCGCAGCGACGCGCCATCGAAAGGCATCGAGATGAAGCCCTTGTCGGTAAAGGCCACCAGCATCACCACCGCGAGCGGCGCGAGGATGAAGGTCATAAAGAACGCGTTGTAGACGAGCCCGAGAATGCCGTTCTGTTTCATGATCGCTGTCTCCCGCTCAATCGAAGATGTGCTGAAAGCGGCGCTCGGCGAGGCGGCTGCAGCCCATTACGATCGCCACGTTGGCGATCAGCAGCAGCACGGCGATGCTGGCGCCGAGCGGCCAGTTCAGCGTGCCGAGGAACTCGTCGTAGGCGGCGGTGGCAACCACCTTGAGGCGCCGGCCGCCGATCAGCGCCGGCGTGGCGAACGCCGACGCCGACAAGGCGAACACGATGATCGAGCCCGACAGCACGCCCGGCATGATCTGCGGCAGCACCACGCGGCGGAATACCGCAAACGGCGAGCCGCCGAGCGAGCGGCCAGCCCATTCCACTTGCGGGTCGAGCTTTTGCATGGTCGCCCACACCGACATCACCATGAAGGGCACCAGCACGTGCGTGAGCGCGATGATCATGCCGGTCATCGTGAAGACGAGGCGGATGGGTTCGTCGGTCACATGCAGTGCCTGGAGCAGGTTGTTGAGTACGCCGTTGTTGCCGAGCAGAATCTGCCAGCCGAGCGTGCGCACCACCACGGAGATGAGCAGCGGGCCGAGCACGACCAGCAAACACAGCGATTGCCATGGCCGTTTCATGCGCGCGAGCACGATGGTCTCCGGCACGCCGAGCACGATGGACAGCAGCGTGACGGCGAAGGCGAGGCCGGCGGTGCGCAGAAAGATCGTGCCGTAGTAAGGATCGCTGACGACTTCCCAGTAGTTCGCGAGCGTATAGGCGGCGGTGACGCCGGCCGTGTCGCTGAACACGCGGAACGACAGCATCAGCGTGAGCAGCAGCGGCACCAGCAGCAAACCGACGAACAGCAGCAGCGCGGGCCCCGACAGCAGCCACGGCGCGGCGCCGGGACGAGCGTCGTCAAGCGTGGCCATGAGCGCTCTCCGGAGTGTCTTGCGTGAGCACGCGCAGGTCGTCGTCGGTCCATGCGAGGCCGACTTCGTGGCCTTCCTCGGGCGGCGGCGCGCCGTGGTTCGGTTGCGCGATGCGCAACTTGCCGAGTTCGGTATCCACTTCGAGCAGCCATTGATTGCCGACGAACACGCGCGTCGCGATGCGCCCGCGCAGTCGCGCATCGCCATTGGCCAGATGAACCTTTTCCGGGCGGATATAGACGTTCACCGTGCCGTCCACATGACGGCCTTCGTGCGGCACATGCAGCGTCGTGCCCGCGACGTCGACTTCGGCGCAGCGCGGGTTGCGCCGCAGCACTTCGCCGGAAAACGCGTTGGTGCGTCCGAGAAACGTCGAGGCGAACGGCGTGGCGGGGCGCTCGTACGCGTCATACGGCGTGCTCAGTTGCGCAATCACGCCGCGATGCATCACCGCGATGCGGTCGCTCATGGTCATCGCTTCGACCTGATCGTGCGTGACGAGAATCGTCGTGATGCCGAGGCGCTTCTGGATCGCGCGCAGTTCGATGTGCATCTCTTCGCGCAGCTTGGCGTCGAGGTTCGACATCGGCTCGTCGAGCAGCAGTAGTTCCGGCTGCATGGCGATGGCGCGCGCAATCGCCACGCGCTGACGCTGGCCGCCCGACAGTTCCTTCGGATAGCGGTGGCCGAGGCCTTTCAGGCGCACGAGGGAAAGCGCTTCGGCGACGCGCTCGTCGCGCTCCTTGCGCCTGACCTTGCGCATCTCCAGCCCGAAGCCGACGTTGCCCGCCACCGTCATGTGCGGAAACAGCGCATAGCTCTGGAACACGACACCGATGCCGCGCTTCTCGGGACGCTCGTTGGTGATGTCGCGGCCGTCGAGCAGAATCCGGCCCGTGGTCGGCGTGATGAAGCCCGCGACCATTTGCAGCGTGGTGGTCTTGCCGCAGCCGGACGGTCCGAGCAGCGAGAGCAGTTCACCGCGTTCGACGGCAAGATCGAGCTGTTCGATCGCCGTGAAATCGCCGTAGCGTTTCGAGATGCCTTGCAGAGTCAGGAAGGCCATGCGCCTCGCTCCTTCATCAGATCGCGCGTCGCGCGAGGAACGTGCTGGTGCCGCACTTCAGCGTTCGACCGAACGGTTCCAGCGCTCGGTCCACTCGGTGCGATGCTGGTTGATCGTGGCCCAGTCCATCGCGGTCAGCTTCGAGATCTGCTCGGGACCGTAGGGCACGCGGGCGGCGATCTCAGGTGTGAGCTTGACGGTCTTGTTGACCGGACCCAGACCGATGCCTTGCGCCTGCAACACCTGTACTTCCGGGCTCAACAGGTATTGCACGAACTGTTGCGACAACTGCGGCTGCGCGTTCTCGGCGATCGCGCAGGCCGCCACCTGCAACGCGACCGCGCCTTCTTTCGGGTAAATGAACTTGAGCGGAAAGCCGGTGTTCTGCAAGGCGACGGCGCGCCCGCTGCCGTACGGCGCGAGGATCACGTCGCCGGACTGCATCTGGCCGTCCATCTCGCCGGGCGTCGGTGCCCAGGACAGCACATTCGGCGCGACCTGTCTGGTCATCGCGGTGAAGCCGGGATCGATGTTCTTCTCGCCGCCGCCGGAAAGACGCGCGAGCATCACGAGCGTATGCAGACCATAGGTGTTGGTGATCGGCGGCACGCCGAGTTTGCCCTTGATGCGGCTGTCGGTGAGCGCCTTCCACGAGTCGGGCGGTGGCAGGCCGGCCTTTTTGAAGGCCTCCTCGTTGTAGCCGATGCCGGTCGCCACCATGCCGACGCCGATCGCGCTCGGCCCGATCTTCGCGAGCGGGTAGACGTCTTTCATCACGGGCGCGTCGTCGAGCTTCGCGCACAGGTTGAGCTGCATCGCCTGGTACATCGGACCGTCGTCCATGACGGCGACGTTGATCTGCTGATGGCCCTTCTGCGCCTGCAGCTTGGCCAGCGTATCGCTCGAATTGCCCGCGACGTAGACGATCTTGACGTTATGCGCCTTCTCGAACGGCGGGATGATTTTCTGCCGGTAGAGCTGCTCGTTCGAGCCGCCGACATTGGCGACATAGAGCGTGGTGTCGGCTTGCGCGAGGAGCGGCGCGGCGAGCGCGCAAGCGGCGAGAAGTGCTGCGAGGGTGGGGCGGGGCGAGGCGGACAGGCGGCGATGCAACGCTCTTTTCATGACGACGATCTCCAGTTCCGGTGTGGGGACGCGGGCTTCGCTGCCCGTCGTTAGAATGCAGTGTCACGCCGGCTGGTCATGCCGTCCAATACGAATAAAATACCTATCCATGCATGGATGATATGGATTGAAGGGCGCCGTCTAAGGGAGAATACGGATGAATCTCAAGCACATCGAGGCGTTCCGCGCGGTCATGGTGTCGGGGTCTATGACCGCCGCGGCCAAGGCCCTTTTCACGTCGCAGCCGAACGTGAGCCGTCTGATCGCGCAACTCGAGCGCGATACGGGGCTGCAGCTCTTCCAGCGCAGCGGCGTGCGGCTGATTCCCACGAGCGAGGGCGAGGCGTTCTTTCGCGAAGTCGAGCGCGCGTTTGTCGGCTTGCAGGGTTTGGCGAATGCCGCGGCGCAGATTCGCAATCTCGGCAGCGGCCGTCTGCGCATCGCGGCGATGCCGTCGGCGGGCATGACGCTGGTGCCGCACGCCATCAAGCGGTTTGTCGAGCTGTTTCCGGATGTCACCGTGTCGCTGCACGTGAATACGTCGGGCACGGTCAATCATTGGACGGCCTCGCAGTTCTGCGATCTCGGCGTGGCGGTGTATGTCAGCGAGGCATCCGATTGCGAAGTCGAACAGCTGGCGGATGTGGCCGCCGTGTGTGTGATGCCGGCGGCGCATCGGCTGGCGAAGAAGCGCAGCATCAAGCCGGAAGATCTGGAAGGCGAGCCGTTCATTTCGCTATGCCACGGCGACGGCACGCGCGCCTTGATGGACGAAGTGTTCCTGCGCGCGGGCGTGCAGCGCGTCATGTCGATCGAGGCGCAATACGCCGCGATGTGCTGCGAGATGGTTCGCCACGGCATGGGCGTGACGCTCGCGCATCCCATCGTCGCGCGCGACTTCGCCGGGCCGGAAATCGCGATTCGCCCGTTCCTGCCGGCTACGCGTTTTCAGACCTATCTGCTATTTCCGCCGCATAGGCCGCGAGAGCGGCTGGCGTCGGCGTTCGTCGAGGTCTTGCGGGCGCTGCACGAGGAACTGCTCGCCGAGGTCGTGGCGCCGGCGCGAAGCGCGGCAGGACGCGGGCGGGCGCGGTCGCGAGCTGAGGCGGCAGGGGACAGGCTTTGAATATGCCAGGTGTCGCGTCTTGCCTCCCGGTATATCCTCCTCGTACTCATTCCGATCCTCTGAACGTTTTTTGCAACCGGGTAATCGCGACACATGACCGAGCAACCGCCCACCATTGAAATTGAAAGCGCGCCGAATCCAAGCTTCGCCGTGATCCTGATGCACGGTCTCGGCGCCGACGCCAACGACTTCGTGCCGCTCGTGCCCGAACTGCGTCTCGGCAATGCGCCTGGCGTGCGCTTCGTGTTTCCCAATGCGCCGGAGATTGCCGTTACGGCGAACAACGGCTACGTGATGCGCGCGTGGTACGACATCCGCTCGTTTCAGAACATCAATGAGCAGATCGACGAAGCGGGTATCGAAGCGTCTTGCGCAACCGTGCGGCAATTGATCGAGGCGCAGAACCGGCGCGGCATTCCGACTTCGAACATCTTTCTCGCGGGGTTTTCGCAAGGCGGGGCGATGACCTATTCGGCAGGGCTGACGCACCCCGAGACACTGGCCGGCTTGATCGTGATGTCGGGGTATGTGCCGTCGCCGGGCTTTATCGACAGCCGTTTGAGCGCCGCGAACCGTGGCACGCCTATCTTCGCCGCGCATGGCATGTACGACGACGTGTTGCCGATCCAGCTAGGAGAGGCCGCGCGCGACTTTGCGATCGCGCGCGGTTGCAAGGTGGACTGGAGTGCGTATCCGATGCCGCATTCGGTGTGCGCGGAGGAGATATCGGCGCTGCGCGCCTGGCTCGGCGCGCTGCTCGCGGCGTCTTCCTGAATGTCTTTCTGAAAGGTGCCGGCCGCGCTCAGGCGTCCGGCGTTTGCGCGGGCGCTTGCGTGCCCGGCAGGTCCGCTTGCGTGGCGCCTTCGAGAAAGCGGCGGGTCGATTCGAACGCCTGCAGCATTGGCTCGGGCCACGGCGTTTGCAGCATTACCGCCTGATGGTTTTCGAACGCCGACGACAGCAGCTTCGCCAGCTCAGGCGAGCGCAGATGACGCAGCAGCACGCTAACGGCAATCGCCGTGGCCTGGCTCGCGCCGGCCGTCTGGAGTTCCGAAGCGGTGAGGGCCGCGACCTGTTTGTTGATGTCCACTGCTACTTCCTTAAATAAAATATGGGAGAGGGATGGCCCAATGGCCGGTGACGAATTTTGACATGATTGGCGGCTTGCGCGGCTGCTGATATCGATGCGGTTGGGACTAGTGACGCAATGCCGGCGGGGAATTGTTAAGCAGCGTGACGCACGCGTCATTGACTCGCTTGATAGTTGGCTCTGAAGCGCGGATTACATGGTATTCTCCGCGCCGATTTTCGCCGTATCGTTGATGTAATACTCGCGGATTAATCCGAGCGTAATTAAGCGAATCTCGCAATAGAACACAATAAAAAAGAGGGATGCGATGAGCGTGATATTGACCGTCCTCGGCGCGGTGGTCGGCATGCTGACTGCCTTGTCGAACGATTTCTCGATCGGCCTCGGCGCATTGCTGGGTGCCGTGGCTGGTTTTGCGTTTTCGCGTCTTCTGCGAAAGAAGTCTGCGGATACTGCGGCGGGATCCGCGGCCACAGCGGCCACCACGGCCACCACGGCCACCACTTCTGGCTCGAATCCTCAGGGCGAACTGGCGGCGCGCGTCGAGCGGCTCGAGCGGGAAGTCGTCGCATTGCGCGGCGAGATTCGTCAGTTGCGAGCGGGAGCCGGCGAGGGCGCTCCTGATGCTAATGCGCAGACTGCTGACACTGCGGCGTTCAGGCGGTCGCCGTCGGATGCAGCGTCGAGTCCTTACGCGATCCCGCCTGGCAATGAGCGGACAGTACGTCCGCAGCCTGAGGTGCCGGCGATGCCACTCGCTGCCGCGCGCTCATCGGCAAGCGCCGAAGCGATGGTGCCGGCTGCTGCGAGCGCGGAAGGCGCAACGGGCGCTCGTGGTGCAACAGGCGTGTCGAGCGTACCCGTCCCGCCCGGCATGTCTGGCGCCACTCAAGTCGCTCCGACCGCACAGTCTCTTTCCACGTCAGCGTCGGCGCCGCAGCCTCCCGCTCCACCTTCACCACCCGCACCTCCACGCGGCCCTGGTCTCGCCGAGCGCCTCTTCAAAGCTGGCCGCGACTGGCTTTTGGGCGGCAACACGGTCGTGCGGGTCGGCATCATCGTGCTGTTTTTCGGCATCGCCTTCCTGCTCAAATACGCTGCGGACAACAGTCTGCTGCCGATCGAATTCCGCCTCGCCGGCGTGGCGCTCGCCGCGACCGCCCTGATCGTGCTCGGCTGGCGCATCGGCGAGCGACGCGGCGCCTATGGGCTGGTGCTGCAAGGCGGCGGCGTCGGCGCGCTGTATCTGACCGTCTTCGCGGCCACGCGGCTCTACCACCTGCTACCCGCGGGCGCAGCCTTGCCGCTGATGGTCGCGATCTGCGCGCTCAGTGCATTTCTTGCGGTCCGGCAGAACGCTTCGTCGCTGGCCTTCATAGGCAGCGCGGGCGGTTTTCTCGCGCCCATTTTGCTGTCGACGGGCGGCGGCAGTCACGTCGTGCTGTTCAGCTACTACGCGCTGCTCAACGCCGGCATCTTCGCGATCGCGTGGTTCAAGGCGTGGCGCCCGCTGAATCTGCTCGGCTTCGTATTCACGTTTTCGATCGACGCCGCGTGGGGCGCGACGGCCTACCGCCCCGAGTTGCTCGCCAGCACGGAGCCGTTCCTGATTCTGTTTTTCCTGATGTACGTCGGCATCGCGCTGCTCTACGCGGTGCGGCGCGAAATCGCCCTCAAGCATTACGTCGACGGCACGCTGGTGTTCGGCACGCCGCTGGTGGCGATCGGCCTGCAAGCCGCGTTGATGAAGAACACCGAGTTCGGCCTGGCGTGGAGCGCGGTGGCGCTCGCCGCGTTCTATCTGGCGATCGCGGGCTGGCTCGCGCGACGCCGCGAGCGCCTCGGCATGATGTTCGAGGCCATGCTCGCGCTGGCGGTGATCTTTGCCACGCTCGCCGTGCCGCTCGCGTTCACCGGGCCGACCACCAGCGCGACCTGGGCCATCGAAGGCGCAGCGATCAGCTGGCTCGCGGTGCGTCAGCGGCGCCTGAGCGCGTTCGGTTTCGGCCTGCTGCTGCAACTGGCCGCGGCGGGCGCCTACGCGGTCGGCACGATCGCGCAGACTCACGACGCGAACGTCTGGCCGGTCCTGAACGGCGCTTACATCGCGTCGGTGTTGATCGCGCTCGCGGGTGTCTTCACGGGGTGGCGTTTGCACGGCCGCAGCGAAGCAGGCGAATGGCATCTGTGGATGCCGCAGATCGGCCTCGTTGCCAGCGTGTGGGGTTTGTTGTGGTGGACATTGGGCGGCCTGTACGAAATCCATGCGTACACGAGCGCTCATCCTGGCGTGGAACACGCCCGTTTCGATACGGCTGCCGTCGCGCTCTTCGCGGTGCTGACAGCGTGGCTCGCGCACGGCGCGCGCCGCACGCTGCGCTGGCCGCTTGCCGAATGGCCGGCGCTGGCGCTCGTGCCGGTTCTCGCGTTGCTTACCGCGCAGCTCTTCACGTTGGGCATGGCGCCGGTGAGCGGCTACGGCTGGCTGGTTGGCGCACTCGCTGCCTTCTCGGCGTATGGATTGTTGTGGCGCCAGCAGCGTGACGTCAGCGATATCGTGCTCGCGCCGCTGCATACGCTGATGTTCTGGACGGCCGGCGCGCTTGCCGCGCTCGAGGGCTACTGGGGTTTGCGGGCTTACGTGCCCGAAGGCGCATGGAGTTGGAGCGCGTGGGCGTATGGCTTCGGTGTGCTGCTGCTGTTGCTGGCGGGCGCCGGGCATCGTCTGCGCTGGCCGGTCGCGCGCTTCATGCGGGCGTATCAGGTGTGGGCCGCCGCGCCGCTCGCTGTGCTGCTGTGGGCGTGGAGTATCGCGAGCGTGACGAGCGACGGCAGCGCCGCGCCGCTCATGTGGCTGCCGATCCTCAATCCGCTCGACGTCGCGCAGATTCTCGCGGTCGTCGCTTGTGCGGTATGGCTGCACAGACTGCGCGCGTTGGGCGTGCAATGGCATCCGCGCGCCTTCGATTATCTGGTGCTCGCCACGCTGTTTCTCTGGTTCAACGCGCTGCTGTTGCGCACGCTGCATCATCATTTTCACGCGGCGTACGATGTCGGTGCGGTGCTCGCCTCGTTCGGCCTGCAGCAGGTGTTTCTGGTCGGCTGGAGCGCGTTTGCTTTTGCCGGGTTGTGGCTCGCGCGCCGCGACAGTATCGTGCGGCTGTGCGCGATCGCGTCGACGCCGCTCGTGCTGGTGATGTGGATATGGACGTTCTTCGCGAACCTGACGCAGGACGGCGGCGCATGGGCGCGTCTGCCGTTGCTCAATCCGCTCGACCTGGTGCAGGCAGTGGTGTTCGCGCTGGCGGCGTTCTGGCTCGTGCGGATTCACTGGCTCGGCGTGCCGATCGGCGAATATCGCATGCCTTTGCAGGTGGCGGCCGGCGCGACCGGATTCGTCTGGCTGAACGCGATGCTGCTGCGTACGCTGCATCATTGGACCGGCGTGCCATATGCGTTCGAGACCATGTCACACTCGATGCTCGTACAGGCGTCAATATCGGTATTCTGGACGGTGTGTGCGCTGGCCATGATGATCTGGGCGACGCGCCGGGCGAGCCGGATGGTCTGGTTCATCGGCGGCGCGCTGCTGGCGGCGACCGTAGTCAAGCTGTTCCTGTTCGACCTGTCTCACATGACGGGAATCGAGCGGATCGTTTCGTTTATCGGCATCGGTTTGATGTTGTTGCTGATCGGCTACTTCTCACCGTTACCGCCTAAGTCTCTGGTCGTGGAATCCAAGCAATGAAGCATGTCTTTATATTGACCGGCTGGTGTTTCGCGATCACGGCGATGTGGGCGTCCGCGCCCGCCACCGCGGCCGACGATTTCGCTCAGCATTTCGCGCTGCAACTCGAAGAAGGCGCCGCGTACTACAGCGTGACGCTGCCGGCCGCCGTCTACGCGGCGAGCCAGCGTCACGATCTCGGCGACGTGCGGATCTTCAACGGCACGGGCGAACCCGTTCCGTATTCGCTCGATGCGCCGCGCGAGCCGCCGCGCACGCCGCCCACGCTGCGTCCGGTGCGCTGGTTTCCGTTGCCGCCCACGGCCGCCAGCAGTACCTCCGCACCGCTGGGCGTGACAATCGCCAGCGATGGTTCGCTGCGCGCGACCTCTGCGCCGCCGGCCCGCGCGCAACACGATACGGACCTGATCGACCTCGGGCGCGCGTCGCGTGCAAGCCGCGTGACCGCCTTGCTCGTGCACCTGCGCGACGACAATTACCAGGGGCGCGTGACGGTCGAATCGAGCGACGATTTGCGTCACTGGCAACCCGCCGGCGATGCGCAACTGCTCAAGGTCAGCTACAACGGCAGCACGCTGAGTCAGGACCGGATCGAACTGGACGGCAATCGCGCGCGTTACCTGCGCTTGCGCTGGCTCGACGGCGCGCCGTATGTCGAGTCGCTGGACATGGAGATCCAGGCGCTTGCCGCCGACGCGGCGCAGCGCGCGGAGCGGGCATGGCGCGAAGGCATCGTCGCGCACGCGGGACCGAAACCCGGCGAGTATTTTTTTAGCACCAGCGGCCCGTATCCCGTCGACCGGTTGCGCCTGAACCTGCCTCAACCGAACACCGTCGCGCCTGCGGTCGTCTATTCGCGCACGGGGCTCGATACGCCATGGCGCGAAGTGGCGGGCGCGACATTATTCCGTTTGCATAACGGCGAGGTGGAGCAAAGCAACCCTTCGCTCGAATTGACGCCCGACACGGATCGTCAGTGGCGTGTGGTGGTCGACACGCGAAACGGCGGACTCGGCAGCGGGACGCTGACCGTCGCCGCGGGCTGGCGTCCGGCGATTCTGACGTTCGTCGCGCGTGGCACGGCGCCGTTCACGCTGGCGGTGGGTAGCGCGACGACGGTGTCGTCGGCGGTGAGCCGCGACGATCTGTTGATGGGCGCCTCGGCGGTCCCCGCGACGGCGCGCCTGGGTGATGCGCTGTCAGCCGAGCAGGCCGCGAGGGCGCAGTCCGCGAGGGATCCGGACGCGATGCGCCGCTATTTGCTATGGGCGGCGTTGCTGCTGGCCGTGGGCTCGCTTGCAGCGATTGCGTGGCGGCTTGCGCGCGGTGCGCGAGTGCCGGCGGGCGGTGGGCCGGCGGGTATGTCGGGAGCGTCGTCGGGATCTGGCGCAGGGGGAGCGTCGGCGGAGAGTAGCGCAGCAGACGCGTCGGGGGTATCCGGCGTGGCGGGTAGTTCGGAGGGAACTGGCGTAACCGGTACGTCGGCGGAATCCGACCGAACGGGCCCGGCAGCTAATGTTTCTACGGCCGCTCCCGCCACCGGCGACACCAACGGACAGGGCGAAGGCAAGCGCTGAATTCAGCGCCGCCTACGGCGCGCAGGTCATTCCTCGGGCGCCGTCATTGTGCCGATGATCTTGTCGAGCGCCTGACCGAATGCAAGCTTTTCCTGCTCGTCCAGACAGTCGAACATGTCGCCGTTCCATTTGCGCGCGATCGGCATGACTTTCCGATACAGCGCGCGGCCTTCGGGCGTTAGCGACACCAGCACGACGCGGCCGTCTTCGGCGCTCGCCTCGCGTTTCACGAGTCCTTGCTTGATCAACGCTTCGGCGGCGCGGCTTGCCTGGCTTTTGTCGAGATTGGCATGTCTTGCCAGTTCCATGATCGAGAACGGTCCGAACGATCCCACCGACGCAATCACGCGCGCTTCAGGCAAGGTCACGCCGAGCTTGCTCTGATAGCGTTCGCTGATGCCGCGTTCGGCGAGTTTGTTGAGGACATGCAGACGGTACGTGAGGAATTGTTCGAGCCCGGCTTTGGCGTCCTTCATGGTCTTCCCGTAGTGTGAGAGCGGTCGCGGCGCTGTGATTGTTGCCGTAACCGCCCTGCCGGTCAACGCGTGCCGTATTTCAGGCGCGTCAACTGTTCGGCTTCGTCCGCCAACAGACGCGCCGCGTCGCGAATCGCGACTTCGAGCGTGATCGGGCCGGGCGCCGGCGAGAAACAACCGCTGAAATATTCGGCAAGGCGCGGCAAGGCGGCTGAGTCGACTCCGCCGGAGAGAAGCGTGGCCGGCACGCCCGCTGCCTGTGCATGACGGCAGGCGATGAAGGGCGCCTTGCCATGCAGCGTTTGCACATCCGAACGGCCTTCGCCGGTGATCAGCCAATCGGCGCCTTCGAGCGCGGCGTCCAGACCGATTTGCCGCGCGACGGTTTCCGCGCCGGGTTCGAACTGCGCGCCGAGCATATGCAACGCGAAGCCGAGGCCGCCCGCGGCGCCCGCGCCGGGCAGCTGGCGCGCCGTGCGGCCGAGCGCTGGTTCGAGCAGATCGGCGAAGCGGGCGAGCGCTGCGTCGAGCGTGGCAACCTGTTCCGGTTTCACACCCTTTTGCGGACCGAATACCGCGGTTGCGCCGTGTTCGCCGGTAAGCGGATTGTCCACGTCCGACATGCCGACGAACTGCGTGCTCGATAAACGCGCGTCGAGCTGCGACACGTCGACTCGTGCGAGACGCGCGAGTTGTTCCGGCGTGGCGTCGAGTTCATTGTCTTGTGCGTCGAACAGCTTGAGACCGAGGCCGGCCAACAGGCCCGCGCCGCCGTCGTTGGTGCTGCTGCCGCCGAGCGCGACGAAAAAGCGCCGCACGCCGGCGTCCATCAGCGCGCGAATCGCCTCGCCCATGCCGCGTGTGCTGCGCGCCTCGACGGGCACGCCCATGCCCACCGGATCCGTGATGCCGACGACCTCCGCCGTTTCGATGATCGCGCTGCCGTCGGCGAGCAGGCCCGTGAGCGCCTCGCGCACCGGACCAGCCGCGCCGCGCACGCTCAGCGTGCGGCGTTCGCCGCCGCGCGTGAGCATGGCGTCGAGTGTGCCTTCGCCGCCGTCGGCCATCGGGCAGATGCGCACCTCCGCGGCGGGACGGGCGCGCTTGATGCCCGCTGCGATCGCTTGCGCGACCTGTTCCGCGCTAAGCGAGCCTTTGAAGGAGTCGGGAGCAATGACGACGACGGGCGAGGACGGCGAATTCGGCATGGTGTCTCTGAGTGGTTGGAATCGTTGCGAGGGCGGTGAAACGGCGAGATGCGGGCGCAGCCCCAAGCGCGTCCATTAGCTTATCAGCATGGGCGCGCCGACTGAATATGTCGAATGGCATAGCCGGCATGGATGGCGGCTGGGCGCGTATGCGCGGTGGGCGCGGCTGCTTCTGTAGACCTGTGTTGATCCAAGCGAATTCGCCGGGGAAAATTCGTGCAGACAGGTTGAAGCGAAGTCGCCGGAGAAAATTCGTGTACTGGTTCGGCGAAGCACCCCGGCCGCACTGGAACAGTGCGCAAACGGGCATGAAACAGCGCGGAAAGCGGCCGGAATCCGACCAAAACCTCGACAAAAACGCGCGCATTCATCGAATCCCGGCTAGGCGCGCAAATAGTTTGCTAAAATATTCGGCTCTTTGGACTCAACCGTGCTGCCGGCGGCCTGCAAGCCCGCGGCGCAGGCGCGCAATCGATGCGAAGCGACCCAAACGCGACCAAAAAAACGCGACATCGCATGACATCGACAAGCGGCACGGAGAAGATAACTGATTCGCTCGAATAATTTTAGGACGATTGAAGCCATGGCTAACGTTGTTGAAAACCTCGGCAAGCTCGAACGCCGCGTCACGATTTCCCTGCCGAAGGACGCCGTGCAGAAGGAAGTGGACTCGCGTATCCGTCAACTCGCGAAGAACGTGCGCATGCCGGGTTTCCGCCCGGGCAAGGTGCCGCTCAAGATGGTGACGCAACAGTATTCGGGCCAGGTGGAAGCCGAAGTGCTGAGCGACAAGGTCGGCAAGGAATTCTTCGACATCAGCCGCAGCGAAAACCTGCGCGTCGCCGGTCAGCCGAGCTTCGCGCCGAAGAGCGACGCGACTGAAGGCGACTACGCGTTCGACGCGACGTTCGAGGTGTATCCGGAAGTGAAGCTGGGCGACGTCGCCACGGCTGAAATCGAGCGCACCACGACCACCATCAGCGAAGCGGAAATCGACCGCACGCTGGACATCCTGCGCAAGCAGCGCGTGCACTTCCACGCTCGCGGCGAAGCCGGCGAGCACGGTGACGGCGGCGGCGACACGGCAGCGAAAGAAGGCGATCGCGTGACGGTCGACTTCGTCGGCAAGATCGAGGGTGAAGTGTTCCAGGGCGGCAGCGCTGACGACTTCGCGTTCGTGCTGGGCGAAGGCCGCATGCTGCCGGAATTCGAAAAGGCGGCAACGGGCCTGAAGGTTGGCGAGTCGAAGGAATTCGATCTGGCTTTCCCCGAGGACTATCATGGCAAAGATGTCGCCGGCAAGACCGCGCAATTCACGATCACGATGAAGAAGATCGAGTGGCCGCATCTGCCGGAAATCGACGCCGAATTCGCCAAGTCGCTCGGCATCGAAGACGGCGACCTGACTAAGATGCGCGCTGAGATCAAAGACAATCTCGAACGCGAAGCAAAGCGCCGCACGCAAGCCATCGTCAAGAACCAGGTGATGGACGCGTTGCTGAAGATTTCCGAACTGGACGTGCCGAACGCGCTGATCGAACAGGATCAGGAGCGCCTCGTCGCGATGGCGCGTCAGGATCTGGAGCAACGCGGCGTGCCGAACGCCAAAGATGCGCCGATCCCGGCTGCGATGTTCAAGGAACAGGCTGAGCGCCGCGTGAAGCTGGGCCTCGTGCTGGCCGAACTGGTCAAGGCCAACGAACTGCAAGCCAAGCCGGAGCAGATTCGTGCCGAAGTCGACGAATTCGCGAAAAGCTACGAAGACCCGAAGGAAGTCGTCCGCTGGTATTATTCCAACCAGCAACGTCTTGCCGAAATGGAAGCGTACGTCGTTGAAGCCAACGTCGTCGATTTCGTGCTCAGCAAGGCCAAGGTGACGGACAAGGAAGTGAGCTTCGAAGAACTGGCAAGCGCAACGGCGCAAGCGTAAGCGTCGCTGCAACGGCGTGCCGGCTGTCGGAGCGACGGCCCGCACGCCGTTTTTTTGTGCTGTGAATATGCGGTGCGTTTTGCACGGGTGTCACGCATTGCGCCGCACCGAACGCGCACTTGAATACGGGGTTGTCGGCCACACCTGTCCAGCATCTAATATTTAGAATATTTCAGACAAGGATCCACTGCATGACCTTTCGCGCTCAAATGCTGGACACGTTGACCTCCCAGTCGTCACGGGATCTCGAAGCGCAGGCGCTCGGACTGGTGCCGATCGTCGTGGAAACGAGCGGCCGGGGCGAGCGTTCGTACGACATCTATTCGCGTCTGCTGAAGGAACGGATCGTATTCCTGGTCGGTGAAGTGAACGACCAGACGGCCAATCTCGTCGTCGCCCAGATGCTGTTCCTCGAAAGCGAGAATCCCGACAAGGACATCAGCTTCTACATCAACAGCCCGGGCGGTTCGGTTTCGGCCGGCATGGCGATTTATGACACGATGCAGTTTATCAAGCCGGATGTCTCCACGCTGTGCATGGGTCTTGCGGCCAGCATGGGCGCATTTCTGCTTGCGGCCGGGGCGAAGGGCAAGCGTTTTGCCTTGCCGAATTCGCGCGTCATGATTCACCAGCCGCTGGGCGGCGCGCGTGGCCAGGCGTCGGACATCGAAATTCAGGCGCGTGAAATCCTGTATTTGAAGGAACGCCTGAATCATCTGCTCGCGCATCACACCGGCCAGCCGGTCGAGCGTATCGCACGCGACACCGACCGCGACAATTTCATGTCAGGCGACGACGCGCAAGCTTACGGTCTCGTCGACCAGGTGGCGCACAAGCGTCCTTGAGATGGTGCGTTTTTGCCCTGAAATGGGGCGAAAACGTGGCCGGATCGGTTGTGAAATAATCAAACTTCGTCCGAGTGCCTGCGGCAAACGCCGTCACCTTGGCTCAAGCCCGGCCCCGCCCAAACTGCGAGGCCAGGGCAAACGGCGTATCATGTAATCGAGTGTCCGGAGGCTCAAACATCTATGGCGGACAAGAAAGGTTCTAACAGCGAAAAGCTGTTGTATTGCTCGTTTTGCGGTAAGAGCCAGCATGAAGTCAAAAAACTGATTGCCGGCCCGTCGGTGTTCATCTGTGATGAATGTATCGACCTGTGCAACGAAATCATCCGTGATGAGGCTGCAGGTGCGGGCATCGAGGCGGGCTTGTCGAAGTCCGATCTGCCGAGTCCGCAGGAAATCCGTGAAATCCTCGACCAGTATGTGATCGGTCAGGAACGCGCGAAGAAAATTCTCGCGGTCGCGGTGTACAACCACTACAAGCGCCTCAAGCATCTCGACAAGAAGGACGAGATCGAGCTGTCCAAGAGCAACATCCTGCTGATCGGCCCGACCGGTTCCGGCAAGACGCTGCTCGCGCAAACGCTCGCGCGCCTTCTGAACGTCCCGTTCGTGATTGCCGATGCAACCACGCTGACGGAAGCCGGCTATGTCGGTGAAGACGTCGAGAACATCATTCAGAAGCTGCTGCAAAACTGCAATTACGAAGTCGACAAGGCCCAGCGCGGCATTGTCTACATCGACGAAATCGACAAGATCAGCCGCAAGTCCGACAACCCGTCGATCACCCGCGATGTCTCGGGTGAAGGCGTGCAACAGGCTTTGCTGAAGCTGGTGGAGGGTACGATGGCGTCGGTGCCGCCGCAGGGCGGCCGTAAGCACCCGAATCAGGACTTCATCCAGGTCGACACCACCAACATTCTGTTCATCTGCGGTGGCGCGTTCGACGGCCTCGAAAAGGTCATCGTCGATCGTACCGAGAAAACCGGCATCGGCTTTGGCGCGAGCGTGAAGAGCAAGCAGGACCGCGACGCCGGCGAAGTGCTGCGCGAAGTGGAACCGGAAGATCTGATCAAGTTCGGTCTCATTCCCGAGCTGATCGGCCGTCTGCCGGTGGTAGCCACGCTCGGCAAGCTCGACGAAGTCGCGTTGATGAAAATTCTCGTCGAACCGAAGAATGCCCTGGTTAAGCAGTACCACAAGCTGTTCAACATGGAGCGCGTCGAGCTCGAAATTCGCCCGGCCGCGTTGCAAGCTGTCGCGCGTAAGGCAATTCGTCGCAAGACGGGCGCGCGTGGTTTGCGTTCTATCCTGGAACAGGCGTTGCTTGATGTGATGTACGACCTGCCGCAAATGAAAGGCGTTAGCAAGGTCATCATCGACGACAACGTGATTGACGGCGACGGCAAACCGCTACTGATCTACGAAGACGCGCCCAAAGTGGCGGGTTCGAACTGATCGGCTTTCGGGTTCTGCAAAAAAAGCCGTTCATGGCAACGTGAACGGCTTTTTTCGTTTATCGTGTGGTCAGGCTGGTTGTTTTCACTATGGAGTCACTGAACCTTCGGAGTCACTGAACTTTTCCCACACGCGGAGGCTTGCAATCTTTTCTGCTGGCCTCACCTATCGAACGAACTGATTCCACTCATGGGGAAATGAAATGTCAGGAACCCAACTCCTTCCGCCGGAACGCATTACGCTCCCGCTGCTGCCGCTGCGTGACGTAGTCGTCTTCCCGCACATGGTGATTCCGCTCTTCGTAGGCCGCCCGAAGTCGATCAAGGCTCTCGAAGCAGCGATGGAAGGCGGCAAGCACATCATGCTCGTCGCCCAGAAAACGGCTGCGAAAGATGAGCCGACCGAAAAGGACATGTACGAAGTAGGGTGCGTCGCCAACATCCTGCAAATGCTCAAGCTGCCCGATGGCACCGTGAAGGTGCTCGTCGAAGGCTTGCAGCGCGCGAAAACGCTTTCCATCGAAGAACAGGAAACGCAGTTCTCGTGCGAAGTCATGCCGCTCGAACCCGACCACGCCGACAGCGCTGAAACTGAAGCGCTGCGCCGCGCGATCGTGTCGCAGTTCGACCAGTATGTGAAGCTGAACAAGAAGATTCCGCCGGAGATCCTGACGTCGCTGTCAGGCATCGACGAAGCGGGTCGTCTGGCCGATACGATCGCAGCGCATCTGCCGCTCAAGCTCGACCAGAAGCAGCACATTCTCGAGATGTTCCCGGTCATCGAGCGACTCGAGCATCTGCTCGCGCAACTCGAAGCCGAGATCGACATCCTGCAGGTGGAAAAGCGCATCCGTGGGCGTGTGAAGCGCCAGATGGAAAAGAGCCAGCGCGAGTACTACCTGAACGAACAGGTCAAGGCGATCCAGAAGGAACTCGGCGAAGGCGAAGAAGGTGCGGATCTCGAAGAACTCGAGAAGCGCATTACCGCTGCCCGCATGCCGAAGGAAGCCAAGAAGAAGGCAGACGCCGAGCTGAAAAAGCTCAAGCTGATGTCGCCCATGTCGGCGGAAGCGACGGTCGTGCGCAACTACATCGACACGCTGATCGGCTTGCCGTGGCGCAAGAAGAGCAAGGTCAACAACGACCTCTCGAATGCGGAACGCGTGCTCGACGAAGACCACTTCGGTCTCGAGAAAGTGAAGGAACGCATTCTCGAGTATCTCGCGGTCCAGCAACGTGTCGACAAGGTCAAAGCGCCGATCCTGTGCCTCGTTGGGCCTCCGGGTGTCGGTAAGACGTCGCTGGGTCAGTCGATCGCTCGCGCCACGAACCGCAAGTTCGTGCGTATGGCGCTCGGCGGCGTGCGCGACGAAGCCGAGATTCGCGGTCACCGTCGTACGTACATTGGTTCGATGCCCGGCAAGATTCTGCAAAGCCTGACCAAGGTCGGCGTGCGCAATCCGCTCTTCCTGCTCGACGAAGTCGACAAGATGGGTCAGGATTTCCGCGGCGATCCGTCGTCGGCTCTGCTCGAAGTGCTCGATCCGGAACAGAACCACACGTTCGCCGATCACTACGTCGAAGTCGACTTCGATCTGTCGGACGTGATGTTCGTGGCAACGTCGAACTCGCTGAACATTCCGCCGCCGCTGCTTGACCGGATGGAAGTGATCCGTCTGTCGGGTTACACGGAAGACGAGAAGGTCAGCATCGCGCAACGTTATCTTTTGCCCAAGCAAAAGAAGAACAACGGCCTCAAGGATGGCGAGGTCGATGTGACGGAAACCGCGATCCGCGACATCATTCGTTACTACACGCGTGAAGCGGGCGTGCGTTCGCTCGAGCGTGAAATTTCGAAGATCTGCCGCAAGGTCGTGAAGATGCTTCTGCTGAAGAAGGCGGAAGGCGCGGTGAAGGTCGACGGCAGCAATCTCGATACGTTCCTCGGCGTGCGCAAGTACGACTTCGGTCTGGCCGCGAAGGAAAATCAGGTTGGCCAGGTCACGGGTCTCGCGTGGACGGAAGTGGGCGGCGATCTGCTGACCATCGAAGCCGCGGTGATGCCGGGCAAGGGCAACGTGATCCGTACGGGTTCGCTGGGCGACGTGATGAAGGAGTCGGTCGAGGCAGCACGCTCGGTGGTTCGTTCGCGCTCGCGCCGTCTCGGTGTCAAGGACGAAGCGTTCGAGAAGCAGGACATTCACATCCACGTGCCGGAAGGCGCGACGCCGAAAGACGGTCCGTCTGCCGGTATTGCGATGACGACCGCGCTGGTGTCGGTGTTGACCGGAATTCCGGTGCGCGCCGATGTCGCGATGACGGGCGAAATCACGTTGCGTGGCGAAGTTCTGCCGATCGGTGGCCTGAAGGAAAAACTGCTGGCGGCGCATCGCGGCGGTATCAAGCTGGTGCTGATCCCGGAAGAAAACGTCAAAGATTTGACGGAGATTCCGGACAACGTGAAGAACGCAATCGAAATCGTGCCGGTCCGCTGGATCGACAAGGTGCTCGAACTGGCGCTCGAACGCGTGCCGACGGCGTTGCCGGAAGAAGAGCCGAAGCCTGCTGCGCCTGTCGCGGCAGAGCCGGGCAAAGACGCCGCAGCAACGGAAGTCGTGAAGCACTAAGACAGTCAGTAACGAAGCTGTTTGCTTGAAGAAAACCCGCGGTCACGGCCGCGGGTTTTTTATTGGCCGCGCGACTTTCGTCAAGCATCAGTGCAACGCGTTTTCCCACCTATTGAGCAAAGCCGCAGTGCGGCTGCCGACTGGTTGTATGTGCATCGATTCGAGGCAACATTTTGTTATAGGAAGCCCCCTCGAAAACCTCGCAAATCAGGCTCAACCCCGCTTGACACAAGGGTTTCGGCCAATTCTAATGATTGCGCCCGGCGTTGGCCGCCGGCCGCGTGATGCCAGGCGCTAACAAAGCGCCGTCACGATTGCCATAAACATTCTCGGGGGTTGGGATGAACAAGACGGAATTGATCGATCACGTTGCGCAGCAAGCCGACATTTCGAAGGCAGCGGCAGGCCGTGCACTCGACGCTGTGATCGATGGTGTCAAAGGTACGTTGAAGAAGGGCGGTTCGGTGACGTTGGTCGGTTTCGGCACGTTCGCGGTCGGCAAGCGCACCGCGCGCACCGGGCGCAATCCGCGCACCGGCGCTGCCATCAAAATCAAGGCGGCCAAGGTCCCCAAATTTAGGCCTGGCAAAGCTCTGAAGGATGCGCTAAACTAATGGGCTTGCTGCTTGAGGGGCGTTGAAATACTTCAAGCGACGAAGCTCAGGCAGAAGCAAGAAGAAGCACTGAATCGTGAAACGGGTGCTTAGCTCAGTTGGTAGAGCGGCGCCCTTACAAGGCGTAGGTCGGGAGTTCGAGCCTCTCAGCACCCACCAGTTTCAGATTCGTCCAAGTGTTTCAGCGCAGTTGATGTATTAAGGAGTGGTAGTTCAGTCGGTTAGAATACCGGCCTGTCACGCCGGGGGTCGCGGGTTCGAGTCCCGTCCACTCCGCCAGTATCCTCGAAAGGCGAACTCCGGTTCGCCTTTTTTGTTGCCCGCTGTTGTAAGATCGGGCGTTCTGTTTTTGGCACTCCTCACGCATGCTCGATTTTTTCCGCAATCACAAACGCCTGATGATGTTCATGCTCATCCTCGTCATTGTGCCGGGGTTGGGTTTTGTGGGTATTCAGGGCTTTCGCGGCTTCTTTGACGAAAGCGCAAACGTCGCGAGCGTCAACGGTCACAAGATCACGCGCGCTGAATACGACGACGCGATGCGTCAGCAACTCGACCGCGCCCGTCAGATGCTCGGCGCGCAGTTCGACATGAAGTCGTTCGACACGCCGGAACGCCGTGCGCAGATGCTCGACGGTCTGATCGAGCAACGCGTGCTGGCCGATGAAACACAGCGCCTGCATCTCACCGCATCCGACGACGCCGTGCGCCGCGTGCTGATGAGCGATCCGGTGATCTCGTCGCTGAAGAATCCTGACGGCACGATCGACGTCGACCGCTACAAGCAGTTGCTCGCCATGCAGGGCATGACGCCCGACCAGTACGACGAACGTGTGCGCTACAGCATCGCCACGCAGCAGTTGCCGGCCAGCATTCAAGGCAGCGCCTTCACGTCGAAAACGCTCGCGCAGCATCTGACCGAACTCGCGGAACAGCAGCGCGAAGTGCAAGGCATCGCGTTCCATCCGCGCGACTATGCCGCGAAGGTGCAGCCTACCGACGCGCAACTGCAAGCGTATTACGACGCGCATCGCAACGAATTCGCCACGCCGGCTACGGCCACGATCCAGTACGTCGTCATGTCGCCGGCAACGCTCGCCGCTTCCGCGCAGCCGAGCGACGCCGATCTGAAGAAGTACTACGACGACAACATCGCGCACTACCGTACCGACGGTCAGGTGCGTGCGAGCCACATCCTGATCGCGGCGCCGAAAGACGCGAGCGCGGCCGATAAGGCCAAGGCGAAACAGAAGGCCGAAGAGTTGCTCGCACAGATCAAGGCGCATCCGGATCAGTTCGCGCAGATCGCGCAGCAGAACTCACAGGACCCGGGTTCGGCGTCGAAGGGTGGCGATCTGGGTTACTTCGGCCGCGGCATGATCGCGGGCGGCAAGGCGTTCGACGACGCTGTGTTCGCGCTGAAGAAAGACGAAGTCAGCGGCATCGTGCAGACCGATTTCGGTTATCACATCGTCAAGGTGACGGACGTGAAGCCGGCGGTCACGAAGCCGTTCGACGAAGTGAAAGATCAGATCTCGAAAGACCTCAAGGCGCAGTTGGCCAGCAAGGCATTCACCGACGACTCGGAAGGCTTCACGTCGATCGTCTATGAAAAAGCCAAGAGCCTGCAGCCTGCCGCCGACAAGTACAAGCTGCAAGTGCAGACCGCCACGGTCACGCCGCAGCCGGATCCGAAGCTCGCGCCGGACAGCCCGCTAAACAATGCGAAGTTCCTCGCCGCAGTGTTCGCGAGCGACGCCACGACAGCACGCAACAACACGCAAGCCATCGACGTCGGCGGCAACACGCTGATCGCGGCGCGGGTGACCGACTACAAGGCCGCGGCAGTGCCGGCGCTCGACGCCGTCAAGGACGCGGTGCGTCAGAAGCTGATCGCGGTCCAGTCGAATGAAGCGGCTCACAAGGATGGCGTGGCCAAACTGGCCGAGTTCGAAAAATCGAAGTCGACCGCCGGCTTCTCGTCGCCGCTGAAGGTGTCGCGTAACGACGCGCAAGGCGTGCCGCCCGCTGCATTGAGTGCAATCTACAAGGCGGACGCGCAAAAATTGCCGGCTTACGTTGGTGTGGACCTCGGCGACGACGGCTATGCGATCTATCGCGTGAACTCGGTGGTGGCGGGTACGACAGTCGATCCGCAACGTCTGGCTGCAGCGCAGCAACAGATCGCGCAGGTCGATGCGCAGTCCGAAGCAGAGGCCTATGTCGAAGCTGTGCGCGCGCGTTCGAAGGTGAAGCTCTACGGTTCCCTCGACAGCAGCAATGCCCAGGCGAGCGGCGAGTAAAGCCACCCGAACGCAAAAAAGCCCCGCAATTGCGGGGCTTTTTCATTTGACGAGTGCAAGCTCGTCAAACGGTTGCTGCGGCACGCTGCGTGTCTTACAGGCAGTTACAGGCAGCCGCTGATTGCACTCGTGGCGTCGCTGCCGCCAGCGCCACCGGCGCGGAAGCCGACCCACGTGCCCTTGCCGGTGTACGACGGTCGTACGACAGCGGCGGCGCCATTGGGCGGCTGCTGACCCGGAACATACACATCCATGGCTTGATCGTTAGCCAATGTGTCTTGTGAGACCACTTGTTGCTGCGAGCTGTCGGCCCACTTCTGCGCGATGCAGGTAGCGACGGCCTTGGGCGGTTGCTGGCTTTGGCCAACGGATTGAACGCCAGCGGGCGGTTGAGCGGCGCAGGCGGAAATTGCCACGGTCAAAGCGATTAACGGTAAATATTTCACGTTATCTCCTCAAAAGTCGCTCAAAATCGAGCCGGTTACGCGGGATTACGAAAGTGTCAGAGAGAACTTTCCGATCCGCGTTCCCACAGTTCTGGAAACAAGTTGTTAGCAGGCTTTTCAGTGCGGCGAACTTGTGCGAAGGAGTGGCTTGACTGCGGGCCACACGTTGTTGAGTAGCACTGGCTGTGCCTGCTGGGTCGGATGAATCTGATCGGCCTGGAACATGTCCGGTTTATCGGCGATGCCGGCGAGCAGAAACGGCACGAGCGGCACGCGCAACTGTTTGGACAGTTCGCCGTACAAGCCGTGGAACTTTTGCGTGTAGTCCGGGCCGTAATTAGGCGGCACATACATGCCCACCAGCACGACCTTCGCGTGACCTTGCTGAGCCTGCTCGATGATCGTGCGCAAGTTGTCTTCGGTGGTGGAAAGCGGCACGCCGCGCAACGCGTCGTTGGCGCCGAGTTCGACGATCACGATGCTCGGCTTCAGGCGTTGCATGAGCGCCGGCATGCGGGCTCGTCCGCCGCTCGTGGTGTCGCCGCTGATGCTCGCATTGGCGACGCTATAATCGATTTGCTCGTCGGCGAGGCGCTGTCGCATCAAGGCAACCCAGCCCGTGTCGCGGGGCAGGCCGTATTCGGCGGAGATGCTGTCGCCGAGCACGACGATCACCGGCCGGGCCGGTTCAGGCGCGTTGGCGGCCCGCGCCGTGGAGCTCACCGAAAACAGGCTGGCGGCCACGACGGCGCAGCCGCATGCCGTTGTCAACGCCGTGGCGCGAGTCGTCATGGCACGCACTTTCAACCTACGCTTCACCATGCTAAACAAAACTGATCCAGTCATTGAAGTGCGGGGTTTGTGCAAGAAGGTTAAAGATGCAACAGGCGAACTGACGATTCTCGACGACATCGATCTTGCTATCGATGCCGGCAGCAGTGTAGCGATCGTCGGTGCATCCGGGTCGGGCAAGTCTACGCTGCTCGGCTTGCTCGCAGGATTGGACAGCGCGAGTTCGGGCTCGGTTCGGTTGCTCGGCCGCGAACTCGGTGAGTTGAACGAAGACGAGCGTGCTGCATTGCGCAGCGGTTCAGTTGGCTTCGTGTTCCAGTCGTTTCAACTGATGCCGCATTTGACTGCGCTCGAGAACGTCACTTTGCCGCTGGAGTTGCAAGGCGGCATCGGTACGCGCGAGGCCGCAACGCGTGCGCGAGGCTTGCTGGAGCAGGTGGGCCTGGGCAAGCGTATCAGTCACTATCCGAAGCTGCTGTCGGGCGGCGAGCAGCAGCGCGTGGCGCTTGCACGCGCGTTCGTCACGCATCCGGCAATCCTGTTCGCCGACGAACCGACCGGCAGTCTCGACGCCGCCACCGGCCACGCGGTAATCGATCTGATGTTCGAGATGAACCGCGCGAACGGCGCAACGTTGATTCTCGTCACGCATGACATCGAACTGGCGCGCCGTTGCGATACGACAGTGACGATCGAGGCAGGACGTCTCGCCTGAGTGAGCGTCGAACGCCGCTGCAAAAGCAAAAGCGGGCCGTAAGGGCCCGGTTTTTTCATGGTGGCTCATCCGGTATCGGGTGGCCATACCAAGCAATTCAAGCGGCGCGAACCGCCGCGCCGCACACCATCACTTCTTCAACGCCGCCCGCGCCCGCGCGATCAATGCCGACGTCGAAGAATCATGCTTCTTCACATCGGCACTCGGGGCCGTCAGATCGGCTTCGACCACCTTGCCGAGAATCTTGCCCAACTCCACGCCCCACTGATCGAAGGAGTTGATGTTCCACACCGTCCCTTGCACCAGCACCTTGTGCTCGTACAACGCGATCAATGCGCCGAGCGAACGCGCGGTGAGCGCGTCGACCAGCAGCGTGGTGGTCGGACGGTTGCCCGGAAACACGAGGTGCGGCGCCAGTTCCGGCTTGTCCGCGCCGGCCACTTTCTTCGCCTCTTCGAGCGTGCGGCCGACCATCAGCGCTTCGCTTTGCGCAAAGCAGTTGGCGAGCAGCTTCGGATGATGGCTGACGAGCGGATGCTCCGGCGTCAACACGGCGATGAAGTCGATCGGCACGATCGTCGGGCCTTGGTGCAGCATCTGGAAGAAAGCGTGCTGACCGTTCGTGCCGGGTTCGCCCCACGTCACTGCGGCGGTCGGGTAGTCGACCATCGCGCCGTCCAGGCGCGCCGACTTGCCGTTGCTCTCCATTTCCAGCTGTTGCAGATACGAAGGCAGGAAATGCAGCGCTTGCGAATACGGCGCGACCAGGTAGCTTTGCGAGCCGAAGAAGTTGCGATACCAGATGCCGATCATGCCGAGCAACACGGGCAGATTCTTTTCCAGCGGCGCGTCGCGGAAATGCTGGTCCATCTCGTTGGCGCCGGCGAGCAGTTCATCGAACTGCTTCGGTCCGATCGCGATCATGATGGATAGCCCAACCGCCGACCACAGCGAATAGCGCCCGCCGACCCAGTCCCACATCTCGAAGACATTCTCTTTCGCGATGCCGAATTTGACCACTTCCGCCGGATTCGCCGACACGCCGACGAAGTGCTTCGCCAGCGCGCTTTCCGGGCAGCCTTTCTCGATGAACCAGTCGCGCAGCGAGCGCGCGTTGGTCATGGTTTCGAGCGTGGTGAAAGTCTTGGAGACGATGATCGCGAGCGTCTCTTCGGGATCGATCTGCTGCATCACGTTGTACAGGTCGGCGCCGTCCACATTCGACACGAAGTGCGTGGTGATCTCTGGCGTGGCCAGATGATGCAGCGCATGCACGACCATCTTCGGCCCGAGATCCGAGCCGCCGATACCGATGTTCACGACATAGCGGATCCGCTTGCCGGTATAGCCTTTCCATTCGCCGCTGCGCACCTGGTCGGCGAACACCGCCATCTTCTTGCGCTCGGCCTGCACTTGCGCGTAGAACGGCGCTTTCGGATCGGTGGCGCGCAGTGCCGTGTGCAACACGGCGCGGCCTTCAGTCGGGTTGACGATGTCGCCCGCGAACATGGCGTCGCGGCGTTTCTCGACGCCGGCTTCGCGCGCGACTTGCACGAGCAGTTTCAGTGTTTCTTCGGTGATGCGGTTCTTCGAGAAATCGGCCGCGAGACCGCCGCCCGCGAACGCAAAGCGCTCGGCACGGGTAGGGGCGGGGTCGTTCTCGGGGGCGAACCAGTCGCGCATGTGCGCATCGCGAATCTTGTCGTAATGCGTTTGCAGCGAGGACCAGGAGGGGAGCGAGTTCTGGGTCATAGCGTCCGTCTAACCAAGTGGCACGAAGAAAGGCGCGCGCGTGAAGCGCTGCCGAGGATGATGCAACGATGCTGTTAGAGCGATGCCGCGCGGCCCGGTTCGCCATGGGTGGCGGTGAAAATTCGCCGTCACCGGTAGTGGCTCCGACGCGCGGCGCAGTCAGTCAGTATAACGGCGTTGCGTGACGGACGGCAGTGGTTTGGGCGGTCCATCCATAGGTTGGGACGGACAGCTTCAGCACTCCGCTGCCGGATAGAACAAGCGGTTCAGCAAGGTCCGCACCATCGGCGCCAGTTCGCCCGCCGTCAGGCCGGCGGGACCGTGGCCTTGCGCGCTCAGCGTGTCGGCGGCGAGGCCGTGCAGATAGACGCCCGCGAGCGCCGCTTCGTAGCGCGGCAAGTGTTGCGCGAGCAGGGCGCCGATGATGCCGCCGAGCACGTCGCCGGTGCCGCCCGTGGCGAGCGCGGCGTTGCCGGTCGGATTGATCGCGAGGCGCCCGTCCGGCGCCGCGATGACGGTGCCGGTGCCTTTGAGTACCACCACGGCCGCGTAGCGGGCGGCGAGCGAGCGCGCCGCGCTGAGGCGGTCGCGCTGCACGCCCGGCGCGTCGGTGCCGAGCAGGCGGGCGGCTTCGAGCGGATGCGGCGTGAGGACGCATGGATCGCCTTGTACGCCGCGCGCGGTCACTTCGGCGGCGAGCGCGGGGTCTTTCGAGATCAGGTTCAGCGCGTCCGCGTCGAGCAGCTTGGGCACGTCGAGTTGCAGCACGTCGTGCATCACGCGCGTGGCGCGTTCGCGATGCCCCATGCCGCAACCGATGGCGAGCGCGTCCATCTGGTCGAGCGGCAGATCGTCGATGGCATGCAGCATGAGTTCGGGATGCGGCGGATCGTAGGGCGGGGCGCCTTCGCCCAGCAACGCGACATGCACTTTGCCGGCGCCGGTGTACAGCGCCGCACGCGAGGCGAGGATCGGCGCGCCGCACATGCCGGTGTCGCCGCCGACCACGGCGAGGCTGCCGAAGCTGCCCTTGTTGGTTGCGAAATCGCGCGGCGGCAGAAAGGTGCCGAAAAGCTCGGACGCGTTCAGTTGCACGGCCGTGCGGCCGCTCGTGTCGACGCCGATCGGCGCGACCGTGACGGCGCCGGCGAGATCACGCCCTTGCGCGGTGAAGAGCCCGGGTTTGGCGCCGATGAAGGTGACCGTATGGGTGGCATGGACGGCGGCGCCATCGCCATTGCCCACGACTGTGCCGGTGTCGCTGTCGAGGCCGCTCGGCACGTCGAGCGCCAGCACGCCGCCTTTGCGCGGCCGCGCTTTGGCGCGTTGCGAAAGCTGCCGGGCGACGGCCGCGAACACGCCTTCGAGCGGACGCGTCAGGCCGATGCCGAACATGCCGTCCACCAGCCACCTGTAGCCGTCCAGCGACGCGGGCGGCGCACTGGCGATCGCGACGCCGGCCGCGCGGGCCGTCTCGAGCGCCCAGCGCGCGTCGTCCGGTTTCACCTCGACCGGCATGCACAGTTCGACGGCAATGCCGGCCTGGTGCAGCTCCATCGCCAGAATCAGCGCGTCGCCGCCGTTGTTGCCCGGCCCGGCGATCAGCCACACCTTCTGCCTCGATTTCTCGACCGAGGTATCGCGGGTAATCTGCTCGCGCAGGAAGCTCGCGGCGGATTTCCCGGCGCGCGACATCAGCGTGTGCTTCGGCAAGGCGGCCCCCGCCTGGGATTCGGCGATCCGCAGATCGGTGAGCGTCAGGAGCGGCAGCGCCCGGTTGTGCGGGCTGATGAGCGTCGGCGGCGTGTGGTCGGCTTCTGTCATGGCGAGGCTTGGCGGTTCGCCCGGCGGCAGGCGAAAAAGCTTGGGGAATCGCTATGGTAGTGCCGATGGGCGCCCGACGGGCGCCTCTCGCGGCCCGCTCGTGCGCGGGCCGGCGAGTTTTACTTGAACCGGTCCGGGCGCAGCGCGGCCAGTGTGTCTACAGGAACGTCCGGCGTGCCGCCCGAAATCAGGTCGGCCACCAGTTTGCCCGACCCGCAGGCGAGACCCCAGCCGGCCGGTCCGTGGCCCGCATTGACGAAAAGGCGCGGATGCAGTGCGTTGCCGATTACCGGCAAGCCGTCCGGCGACAGCAGTTTGACGCCTTCCCACGGCAATGCCACCGAGATTCGCGCGGCGCCCGGAATCCAGTCGTGCGTGGCCTGACCAAGCAGCGCGAGGGCTTCTTTCGTCACCGCTTCGCCCAACGGCTTGTCGATCTGGCCGGCGCTTTGCAGCACCGCGCCGCCCGCAATCCGCAAGCGATGGTTCATGCGGCTGATCGCGATCCGCTTCACCGCGTCCACGATGGCGACGTGCGGCGCGCATTCCTCATGCGCGATCGGCGCGACCAGTGTGTGCAGGCGCAGCGGATGCAGCGGCAAGCGCAGGCCGAGCCTCTCGAGCAGCGGCAGGCTGCCATGGCCGGCGGCCACGACCACCGCGTCGGCGTGGATCACGTCGACTTCGCGCGAACGGGAGCTCGCGCCCGGCTGCGGCGCCAGTTCCACCGAGGCGCGCTGGCCGTCCAGTCGGATCGACGAGACTTCGCAGCCCAGCATGAATTGCACGCCGCCCTGCGTATCCAGCGTCTGCTTGATCAGCTTGGTGAAGAGCGGCGCATTGGCCGTGCGCTCCTGGTCGAACAGCACGCCGCCCGCGAATTCCGGCTCGGTGCGCACGGAGTGCTCGAACGCGGCACATTGTTCGGGGGTCAGTTCGTGATGCGGCACTTCGAAAAGCTGCAGCAGGCCGCGCGCGGGCCGCAGCTGCTCCCATTCCTGTTCGGAGCGCACCAGATAGAGCAGGCCGCTGGTCTGTTCGAACTCGAGGCCGAAGCGCGCCTCCATGTCCGCCATGGTGTCGCGCGACAGCTCGATCAGCGGTCGCAGCAGGCCGTATTGATGACCGAACGCGTTGGGTTCCTGCAACTCGGCGAGCTGCTTGACGAACTGGCGCGCCGATCCGTTGAAGCCGGCCTTGTTGACGACGCCGTTTCTGGCGTTTTGACGGCTGGCCATGAAAGTCGGGCCGAACCAGACGTCGAGCGGGGTCGGCAGGACGGTGCCGCCGTGTCCATAGGTTGCGCCCTGCGCGACCGTGGCGTGGCGCTCGACGACGCATACCCGATGGCCGGCCGCGCGCAGTTGATAAGCGGTGGCGACGCCCGCGATCCCGCCGCCGATGACGATGACATCCATGTTCTGATTCGATTGGCCGACGGGACGCCGAAGCGGCGCTGGCCCGTTGAGCGTGACATGCGGCGCGCTGCCGGCCTCTCAGGCCACTCGCGCCGATCTGGTGAAAGGGCGAATGATAGCAGCCAAACCGGCCTCGCGGCCACGCGGGCGCAACGCCGCAGCGCCGCCGCAGTGCGTGCCGCAGGCGGACCCGAACCAGACGGGAACGCGTCCGGAACTTGCGCGAAACTCACGCGGAGCCCGCACGGAACCCACCCGAAATTATCTCGAAACCCGCCCGAAGCCGTACCGCCAGGCCCGCTGGAAGCCTCTTCCCGGGGTATAATCCCGGACTTCCTTTGCGCCTCACGTCGCCTTCACGCGCGACTCATCGGCGCGACTCACGGCATCACTCATCGGCATCATTAGCGACGCAACGTCAAGTCCATGGCCCACTTCTCGTGTTTCCCCGGCGCTTCGGCCCTTTCCGATTTCCGTCAAACCCGCCTGCTCGAAACGCTCACGCGCATCGATCCGAACATTACCGGCGTGCGCGGGCAATATCTGCACTTCGTCAACGCCCAGACGCCGCTCTCGGCTGAAGACAACGCGAAGATCGAAGCGCTGATGCATTACGGCGATCCGCTCGAAGAAACCAAAGAGCGCGACACGGCTGAGACTTTTCTCGTGGTGCCGCGTTTCGGCACGGTGTCGCCGTGGGCCAGCAAGGCAACGGATATCGCGCATCTGTGCGGCCTCACGCAGGTGCGTCGCATCGAGCGCGGCGTCGAATACACGGTCACGCTGAAAAGCGGCCTGCTGGGCGGCAAGAAGGCGCTCTCCGACGAAGCCCGCGCAGCCGTCGCGGCGGCCTTGCATGACCGCATGACCGAAAGCGTGTCGAGCTCGCGCGACCACGCGCTGCATCTGTTCGACGAACTGCCGGCCAAGCCGCTGCAAACCGTCGACATATTGAGCAATGGCCGCGGCGCGCTGGAAACGGCGAACACGGAACTGGGCCTCGCGCTCGCCGACGACGAAATCGACTACCTCGTCGACGCCTTCACGAAGCTCGGCCGCAACCCGACCGACGTCGAACTGATGATGTTCGCGCAGGCCAACAGCGAACACTGCCGCCACAAGATTTTCAACGCGGACTGGACCATCGACGGCGAGAAGCAGGACATCTCGCTTTTCAACATGATCCGCAACACTGAGAAGCTGAATCCGCGAGGCACGATCGTCGCGTATTCGGACAACTCTGCGATCATGGCGGGCGGCATGGCCGAGCGCTGGTTCCCGCGCACGCCTGCGGACCTGGGCCCAAGTGAGTTGCCGGAGCACTACCGCCGCAGCAACGAACTCACGCACACCTTGATGAAGGTGGAAACGCACAATCACCCGACCGCGATCTCGCCGTTCCCGGGCGCCGCGACCGGCGCGGGCGGCGAAATCCGCGACGAAGGCGCAACCGGCCGCGGCGCGCGTCCCAAGGCGGGTCTGGCGGGCTTCACGGTGTCGAACCTGGAACTGCCGGACGGTGTCGAGGCATGGGAAAACGCGCGCGACGCGGCGCAGCCGCTCGCGCAACGCAATCCGGACGACAAGCACGAAGCATACGGCCGGCCCGACCGCATCGCCTCGCCGCTGCAGATCATGATCGACGGCCCGCTCGGCGGCGCCGCGTTTAACAACGAATTCGGCCGACCCAATCTGGGCGGCTATTTCCGCGCCTACGAGCAGAACGTCGCGGGCCTGGTGCGCGGCTATCACAAGCCGATCATGATCGCCGGCGGCATCGGCAATATCTCGGACCAGCACACGCATAAGCACGATCTGCCGGAAGGGTCGCTGCTGATCCAGATCGGCGGCCCGGGCATGCGCATCGGCATGGGCGGCGGCGCCGCGAGCTCCATGGCGACGGGCACCAACACCGCTGAACTCGACTTCGATTCGGTTCAACGGGGTAATCCGGAAATCGAGCGCCGCGCGCAGGAAGTCATCAACGCGTGCTGGCAGCTCGGCGAGAAGAACCCGATTCTGAGCATTCACGACGTGGGCGCGGGTGGTTTGTCGAACGCCTTCCCGGAAGTGGTCGACGGCGCCGGCAAGGGCGCGCGCTTCGATCTGCGCAAAATCCAGCTGGAAGAGAGCGGTTTGTCGCCGCGCGAAATCTGGTCGAACGAAGCGCAAGAACGCTACGTGCTGGCCATCGCACCGGCCGATCTGCCGGCTTTCGCCGCCATGTGCGAGCGCGAGCGCTGCCCGTTCGCGGTGATCGGCACGGCCACCGCCGAGCGTCAGCTCAAGCTGATCGATTCCGAACTGAACGACGACGCCGCGCACCAGCCGGTCGACATGCCGATGGAAGTGCTGCTCGGCAAGGCGCCGCGCATGCATCGCGACGTCAAGCGCGTCGAGCGGAAGCTCGAACCGGTGGATGTAACCGGCCTTGCGCTGTCGGATGTCGCGACTAGCGTGCTGCGTCATCCCACGGTGGCGAGCAAGTCGTTCCTGATCACGATCGGCGACCGTTCGGTGGGCGGCACGACCGCGCGCGATCAGATGGTCGGCCCGTGGCAAGTGCCGGTGGCCGACGTCGCGATCACCACCATGGACTACGCGGGCTTCACCGGCGAAGCCATGACGATGGCCGAGCGCACGCCTTTGGCTGTCATCGACGCGCCGGCTTCGGGCCGCATGGCGGTCGGCGAGGCCGTAACCAACATCGCGGCGGCGCCGATTGCATCGCTCGACAAGCTCAAGCTGTCGGCAAACTGGATGGCCGCATGCGGCGCGGCGGGCGAAGACGCCGCGCTTTACGACACGGTCAAGGCGATCGGCATGGAGTTGTGCCCGGCGCTCGGCATCAGCATTCCGGTCGGCAAGGATTCGCTGTCCATGCGCACCAAGTGGGAAGACCGCGGCGTCGCGAAGGAAGTGGTCGCACCGGTTTCGCTGATCATCTCGGCGTTCGCGCCGGTTCAGGACGTGCGCCGCCACCTCACGCCGCAACTGCGCCGCACGAGCGACGTGGGCGAGTCCGTGCTGATCGCCATCGACCTCGGCCGCGGCAAGCATCGTCTGGGCGGCAGTATCCTCGCGCAGGTTACGCAGCAGGTCGGCGACACGGTGCCGGACGTGGACGATCCTGAAGATCTGAAACGTTTCTTCGCCGCGATCCAGGCGCTGAACCAGGACGGCAAGCTGCTCGCGTATCACGACCGCTCGGACGGCGGCCTGTGGGCGACGGTGTGCGAAATGGCGTTCGCGGGCCACGTGGGTGTGTCGCTGAACGTCGACATGCTGGTGCTCGATCCGAACCACGAATCCGATTACGGCGACGCCAAAGACTGGGCCAAGCAGACCAGCGGCCGCCGTGAAGACCGTACCATCCGCGCGCTCTTCAATGAAGAGCTCGGCGCCGTCGTTCAGGTGCGCGCGTCCGAGCGCGACGCGGTGCTCGCAGCGTTGCGCGAACATGGGCTGTCGGCGTGCTCGCATGTGATCGGCAAGATCAACGAGCGCGACACGATCGAAATCTATCGCGACGCCAAGAAGATTTACGACGCGCCGCGCACCGAACTGCATCGTACGTGGAGCGAAGTGAGCTGGCGTATCGCGCGTCTGCGCGACAACCCCGCTTGCGCCGACGCCGAATACGACGCGCTTTCCGATGCGGCCGATCCCGGCATTTCGCCGATCCTGACGTTCGATCCGGCAGAAGACGTCGCCGCGCCGTTCGTCGGCAAGAGCGCGCGTCCGCGCGTGGCGATCCTGCGTGAGCAGGGCGTCAATTCGCATCTCGAAACCGCGTATGCATTCGACCGCGCCGGCTTCGACGCGCACGACGTGCACATGAGCGATCTGCTGGCCGGCCGCGCCAATCTGGCGGACTTCGCCGGCGCAGTGGCGTGCGGCGGCTTCTCGTACGGCGACACGCTGGGTGCCGGTGAAGGCTGGGCGAAGGCGATCCGCTTCAACGCGCAACTGGCCGACATGTTCGCCGCGTTCTTCGGCCGTGAAGATACGTTTGCGCTCGGCATCTGCAACGGCTGCCAGATGATGAGCAGCCTCGCTTCGATGATTCCGGGCGCCGAAGCGTGGCCGAAGTTCACGCGCAACAAGTCGGAGAAGTTCGAAGCGCGCTTCTCGCTGGTCGAAGTGCAGGCTTCGCCGTCGCTCTTCTTCAGCGGCATGGAAGGCTCGCGCATTCCCGTGGCGATCGCGCACGGCGAAGGTTACGCGGACTTCTCGCAGCAAGGCGATGCGTCGAAGGTCGCGGTGGCGATGCGCTATGTCGATCATCGTGGTCAGGCGACCGAGCAGTATCCGTTCAACCCGAACGGCTCGCCGAACGGCATCACGTCGGTGACGACGCCGGACGGCCGCTTCACTGTGCTGATGCCGCATACCGAGCGCGTGCACCGCGCGGTGCAAATGAGCTGGCATCCGGAAGGTTGGGGCGAAGGCGCCACGGACGCAAGCCCGTGGCTGCGCGTGTTCCAGAACGCGCGTCGCTGGTTGGGGTGATGAGGTGAGACGGGCTGGCGCGTAGTGCTGCGCGCCAGCTTGCGGTGCCGCGGCCGCGCGCGCTTGCGCGATGGCGAGGGCCGGCGGATGGCGGGCGCACCGGTCCGCCTGCGCGGCAACTCCGAGACTGAACTTATCTCCTTCGTATCCGCTCGGGTACGTCAACGCTCATATTCCCCGATTTGTCTATCTTTCGTACCCGATCGGGTACGAAACCTTCCTATTGGCGTTTGGCATGTCGATTCGTACCCGCTCGGGTACGAAATCAGCTAAAACCGTGCTCTCATGGCATAATGTTCCCGAGCGGGTACGAACGCACACGGGGCGAGTGATGGAGTCCAACGTTTTCATCAGCAACATGACGGAGTTAGGCGATCTCGTGCGGGCGTCCAGGCTTGCGCAGAGGTTGACGCGCGACGACGTCGCCACCGCCACCGGCCTGTCTCCCAAGTTCATCACGCACATCGAGGCAGGTAAGCCAACGGCGCAGATCGGCAAGGTGCTGCATCTCCTCAGCGAACTGGGCATCACGCTGCGCGCCGAGGTTTCCGTAGACATTCCAGCAGACGTCTCCACCAAGGCATCCCATCGCCGCCGGAGTACCCATGGCCGCTAGAGCGCTAGTCGCCTATGCGAATGGCCGCCGCGTGGGCGTCGTGAGCGACGACAGCGGAGTCTGGTCATTTGCCTACGCCGAGGACTGGCTGGCTCGTGAGGACGCGTTTGCGCTTTCACCCGCTTTCCCACTGCTAGCCGAGCCTTTCGCCGACGGATCCAGCCGGCGGCCGGTGCAATGGTTCTTCGACAATCTGCTGCCTGAAGAGGAAATGCGCAGTGCGCTCGCTCGTGAGGCCAAGGTCGATGCGAGCGACGCGTGGGGTTTGCTCGCCTATTACGGCCGCGAATCGGCCGGCGCCTTGACGCTGCTCGCAGAGGGCGAACAGGAGGCGCCTGGCGGACTGCAGTCTTTGTCGCGGGCGAATCTGGAGGCGCGCATTCAGGCGATGCCGCAACACGCGCTCACCGCCACGGCGCCCAAACGCATGTCCGCCGCAGGCGCCCAACAGAAGCTGTTGCTGACCTTGCGAGGCAACGCGCCGGACTACGAACTGCTCGAGCCCGTGGGCAGTGAACCGTCCATGCATCTTCTCAAGCCCGACATGCGCAGCACAGGCTATCCGCATTCGGCGATCAACGAATTTTTCTGCATGCAACTCGCGCGTGCAATGGGTGTGCGCGTACCGCCCACGCATTTTTTGCGGGTGCCTTCGGCCTGTTACGTGATCGATCGCTTCGACCGTGACACGAGCAGTGAGCCGGCTGGGCGGCTGCATACTGTCGACGCCATGCAATTGTTGAATTACGACCGCAGCTTCAAATATCGGAATGCGACCGCGCAGGTGCTCAGGGATGCGATCGAGAAAACGAGCACGCGGGCCGTGGCGCGTCTCGATGTATTCCGCTGGGCGATCTTCAATGTGCTCATCGGCAATGCCGACTCACACCTGAAAAACCTCTCGTTCTTCGTTACCGCTCGCGGTTACAGGCTGGCGCCGTTCTACGATCTGGTGAGCACGGTCGTCTACCACACGCCGACCTATCAGCCACAGCAGCGGGACCGTTGGCCGCACTGCGACCTGACCATGCCGGTCGGAGACGCCACTCAATTCGCGCAGATCAACAGAAAGAACATGCTCGCCTTCGGCGAAGCGCTTCGTCTTTCGCCTAAGGGTTCGGAAAGATTGCTGGATGAGATGCTGGCCACGCTCGACGCCCGCGTGGCGGACACCCGCCGCAGCGTCGACGAAATCGCGCAGCCGAATGCCGGCGAGGTCCGCCTGCTCGATTCGATCGTTGCGATGCCGCTTGCGGAAATGAGCCGCGCTTTGCGCAAGTGATTGTGCGCAATCGCAATGAAAAAGGCGCTGTTCAGTCATTGACTGAACAGCGCCTTGAGCAGAATCGAACTCAGCTTACTGAATCTTCGCGTTCTTGCGCAAACCTTCCTCGAACGCCTGCAGCTTTTCCTGCTGGATCTGTTGCACGATCTGCGGACGCACTTGCTCCAGCGGCGGCGGCGTGATGTTGCGCACGTCGTCGACACGGATGATGTGCCAGCCGAATTGCGTATGCACCGGCGTGTCGGTCATCTGGCCTTTCTGCAGATGCGTGGCCGCGTCCGCGAATTCAGGCACGTAGGCCTTCGGGTCCGACCAGTCCAGATCGCCGCCGTTCTTGCCCGATCCCGGGTCTTTCGAGAATTGCTTGGCCAGATCTTCGAAGCTTGCGCCGGCCTTGATCTTCGCGATCAGGTCTTTGGCCTGCTGTTCGTTGTCCACGAGGATGTGGTGCAGGTGATATTCCTTGCCGCCCGCGTCCTTGATCAGCGCGTTGTAACGCGCGGTGACTTCGGCGTCGCTCGGCGTGTTGTTCTTCACGAAGTCTTCGATCAGCGCGCGCAGCACGACGGTTTGCTGAGCAACGGCGATTTGCGCCTTGATGTCCGGACGATTCGGCAGGCCGCGGCGCAGCGCTTCCTGCATCAGGATCTCGCGATTCACCAGTTCTTCGCGCACGGCGGTCTGCAGTTGCGGCGTATTTTGCTGGCCTTGATGAACCAGTTGGTCGATCAGCGCATCGGCGCGTGCTTTGGGAATCGGCGTGCCGTTCACGACGGCGATGTTCTGTGCGAATGCAGGTGCGGCTGCAAATGCAGCCAGCAATACCCAAAGACGGGTTTTCTTCAAGGTCATCGAAAATTTTCCTAGCGGGGCAACAAAGCGAATTCTTCGGGCGTATACGCCGTGATGGCAAGGGCGTGAATGCCGCGCTGCATGGCATCGGCCAGCGCATCATACACCATGCGATGCCGCGCCACGCGGGCCTTGCCGGCGAATGCGGCAGCCACGATCGTGACACTGAAATGACCGCCGGCGGAGGCGCCGGCGTGACCGGCGTGCTGCGCGCTGTCGTCGGTGATCTGGATCGAAGCGACCGGCGCCAGCGCGGCGGCAAGGCGCGACTCGATCAGCGCAGCGCGCTCGGCGGTGGTGGCGTGCATGAATACGTCGGCGTCGCTCGTCATGTCATTCTTCCTTCATATACTTCGAGAGCCACAAACTCTGTCCGACGATAAACACCACCAGACAACCGGTGGCGCCGAACAGCTTGAAATTGACCCACTGGTCGGTCGTGTAGTTGTACGCGACGAACAGATTCACCAGCCCGAGCAGCACGAAAAAGATCGCCCAGACCACACTCAGCTTGCCCCAGATCGCGTGCGGCAGCGTGATCTGCTTGCCCATCATCGCTTCGATCAGGTTCTTGTTGAACGCCAGTTGCGAGACGATTAGCGCCACTGAAAACGCCCAGTACAGCACGGTCGGCTTCCACTTGATGAAGGTGTCGTTGTGCAGCACGAGCGTCGCGCCGCCGAACACGGTGACGACGCCGAGGCTCACCCACAGCATCGGATCGACCTTGCGGTGGCGGAAGGCCACCCACGCGATCTGCACCAGCGTGGCGACGATCGCCACTGCCGTCGCCGTGAAAATGCCCCAGATCTTGAAGGCGACGAAGAACAGGATGATCGGGAACAGATCGAACAGGAATTTCATTATCTGGTCGGGAGTCGGAGAAAGAGTCGGAGAAAGGTCGGGAAATGGGGGCGCGGTGCGAAGCAGGTGAAACGGTTCGCAAGCTGGATGAAGGGTGTCGCGGCCGGCGCGCGTCTGAATGGACGCAGACGCCGGCCGGCAACGCGCCGGACTCCGCGCTGCGTTACTTGGGCTCGAATTGTAACGCAGCTGAATTGATGCAGTACCGCAGGCCGGTCGGCGCGGGTCCGTCTTCGAATACGTGGCCCAGATGCGCGCCGCAGTTCTTGCATTCCACCTCGATGCGCAGCATGCCGTGCGAGCGGTCGGTTTTCTCCTTGATCACTTCGCCGTCGATCGGCTTGAAGTAGCTCGGCCAGCCGCAACCGGCGTCGAACTTGGTGTCCGATTCGAACAGCGGCGTGCCGCAACAGACGCAGTCATAGATGCCGCGATCCCAGTGGTCGTGGTAGCGGCCCGTGAACGGGCGCTCGGTGGCGGCGTGGCGCGTCACCTGATATTCGATGTCGGAAAGTTGCTTGCGCCACTCGGCATCGTCTTTCTGCACGGCGGGGGCGTCGGTCTTGAGTTCGTCGGGTTTGTTCATGGTCGGTTCCTGTCTCGGGCTTGTTTTGGGGGCGGCTGGACGGTCAGGCGGGTTCGGCTCACTACGGGCTCACTACGGGCTCACCACGGCTCACTACAGCACTACGCGCAAGCAGAAGCCGCTCGGCGCGTCACGACGAGCAGCTCACTTCCAGCGAGCTCGCCCAGTCCGGCGGCAGCCCGGCATACGCTTCGTGCTCGGGCTGTTCGTCGAACGGACGGCGCAGGATGGCCGCCAGTCGTTCCACTTCGGAGAAATCCTTCTCTTTCGCGCGGCGGATCGCCGTTTCCGCCAGATGATTGCGAAGTACGAATTTGGGGTTCACACGGTTCATTGCAATGGCGCGCGCGGCGTCGTCGCGTGTTTCTTCGGACAGCCGCGCGCGGTAGTCGTTCACCCAGGCGTCGAAGGCGGCGCGGTCGAGAAACAGATCGCGCACTGGCGCGTCGCCGCTTGCGTCGTGCTTCGACACGCGCGCCAGATTTCGGAAGGTCAGCGTGAAATCCGCACGATTGGCGTGCATCACCTCGAATAGGCGATTGACCAGACCATCGTCACCCTCGCGTTCAATTTCGAGGCCGAGCTTGGCGCGCATGCGCCGTTCCAGCGCCGGCGCAAAGCGATTCTTGAAACCGCCGAGCACACGTTGCGCGTCTTCGATCGCCTTGTCGCCGCGCACGCTTTCCTCGTGTTTTTCGCCTAGCAGCGGCAATAGCCCTTGCGCGAGACAGAACAGGTTCCAGTAGGCGATCTGCGGCTGCATCTTGTACGCGTAACGGCCCTGCGAATCGGAGTGATTGCAGATGTAGCCGGCGTCGAAGCCGTCCATGAAACCGAACGGACCGTAATCGATGGTGAGGCCGACGATCGACATATTGTCGGTGTTCATCACGCCGTGGCAGAAGCCGACCGCCTGCCAGTCGACCATCAGGTCAGCGGTCGAGATGACCGCTTCATTGAGCAGCGCGAGATACGGATCGTCGGCTTCGCGGCAATGCGGATAGAAGCGCTCGATCACATGATCGGCGAGCGCGCGCAGCGCGTCGGTGCGATCGTTCGAATAGAAGTGCTCGAAGTGGCCGAAGCGCACGAAGCTCGGCGCCACGCGTGTGACTACGGCGGCTGTTTCGACGGTCTCGCGCCGCACCGGCTGATCGGAGCCGATCACGCACAGCGCGCGCGTGGTCGGAATGCCGAGGTGATGCATCGCCTCCGAACACAGATACTCGCGGATCGACGAACGCAACACCGCGCGGCCGTCGCCCATGCGCGAATAGGGCGTGCGCCCCGCGCCTTTGAGCTGCAACTCGAAGCGCTGGCCATTATGTTCGACTTCGCCGAGACCGAGCGCGCGGCCGTCGCCGAGCTGGCCGGCCCACACGCCGAACTGGTGCCCGGAATAGACCGACGCATAAGGCAGCGCCTCGGCCGGCCACTCGCGCGTGAGGTTGCCGGAGAACAGTTCGGCAAAGCCCGGATCATTCTCGAGGCCCGGCTCTAAACCGAGCAGCGCGGCGGTTTCGGCGGAGAACCCGACGAGGTACGGCGCACTGAGCGGCGCCGCCGGCAGACGCGTCAGAAACACGCTGCCGAGCCGTGCGAACGCGCTCTCGTGCAACGTGGTGAGCGCATCGGAAAGGGCCGACAAAGGCCCGGATAACCCTGCAATGCTTGGGGAAAACGACATGTTGAGCGCCTCTGGATTAACCGATATTGTAAGTCCGCGCCCGCGGAGCTGCTGGCCGGCCATACGTACGTCTGTCCCGTACCGATCCTGTCCAGATCTTGCCGGCCGTGCGCTTTTCGCCGAAGGCGCGACGAGGCGCGCCCCCCGAGCTGCAAAACCAATTGAAACGATCGAGCCGAGGAGACCACTCTTTATGACGACGCCGCTGCTTGGCCAGATGATGGACGTGCCGCTGACCGTGCCTTCGTTGCTCACCCACGCCGCGCGGCATTTCGGCAGCACCGAAATCGTGTCGCGGCGTATCGAAGGCGACCTGCATCGCTATACCTATCGTGATTGCGAGAAGCGCGCGAAGCAGCTCGCGCAAGCGCTGATCGCACTCGGCGTCGAACCCGGCGAACGGGTCGCGACGCTTGCGTGGAACGGCTACCGTCATCTGGAAGCGTATTACGGCACGACCGGTTTCGGCGCCGTGTGCCATACGATCAATCCGCGCCTCTTTCCCGATCAGATCGCCTACATCATCAATCACGCCGACGACGCCTACGTGCTGTTCGACACCACGTTCGCGCCGCTCGTCGATGTCCTCGCACCGCAATGTCCGAAGGTGCGCGGCTGGATCGCGCTGGCCGACGAAGCGCATCTGCCCGCGATGCAGACGCCCGCGCTCAGCTACGAAACACTCGTCACCGCGCAGGACGGAAATTACGCATGGCCGCCGCTCGACGAACGGCAAGCCTCGTACCTGTGCTACACATCCGGCACCACGGGCAATCCGAAGGGCGCACTGTATTCGCATCGTTCGACGGTGCTGCATGCGTTCGGCGCTTCACTGCCCGACGCCATGAGTCTCTCCGCGCGCGACTGCGTGCTGCCCGTCGTGCCGATGTTTCATGTGAACGCATGGGGCATTCCGCACGCCGCGCCGCTGACCGGCGCGAAGCTCGTGTTCCCCGGCAAGGACCTCGACGGCAAGTCGCTGTACGAATTGATGGAGAGCGAGCGCGTTACGTATTCGGCCGGCGTGCCGACCGTATGGCTTGGACTGCTCAACTATCTGCGCGAGGCGAAAGTGCGGTTTTCGTCGCTCAATCGAACGGTGATCGGCGGCTCGGCCTGTCCGCCGGCCATGCTGCGCACCTTCGAAGACGACTACGGCGTGCAGGTGATCCACGCGTGGGGCATGACCGAAATGTCGCCGCTCGGTACGCTGTCCAAACTGACGTGGGAACAAAGCCAGCGTCCGCTCGAAGAGCAGCGCGCGTTGCTCGAAAAGCAGGGGCACGTGCTGTATGGCGTCGACATGAAAATCGTCGGCGAGGATGGCCGCGAACTGCCTTGGGACGGCGTGGCGTTCGGCGATCTGCACGTGCGCGGACCGTGGGTGATCGACCGCTATTTCCGCAAGGACGATTCGCCGCTCGTGGACGGCTGGTTTCCCACCGGCGACGTCGCCACCATCGACCGCGACAGTTTTCTGCATATCACCGACCGCTCGAAAGACGTGATCAAGTCCGGCGGCGAGTGGATCAGTTCGATCGACGTCGAAAACGTGGCGATCGCGCATCCGGCGGTGGCCGAAGCGGCGTGCATCGCGTGCGCGCATCCGAAATGGACCGAGCGGCCGCTGCTGGTGGTCGTCAAACGCCCCGGTTTCGAAGTCACGCGCGAGGAACTGATCGCCTTCTACGACGGCAAGGTCGCGAAATGGTGGATTCCCGACGACGTCGCGTTTGTCGACGAATTGCCGCACACGGCGACCGGCAAGCTGCAAAAACTCAAGCTGCGCGACATATTCCGCAACCACGTGCTGCCTTCCGCGCTTGAAGACGAAAAAGACTGTCCGCTGACGCCGCTTGCCAGGGGAAACCCCGCCTGAAAATAAAAAAACGAGAATTGAACGAGCGTGCTTTTTTGTGTATTCTGCCTGCTGACCCCGGAAAAAACAGACAATCGGTCGGATCGTCGATCCGACTCGATGAACCGGATGGGCGGCATCTGTTGCCGCCCTCACGCATGGATCGCATGGAGGCAGGCAGATGGCAGTGGACTACACAACTCATGACGGCGTGGCCGTCATCACGCTGAACAATCCTCCCGTGAATGGCCTCGGCCTGTCGACGCGAGCGGGTATCGTCGAAGGGGTCGAGCGCGCGCAGAACGATCCGGCCATCAAGGCCATCGTGCTGACCGGCGCAGGCAAGGCCTTCTCGGGCGGCGCCGATATCACCGAATTCAATACGCCGAAAGCGGGCCAGGAGCCGACGCTCGCCACCGTCATCAAGATCGTGGAAGGCAGCGCGAAGCCGGTAATCGCGGCGATTCACAGCGTCGCGATGGGCGGCGGCCTGGAGTTGGCGCTCGGCGCGCATTACCGTATTGCCGCACCCGGCGCGCAGATCGCGCTGCCGGAAGTGAAGCTCGGCATTCTGCCGGGCGCGGGTGGCACGCAGCGTCTGCCGCGCGCCATTGGTCTCGAAGCGGCGCTCAACATGATCGTCTCCGGTGCGCCCGTCATGTCGGAGAAGCTCGCTGATTCCGGCCTGTTCGACGAACTCGCCCAGGGCGATCTTGCCGAAGCAGCGCTGGCGTTTGCCCGCAAGGTCAGCGCGAAGGAAGGCCCGCATCCGAAGGTGCGCGACCGCAAGATCGAGCATCCGAACGCTGCCGGCTTCATCCAGTTCGCACGGAACACCGTTGCCACGATGGCGAAGAATTTCCCCGCGCCGCTGAAATGTATCGACGCGGTGGAAGCGGGCGTGCAGAAGGGTTTCGACAAAGGCCTCGCCTTCGAGCGCGAATGCTTCATGGCGCTCGTGCAGACGCCGGAAAGCCACGCGCTGCGTCACGCGTTCTTCGGCGAACGTGCGGCGAGCAAGATTCCCGACGTGCCGTCCGACACGCCGGTGCGCGACATCGGCCAGGTGGCCGTGATCGGCGCGGGCACGATGGGCGGTGGCATCGCGATGAATTTCATCAACGCCGGCATTCCGGTCACGCTGCTGGAAACGAAACAGGAGGCGCTCGACCGCGGCCTCGCCACGATTCGCAAGAACTACGAAGCGACCGTCAAGAAGGGCAAGCTCAAGCCGGAAGTGCTCGGGCAGCGCATGGCGCTAATCACGCCCACGCTTTCCTACGACGACCTGAAAAACGCCGACCTGATCGTCGAAGCGGTGTTCGAAGAACTTGGCGTGAAAGAGCAGGCGTTCAAGCGTCTGGACGAAGTGGCGAAGCAAGGCGCGATCCTCGCCTCGAACACCTCGACGCTCGACGTCGACAAGATCGCCGCTTTCACGAAGCGTCCGCAGGACGTGGTCGGCATGCACTTCTTCAGCCCGGCCAATGTGATGAAGCTGCTCGAAGTGGTGCGCGGCAAGGAGACGGCGAAAGACGTGCTCGCCACCGTCATGAACCTGGCGAAAAAGATCAAAAAGACCGCCGTGGTTTCGGGCGTGTGCGATGGTTTTATCGGCAACCGGATGGTCGAGCAGTACATCCGCCAGGCGCTCTTCATGCTCGAAGAAGGCGCGCTGCCCGCGCAGGTCGACAAAGCAATCGAGAAGTTCGGCTTCGCGATGGGTCCGTTCCGCATGAGCGACCTGGCCGGCAATGACATCGGCTGGGCGATCCGCAAGCGCCGTTATCTGGAACATCCCGACATGCATTACTCGAAGATCGCCGATCGTCTTTGCGAGACGGGGCGCTTCGGCCAGAAGACGGGCGGCGGCTGGTACGACTACAAGGCGGGCGACCGTACCGCGTATCCGTCGAAAGTGGTCGACGACATGATCGTCGCGTTCTCGAAGGAAACCGACACCGAGCGCCGTAAGATCAGCGACGAGGAAATCGTCGAGCGGCTCGTGTTCGCGCTCGTGAACGAAGGCGCGAAGATTCTCGAAGAAGGCATTGCGTCGAAGGCGTCGGACATCGACATGGTCTATCTGACCGGCTACGGTTTCCCGCTGTATCGCGGCGGCCCGATGCTGTACGCCGACACGGTCGGCCTCTACAACGTCGAGCGCGCGATTCGCCGCTATGCGGCGCGGCCGAACGGCGATGCGTGGCAACTGGCGCCGAGCATCGCGGAACTGGCGGCGAAGAACCGCGGGTTCAACGGCTGAACTACAGCGCGAGTGAATTGACTGAGGTGGCGCTGTGCGGCGAATCGCCCGCGCGTCATCATCGACATCTGGAAGTAGGAGAGCATGCATGACTGACGCCGTAATCGTATCCACCGCCCGTACGGGCCTCGCCAAATCATGGCGCGGCGGTTTCAACATGACGCACGGCGCGACGCTCGGCGGCCATGTGACGCAGGCCGCCGTCGAGCGCGCGAAGCTCGACCCGGCGCGTGTCGAAGACGTGATCATGGGCTGCGCCAATCCGGAAGGCGCGACGGGCATGAACATCGCGCGGCAGATCGCGCTGCGCGCCGGTTTGCCGGTCAGCGTGCCGGGCATGACGGTGAACCGTTTCTGTTCATCGGGATTGCAAACTATCGCGCTGGCCGCGCAACGCGTGATCGCCGGTGAAGGCGACGTGTTCGTGGCCGGTGGCGTGGAATCCATCTCGTGCGTGCAGAACGAGATGAACCACCACATGCTGACCGAAGGCTGGCTCAGCCAGAACAAGCCGGAAATCTACTGGTCGATGCTGCAGACCGCGGAGAACGTCGCGAAACGTTATTCGATCTCGAAAGAGCGCCAGGACGAATACGGCGCGCGTTCGCAACAGCGCGCCGCGGCCGCGCTCGAAGCCGGCAAGTTCAAGGACGAGATCGTGCCGTTGACGGTGCTCGCCGGCGTCGCTGACAAAGCGAGCGGGCGTCTCTTCACGAAAGAAGTGACCGTCAGCGGCGATGAAGGCATTCGCGCCGACACCACGCTCGAAGGCGTCTCGAAGATTCGCACCGCGCTGCCGGGCGGCGTCATCACCGCTGGCAATGCAAGCCAGTTCTCGGATGGCGCGTCGGCTTGCGTGGTGATGAACGCGAAGGTGGCGGAGCGAGAAGGGCTGCAACCGCTCGGCATTTTCCGCGGTTTCGCGGTGGCGGGTTGCGAGCCGGACGAGATGGGCATCGGCCCGGTGTTCGCGGTGCCTAAGCTGCTCAAGCAGGCCGGTCTGAAGGTCGAGGACATCGACCTGTGGGAACTGAACGAAGCGTTCGCCGTGCAGGTGCTGTATTGCGCCGACAAGCTCGGCATTCCGCAAGACCGTCTGAACGTCAACGGCGGCGCGATCGCGGTCGGCCATCCGTATGGCGTGTCGGGCGCGCGGCTGACCGGCCATGCGCTGATCGAAGGCAAGCGGCGCGGCGCGAAGCTGGTTGTCGTGACCATGTGCATCGGCGGCGGGCAGGGCGCGGCGGGGTTGTTCGAAGTGGTGTGATCCGGCTCGAACGGTAATGAACGGCGGGTGCCGTGTGGTTCTGCGCATGAGAGCGCGCGAATCATGCGGCACCCGTTTTCTATTCGCGCGTCGTGCAGGCTAGCCCGATGACGCGCTTCAAGGCAAAGCCATGCCGGCCGACGGCAGGCTCAAGCTGCCCTGATCGACGAATCGCGTCGTGCCCGTCAGTCCACCGGCGAGCTTGCCGCGCAAAATGTACGGAATCTGTCCCGACTGGGTGGCGCCCGCGAAGGCGAAGGCCTGGCGAACCGCGGCGAAAGCGGGCACTGTCAACGGCACATTGACGACCGTTTCGCCGTAGCGCGGCACCGTGCCGACCTGATCGCTCACACCGCTCGCGAACGGCTTGCCGTTCAGTTCGAGATCGAGCGACACGCCGTTGAAGCTGACTGCGGAATCGTTGGGATTCTGCACGCGCAGTTTCACGTTGAAGCGCATCTCCAAGCCCTGGCTGTCGATCGGTTCGATGCCCGCCACGTTCACGCGCACCGGGTCGCCGCCGAACAGGCCGGCGCAACCGTGGAGCGTCAGCGCGACGATGGCGAGGAATGTAGCCAGACGAACGGAACGGCCGGACAGCAGCGCGCGGAAGAAGGACATGACCTGCACCTCGCAAGAAGCGGCTTGGGTCATGCATTGTACCGGGCCGTGTCGCGCGCCAAGCGGCGTTTCAGACCGCGCGCCGCAGCCGTGTTTTGACGAGACTCGCCAGATGCCGCAGCGCTTCACGAATCGGACCGCGCCCGTCCTTCCGCACGTGCCACGGTTGCAAGACGAACGCAGCCGCATTCGCCTGCGCGGCGCTGATCGACACGACGCCGCGCTGCGGCGTCACGAAACATTCGCCTTCGCGCAACGTGATCGACGTCACCGGCACGGCGTCGCCCAGCCACGCGAGCGAGTGATCGCGGAACTCGAGTTGCAAATCGCCTTCCACAGCCACGATCGAGGTCCGGGCGCGCAAGTCGTGCACGGCCATCTGACCGGCGGTGAGGCGGGCAGCAGTGCCGCGTGCCGAACCAATGCGGGATTGACAGGCTGACATGGCCGTTTCCTTTAAAGCGTTTCCATGCCACACAGCTTATTGAGTCCGTTCACGTGGCAACAGCCGCAGCCACTGACAATGTGAACCGGTACAGCAAGGCTTTTCAATGCGCTGTATCGGCTGGAATCGAACGAATGTGTATCTGTCGCGTCGTACGAACTGTCCGCACCATCGGCATATGACTCAATCCATCCTGACCCGGCAGGCAGCGCCTGCGGACCGGCTGCCGGATAGCCAGCCTCTGTATCGGCAATTGGCTGATCAATACCGGCGCGCGATCGGCAGCGGCGTGCTGCGTCCGGGCGACCGCATGCCGTCGATGCGCGCATTCATGCAGCGCCACGGCGTCAGCCTCGCCACGGCCACCGAGAGCTACCGCGTGCTGGAACGCGATGCACTGATCGATGCCCGGCCGCGTGCCGGTTACTTCGTGCGCGTGCCACCCACCGCGGCCTTGCCGGCCGCGTCCGAGCCCGACCTGGCGACACTGCCGGGCGCCGCGCAGTTCGTCGGTATTCACTCGGTGATTTCCTCGATTGTGTCGACATTCCAGCGCTATCCGGACGCGCTGAATCTCGGCGGCGCGACGGCATCACCCGATCTGTATCCCACGGACGCGTTGCAGAAAGCCGCGCTGCGCGCGCTGCGCAAGCGGCCCACCTTGCTGACCGCCGCCGGCCACGACCAGGGCGATCCGGCCTTGCGCGCGATCATTGCGCGCCGCGCGCTCGACGCCGGCATTCAAATCGGCGCCGACGACATCATCATGACCCACGGCGGCATCGAAGCCGTGAACCTCGCGCTGCGAGCGGTGACGCAACCGGGCGACACCGTCGCGGTCGAATCGCCGTGTTTTTTCGGGCTGCTTCAGGCGCTCGAAAGCCTCGGCTTGCGCGCGCTCGAAATTCCGGCCAGTCCGACCACCGGCCTCGCCATCGAAGCGCTGGCGTTCGCGCTGCACACGCATCCCGACATCAAGGCCGTGGTCGTGGTGCCGAACCTGCAGAATCCGCTCGGCAGCGTGATGCCCGACACGCACAAGGCGCGCCTCGTCGAACTGTGCGCGCAAGCCGGCATTCCGTTGATCGAAGACGATCCGTACCGCGAACTGGCCGACGCCGCGCAGCCGCCCAGATCGCTGAAGGCGTGGGACACCGACGGCACCGTGATTCACTGCACGTCGTTCAACAAGGTGTTGGCGCCCGGCATGCGGGTTGGCTGGATCAACGGCGGCCGCTGGCATCCGCGCATCGGCATGCTGAAGTTCGCGCAGTCGCGGCACAACGAACAGCTGTCGCAAGTCGTGCTCGCCGAATTTCTGGAAACGAACGCGTATGAGCGGCATTTGCGGCGTTTGCGCGACCGCTTGCGGCTTCAGCGCGAACGGATGGCCGCGGCGATCGCCACCTCGTTTCCCGACGGCACGCGTTTCACGCCGCCGCGCGGCGGGATGTTTTTCTGGATCGAATTGCCGCGTGACATGTCGTCCACGGTGTTCTTCAAGGCCGTGCTCGACGAGGGCATTCGCGTGATGCCGGGGACGATGTTTTCAAATGGCGGGCGCTTCGATCATTTCATCCGGCTCAGTTCACCGAGCACGGATCTCGATCTGGCCGACGAAGCCGTGCGCAGGTTAGGGCGGCTGGCCGCGCGAATGGCGGCTCACCCGGATTGATGCGGTGCAGCGCCGATCTAAGTGCTTGAAGAAGCACGTTACGTCCACCATCATTGATGGATAGCCGGCCGGCGCAGCGGCTCGTGACAAGGCGTCGCGGAAAACTGGCAAGCACTCTGAATGGCATCTTCCTATCATTAGCAATCCGGTCATGTGCTAATTGTTGGCCGGCTGCTTCTGGCAGATCGTTCTTGAAGGCAATGCCGATCTGCCTCGCGTTACCACTCGAAGATCACCACGGAGACGATATGCCATTCATTTGTGAAAATGTCGAGTGCCGAGCTGTACTTGCCCGCAAACAGGTCAAACCGAATCGGGACCACAATTCGTTTTACTTCTATTGCCCCGACTGCAACACGCGAAACGAGCTGATCGACGTCGGCGCTGCCGGCGGTCCTCTGGAACTGATTCAACCCGTGCGGCAAGGACTCCCGCACAAGGTGGTCGCCACAGCGCGGCCTCTCGAGGACGGAAGATACGCAGCGCAGTTGAGTATTCAGAAAGCGCTTGGCATCAAGGGGCCGTTTGCCGCGGAAGAACGTTGGGACCAGCTCGGCGTGTTCCCCGATCCACAAGACGCCGTCAGCTATGCGAAGACCACCGCAGCGGATTGGCTGGGCGCTGACTTTAGCCATTAACAAATGCCGAACGGATCGGCGTCGTGCTCGCGCGCCGATCCTGAAAGTTGGTGTGTGAAAGTCTCGTAGGCTTCTTCTAATTCGCCGCCTGCGCAGCCTGAACCCGATTGGAGTGTGTGGGCGTTGCGGATCGGACCGCACCAGCCCGGCCGGTCGTTTCGACTCGACAGACGCAATCGATTCGCGGAGCGCAACGCTCGCGAATGAGCCTTCATCCGCATCGCCGGCGGCCCATTTCTGGCGGCCCGAACCTCCCGATAAAACTCCACCAAACGCGTAAGTTTGATAGGCTTCCTGTTTGCCTTGGCCGATGGGCAAGCTTGAACAGAATGCCAAAGCTTCCCCACGCGCCCCGCAGCAATTTCATGAACGTACCGATCACACAATCTGCAAACAGCCATGACCGATTCGCCCTCATCTAACGCGAGTACTGCGTCCATGCCCGAGAGCCCGTTCGTCGACCGGCTCGGCGCGCAGCTTCTGTCGGCCGCGGACGGCGCCAGCGAAGTCGTGCTGCCGCTGCGGCACGATCATATGAACACGTGGGACGTCGCCCACGGCGGCGTCACGATGACGCTCGCCGATATCGCGCTTGCAATGGCTGCGCGCAGTCTGGCCGGCGACGGCGTCGGCGTCGTCACGGTCGAGATGAAGGTCAACTTCATGCAGCCGGGCCGCGGCGAATTGCGCGCGAGCGCTCGCGTGCTGCATCGCTCCACCACCATGGCCTATTGCGAAGGCGAGATCCGTGACAGCGAAGGTCACTTCGTCGCCAAGGCGCTCGGCACTTTCAAGTACATGCGCCGCCTTGCCGTAGGGCGCGACATCACGCAACAGCGCTTGCGCAGCGACCCGTCGGCAAAACCCGGTCCCAGCGACGGCTGAGCGCAAGCTTGCGAATCGCGTGCGCATCTGAACGAGACGCGCGCCGTTTCCCGTTTCGCACTCTCTGTTCAAATCATTCGCCGATTCATCGGCAACTCATGGAGACGATCGTCATGCCCCAGATCAACCGTCAACTCGTGCTGGCGTCGCGCCCACAAGGCGCCGTGACGCCCGATAATTTCCGTCTCGTCGAAACACCGCTCGCTCCGCTGGCCGACGGCGAATTGCGCGTGCGCAATCACTACCTGTCGCTCGACCCGTACATGCGCGGGCGTATGAACGACAGCAAGTCCTACGCGGCGCCGCAACCGCTGGACGAAGTGATGATCGGCGGCACGGTCGGCGAAGTGGTGGAGTCGAAGAATCCGAAGTTCGCGGTCGGCGACAAGGTCGTCGCAATGTTCGGCTGGCAGGAATACGGCACCTCGAACGGGACCGGCGTGCAGAAAGTCGACGACACGCATGTGCCCTTGTCGGCCTATCTCGGCCCGGTCGGCATGCCGGGTGTCACCGCGTGGTACGGGCTGAATCGCATCATCGTGCCGAAAGCAGGCGAGACAGTGGTAGTCAGCGCGGCGAGCGGCGCGGTGGGCAGCGTGGTCGGCCAACTGGCGAAGCTGGCTGGCGCGCGCGCGGTCGGCATCGCCGGCGGCGCGGACAAGTGCCGCTATGTAACGGAGACGCTCGGCTTCGACGCCTGCGTCGATTACAAGGCCGGCAATCTCTATCAGGACCTCAAGGCCGTGACGCCGAACGGCGTGGATGGCTACTTCGAAAACGTCGGCGGTGCGGTGCTCGACGCGACGCTTGCGCGCATGAATGCGTTCGGCCGGATCGCGCTGTGCGGGTTTATCGCGGGCTACGATGGCGAGCCAGTGCCGCTCAAGCATCCGTCGCTGATCCTCACGCAGCGTCTGCTCGTGCAAGGCTTTATCGTCAGCGAGCATATGGACGTGTGGCCGGAGGCGCTCAAGCAACTCGGCACGCTGGTCGCGCAAAAGAAGCTGGCGTATCGCGAAAGCATCGCGCAAGGACTCGAAGCCGCGCCCGAGGCGTTCATCGGTCTGCTCAAAGGCAAGAACTTCGGCAAGCAACTCGTCAAGCTGATCTGATCGCGCCGGCGCTCAGGCGAATCACACAACACGCGGAGCAAACCAGGAGAGTCAAACGATGTTCGAATTCGCAGGCAAGGTGGCGGTGATCACCGGTGCGGCGAGCGGTTTCGGCCGTGCGTTCGCGCAGAAGGGCGCGTCGCTCGGCATGAAGCTCGTGCTCGCCGACGTCAATCCCGACGCGCTCGCGCAAACCGTCGAGGCCCTGAGTGCCGAGGGCGCCGAGGCGATCGGCGTGCCGACTGATGTCGCCAGCGCGGCGCAGGTCGAAGCGCTCGCGCAAGCGGCGCTCGACGCCTATGGCCGCGTGCACCTGCTGTTCAACAATGCGGGCGTGGGCTCGGGCGGCTTCCTGTGGGAAAGTTCGGCGAACGACTGGTCCTGGGTGTTCGGCGTGAACGTGATGGGCGTCGCGCACGGTGTGCGGGTCTTCACGCCGATCATGCTGGCGCAAAACGAGCCGGCGCATATCGTCAACACGGCGTCCGTCGCGGGGTTGTTGTCGCCGCCTGCCATGGGCATCTACAACGCGTCGAAGCATGCCGTGGTGTCGCTCACCGAAACGCTGTATCACGACCTGCAGTTGGCGCAAGCCGGCCAGGCGGAAACGGGAACGGAAGCGGGTGGCCTGGTCGGCTGTTCGCTGCTGTGCCCGGCCTTCGTGCCGACCGGCATCGCCGATGCGGAACGCGCGCGCCCCGCGGACCTGCGCAACGACAGCGGACCGACGCGCTCGCAGATCGCCGCGGGCAAGCAACTACAGCGCGCCGTGCAATCGGGCAAGCTGAATGCCGGCGATGTCGCTGACATCACCTTCGAAGCGATCGCCGCGCGGCGTTTCTATATCGTCACGCATCCGGGCATCATGGCGACGGTGAAGCTGCGTCACGAGGACATCGAGCAGTTGCGCAATCCCACCGACCCCATGTCGCTCAAGCCGGAAGTGAACAACGCCGGTTAGGCGCGAGTTTTATCGCATTGCCGGCGCGCTATCGCGCCGGTTTCTTTTTAAACCTTCGGCGCACATGCGCCATCAGACGCACCATGCCGCTGAATCCGAAGATCGAGCAGGTGCTCGACATGATCGCGCGGGCCAAACGCCCGAAGCTGCACGAAATGACCGCGCAAAACGCGCGGGCTTCGTACGAAAAAAGCGCACCGATTCTGGAGATTGCCAGCGCGCCGATGTTCGCGCTCGACGATCTGCGCATCCCCACACGCGACGGCGCGACGATTCGCGTGCGTCTTTATCAACCGGTCGAGCCGAGCTGGGCCGAACCCGCGCCAGCGCTGGTGTACTACCACGGCGGCGGCTTCACGGTGGGCAGCGTTGATACGCACGATGCGCTGTGCCGGATGTTCGCGCGCGACGGCCGGTGCACGGTGTTGTCGGTGGATTACCGGCTCGCGCCGGAGCACAAATTTCCCACCGCCGTCGATGACGCATTCGACGCCTTGACCTGGTTGCATACGCACGCCGCGGAATTCGGCGTAGATACGGGCCGGCTCGCGGTGGGCGGCGATAGCGCGGGCGGCACATTGGCCACGGTCTGCGCGGTCTTCGCACGGGACGCCGGCATCGAGCTCGCCTTGCAGTTACTGGTCTATCCGGGCACGACCGGCTACCAGCAAACCGATTCGCACTCGCGTCTCGCCGACGGTTTTCTGTTGTCGGGCGACACGATCCAATGGTTCTTCGAGCAGTACGTGCGCGATAGGCGCGACCGCGACGACTGGCGTTTCGCGCCGCTCGACGGCCAACGTGGCGCGCCCGATCTCAGCGGCGTTGCGCCGGCGTGGATCGCTACCGCCGAATACGATCCGTTGAGCGACGAAGGCGATGCCTACGCGGAGAAATTGCGTGCCGCGGGTAATGCGGCCACGCTCAGGCGCTATCCGGGCATGATCCACGAGTTCTTCAAGATGGGTGGTTATGTACCGGAGGTCGCCGAGGCGCACGCGGATGCCGCCGCGGCATTGCGCGCGGCGTTCGGCATCGACTGAGCGCGGTTTTGCAGGCGGTTAGCGGCGCAAGGTTGGCGGTCAGCGCTAGAGTCGAACGACGAACCGCCGCCAATCCTCCCAACGATTATCACGCCATCTCGCGCTCGATACTGAAAGCGAAGCTGCGCTCGAAGTCGCCGGGCCGCACGATGCGGTGCGAGCCGTTGTCGTCGCTACGCTCGGCGACGGCCACGCTGATCACTTCACCGTGCGCGGCCACGCGCAACGCGGTCGTGCCGCGCGTGCCGTACTCAGGCGTTTCGATAAACGCCGCCGACAACGCCCGTTCCCGTTCGAGCGGAATGCCGGTGGACGGCAACTCGTCGTCGCGCGCGAGGCGCGGATCGCGCATCAGATCGATCAGGCGTTCGAGCGGCGGCATCGCGTCGCGCGCGAGCAGCGTGCCCAGTTCGGCGCGCTTTTTCACCAGCTTCGGCCACGCAGTATCGAGCACGGCGTTCGAGATGCCATGCGTGCCCGGTGCGAGCAACGCGGGCGCGAGGTCGCCGCGGTTGCAGTACCAGGCAAGTTCGCGCCGCGTCCAGTCGCCCACCAGCAGATTGAACCCGTTGTAGATGTCGCCGGTTTGCGCGACGTGTTGCAGGTACGCGAGCGGGGTGTCGTGCGGATTTTTCGCCGCGTCGCTCGTTCCGTCGCGCGCGGCGCCGCTCAGCCAGTCGCTGACGAGCGTGCCGCGGGTCGGCGCGTCGGCGCGCATTTCATGTGGCGCGCGGTAGTTGGTCAGCGCGGCGAAGCGGCCGTCGCGCGACATGCCGAGCCACGTGCCGCCGCCCTGAAGATCGCGGCCGGCCAGCACGCCCGGCGCGTCCTGCCACCAGCTGATCGGCTCGGCGGTGCGGCGAAAGAATTCGTCGCGATTCGCGGCGAGCGTGAAGAGCGGGCCGTCGACCGCATCGGGTCGCCAGTCGAAGACGATCAGGCACATCGGGGGGCGTCTCCCGGTGGGGGCGTTGCAGATGAGGAGTCCAGTAAAAAGCGGCGCCTGATTGCGCCGCTTCATACCGCGAGAGAACTTTAGACTTCGGTCGGCAGCCCGTAGGGCAACGGCAGAAACCGCAGCGCCGGGCCTTCCGCCGCGCCCAGGTGCACCGAACCGTTTTCCAGCGCCGCGAGCTTGATCTCGACCAGCACATCGACGCCGCCGTCCGGCGCCGACGCCGCGTTCACGACCATGCCGCACGGCTGGCCCGGATCGTCCGAATGGAACAGTTCCGCGCCGGCGTGCACCGTGTCGAGTTCGCCCGCCACGTTGGCGAGCGAGGTGCGCCGCTTGATCGTGCCGCGATACTGGCTGCGCGCTACCACTTCCTGGCCGGGATAGCAGCCTTTGCGGAAATTCACCGCGCCGAGCACGTCGAAATTGACCATTTGCGGCACGAATTGCTCGACCACCGGCTGGGTGATGCGCGGCTCGCCTGCGCGAATGTCGAGCCAATCCCACACGGCCGGCGAGACGCGTTTGAGTTTTTCCTCGAGCAAGGGCAGCAGCGACTCGACCTGTGCTTTCGGGCCGATCCACAGAAAACGCAGGTGCCCAAGCGCGTCCGGCACGCGAATCAGCGAGCCTGCCGCGCCGTCCACTTTCACGTGCACGCCGTCCGGCAGCGCGTCGAACACGCCCGAGAGCGCCTTGCGCACGTCGCCGGCGAGACCGATCACGGCCAGTTCGCCGCTCGCATCCACAAGCTTGGCCTTGGCGCGCAGCACGAACATGGAGAGCCGCTTCTGCACGGCAGCCTGTACGTCTTTCGATGCCAGCAGGCGGATCGTGTCGCCGCTGCGCCACGTCAGGAACGACGCGAGCAGACGCCCCTTGGCCGAGCAGTAGCCGGCGAGGCGCGCGTTGGCTGCGTCGAGATGCTGGGTGTCGTTGGTCAACTGGCCGTGCAGGAAGCTCGCTGCGTCGTCGCCGGTGGCGTCGATCACGCCGAACTGCGTGAGCGGCATGTACGCGCCGTGGTGAATGACGGCGTCGAATTCATCGGCGGAAGGGCGCGGCAGCGTGGGCAGAACGGCGGGCGTGGCGGCAGCGGCCGTGACGGCGTTGCCTGAGGAAGTGCCTGAAGCGGTAGCGAGCGGTATGTTCATGGATTCCGAGAACAGTCAATTCTGACTTTAGCTAAGGCAAACAAGTATTATATGCAGTCCAATCCTGCCACGTTCCGCATGACCCTTTTCAGAAAATGTTTCGTCGCCGGCGCAATCGTCGTTGTGCTGGCCGCAGCCGCCATTGCCGGTGGGTATCACTGGGCTAACAGCCCGCTTGACCTGAACCCGGCGCAACTCGATGTCACCGTCAAGCCGCACAGCAGCTTGCGCAGCGTTACGCTGCAGCTCAATCGCGGCGGCGTGCCGGTCGAGCCCGAACTGTTCGTCATCATGACGCGGCTATTGGGGCTGCAAAGCGAGCTGAAATCGGGCAACTACGAATTCAAGACGGGCGTGACGCCGTACGAGGTGCTGCAGAAAATCGCGCGCGGCGACGTCAACGAATACGTGGCGACGATCATCGAAGGCTGGACCTTCAAGCGCATGCGCGCCGAGTTGGACGCCAATCCGGCGCTCAAGCACGACACGATCGGCATGAGCGATATGGATTTGATGAACGCGATCAATGCTCCGGAGGCGTCGATCGGCAATGGTGAAGGATTGTTTTTCCCGGATACGTATCTGTTCGACAAGAACACCAGCGATCTCGACGTGTACCGCCGCGCTTACCGCCTGATGCGCCTGCGTCTGGACGAAGCGTGGACCGCGCGCGCGCCGAACCTGCCGTACAAGACGCCGTACGACGCGCTGACCATGGCGTCGATCATCGAAAAGGAAACCGGCAAGAAGTCCGACCGGCCAATGGTCGCTGCGGTGTTCGCGAACCGTCTGCGCGTGGGCATGCCGCTGCAAACCGACCCGACCGTGATCTACGGCATGGGCGACAGCTACGCAGGCCATATCAGGAAAAAAGACCTGCAGACCGACACTCCCTACAATACCTACACCCGGATGGGCCTGCCGCCGACGCCCATTTCGCTGCCCGGCGTGGCGTCGCTGCAAGCGGCGCTGAATCCGGCGCAAACCACCGCGCTGTACTTCGTGTCGCGCGGCGACGGCAGCAGTATCTTTTCCGACACCCTCGGCGATCACAACAAGGCCGTGGACAAATACATTCGAGGGCAATGATGGCGCGGGGCAAATTCATTACGTTTGAGGGCATCGACGGGGCGGGCAAGACCACCCATCTCAGCTGGTTTCGGGAGCGCCTCGAACAGAAAGTCGCGAGCACCGGCCGCTCGGTCGTGATGACGCGCGAACCCGGCGGCACGCCGCTCGGCGAGCAGATCCGCGAGATCGTACTGCATCAGAAAATGGACCTCGAAACCGAGGCGCTGCTGATGTTCGCGCTGCGCCGCCAGCACCTGGCCGAAGTGATCGAGCCGGCGCTCGCACGCGGCGACTGGGTGCTGTCGGACCGTTTCACCGACGCGACTTTCGCCTATCAGGGCGGTGGCCGCGGTCTGCCACGCGACAAGCTGGAAACGCTGGAGCGCTGGGTGCAGGGCGGTTTTCAGCCGGATCTGACGGTGCTGTTCGACCTCGCGCCCGAGATTGCCAACGAACGGCGCAGCGCGGCGCGCGATCCGGATCGCTTCGAGAGCGAGTCGGTGGCGTTTTTCAACCGCACGCGCGCCGAATATCTGCGCCGCGCCGAAGAAGCGCCGTACCGGTTCGCTATCATTGACTCCGCGCAGAGCATTGTGCAGATTCAGAGAAAACTTGAGGAATTGATCGCAATTCTTTGAATTTAAAAAAATATAACCTTGTCTTATAACGCTGTGCAGAGTTCATGTTACGCCTCATGAAATTCCTGCAACAAATTGATTTAAAAGAGAAACAATGATTTATCCGTGGCAAGCCGATGACTGGAACCGCCTGCAGCAGCTGCGCGGCCACTGGCCGCACGCTCTGTTGCTGCATGGACAGGCCGGCATCGGCAAGCTGCGCTTCGCGCAGCATCTCGCGCAAGGCCTGCTGTGCGAGGCGCAGCAGCCCAACGGCGAGCCGTGCGGCGCGTGCGTGGCCTGCAACTGGTTCGCGCAGGGCAATCATCCGGATTACCGCATCGTCGTGCCCGAGGCACTGGCCGCCGAAGCCGGCCTGAACAGCGGCGCGGACGAAAAAGCCGACAAGGCCGACGCCGACGAAGGCAAAAAGACCCGCGCGCCCAGCAAGGAAATCAAGATCGAACAGATTCGCGGCTTGCTCGACTTCGTCGGTGTGGGTTCGCACCGCGGCGGCGCGCGTGTGGTCGTGCTGTATCCGGCGGAAGGGCTGAACATCGCCGCGGCCAATGCGCTCCTGAAGACGCTCGAAGAACCGCCGGCGGGCGTCGTGTTCCTGATGGTGTCGGCGCGCATCGACCGCCTGCTGCCCACCATCATCAGCCGCTGCCGCCAATGGCCGATGACCATGCCCGCGCCCGAGGTGGCGACGAAATGGCTCGCCGCGCAAGGCGTGGCCGAGGCGCCCGCGCTGCTCGCCGAAGCAGGCGGTGCGCCGCTCACCGCACTCGCGCTTGCCAGCGACGAGAACCGCGCGCTGCGCGACTGGACGCTCAAGCAACTTGCCGCCGGCCCCGATTGCGATGCTTTCGCGTGCGGCGAGGCGCTGCAGAAGCTGCCCGTGCCGCTGGTGCTAGGCTGGCTGCAACGCTGGATGTACGATTTGCTGGCGCAGCGCACGGCAGGCGCGCCGCGGTATTTTCCACAGGCGTCGGCGGCGTTGACGCGCTGCGCGTCGCAGGCCGATGCCAGCGCGTTCGCTCGCTTCACGCGCATCGTGACGCGCCAGCGCGCCGTCGAGAACCATCCGCTGAATGCTCGGCTGGTGTTCGAGGAACTGTTTATCGGGTACCGCGAGTTGTTCGCCTAGTGCTTGTCCGCGAGACACCCCAGCAGGGCGGCGCGCTTTGCGGCGCTTTACCGCACCAGGCGGCCGGCGCCCGTCCGTATTTCTTCCCGTATCTGCCTTCCCTCTAACGTTCAACGCACCATGAGCCTTTCCTACCGCGATGCCACGCTCGACGATCTGCCCGCGATCGTCGCCATCTACAACTCGACTGTGCCGTCGCGGCAAGTCACGGCCGATCTCGATCCGGTCAGCGTCGAAAGCCGGATGGGCTGGTTTCATGCGCATGGTCCGCAAAAGCGGCCGCTGTGGGTGGTGGAAGCTACGGAGCAGCCCGGCCGCGTGATCGCTTGGCTGAGTTTTTCGGACTTCTACGGCCGTCCCGCTTATCAGCGCACCGCCGAAGTCAGCATCTATCTCGACGAAAGCGCGCGCGGCCGCGGCCTTGGCAAGCAATTGCTCGCGGCTTCGCTGGCGGCAGCGCCGGCGCTCGGCATCGACTCCGTGCTCGGCTTTATCTTCGGCCACAATGAGGCGAGCTTGCGCCTGTTCCGCGGCTTCGGTTTCGACACGTGGGGCTCGTTGCCGCGCGTGGCCGTGCTGGACGGCGTGGAGCGCGATCTGGTGATTCTCGGCAAACGCCTGGACTCCGCAGCAGCCGCCGCCTGATTCACTTCGAGCACTTCCTACGCAGGACATCACCATGTTTGTCGACTCGCACTGCCATATCAACTTCGAAGGACTCGCCGACCGCCTGCCGCAGGTGCTCGAGAATATGCGCAGCCATTCGGTCACGCACGCGCTGTGCGTGTCCGTCGATCTGGAAACGCTGCCGTCGGTGCTGGATATCGCCAACCGGTACGAGAACGTGTACGCGTCGGTCGGCGTGCATCCGGATCACGAGGACATGCGCGAGCCGAGCGTCGCCGAACTGGTCGAACTGGCCGCGCATCCGAAGGTGGTCGCGATCGGCGAGACGGGACTCGACTACTACCGCCTGGAAGGCCGCACGATCGCCGACATGGAATGGCAGCGCGAACGTTTTCGCACGCATATTCGCGCGGCGCATGCCACGGGCAAGCCGCTGATCATTCATACGCGCTCGTCTTCGGAAGATACGCTGCGCATCATGGCCGAGGAGCGCGCGGGCGAGCCGGGCGGCGTAATGCATTGCTTCACGGAGCCGTGGGCTGTCGCCGAACAGGCGCTCGCGCAGAATTTCTATATCTCGCTGTCGGGCATCGTCACGTTCAAGAGCGCCACCGACGTGCAGGACGTCGCGCGCCGCGTGCCGCTCGAGCGTTTGCTGATCGAAACCGACTCGCCGTACCTCGCGCCGGTGCCATATCGCGGCAAGCCGAATGAACCTGCGTACGTGAGTTATGTCGGACGGTTCATCGCGCAGCAACGCGAGATGCCGGAAACGGCGCTGGCCGCCGCAACCACGCAGAACTTCTTCCGGCTTTTCAAGATCCCCGCGCCGGCCGGCGTGTGAGACGTAAAGCCGATAATTATCAAAAGGATAGGGACGTTTCCTAAAGTTAAATATGAGAGAAATTTCGATGTCGTTTGCTGAGAAACAAGACACTTTCACCGCGCGTGGCGCGCTGGCTTCGGCACGGCGTGGCGCCGCGCGCGTCGCGTTCGCGGCCGCGCTGGCTTGTGCCGCGCTGACTTCGTTGATGGTGTCGCCGGCTCAGGCTGCGCCGATCGATTCGCTGATCAAGTCGGTCAAGTTCGACGACGTCGACGGCGTCAACAAGCTGCTCGCCAAGGGCATGGACCCGAATAGCGTGGACAACCAGGGCATTCCGCTGCTGGTGCTGGCCGCGCGCGAGAAATCGGACAAGGTCGGCGCCGCGCTGGTCGCCAATCCGAAGACCAACATCGAGATTCAGGACAAAGCCGGCGAGAACGCGATGATGATGGCCGCGCTGAACGGCGACCTTGACTTCGTCAATCTGCTGATCGCGAAAGACGCCGAGGTCAACAAGAAGGGCTGGGCGCCGCTGCACTACGCGGCCGCGAACGGGCATGACGATATCGTGAAGGTGCTGCTCGACCATTCGGCCTACGTCGACGCAGGATCGCCGAACGGCACCACGCCGCTGATGATGGCCGCGCGCGGCGGCCACGTATCGACGGTAAAGCTGCTGCTCGACAACGGGGCGGATCTGACGGTGAAGAACCAGATCGGCATGACGGCGCTCGATTTTGCCAAGACCTACAAGGAGCCGGACGTGGTCGAAGGGCTGACCGCGCGCCTGCAACAGATGCAACCGAAGTGATACGAGTGGCGGAGTGAGTTGGCGGGTTGAAGGGCGGAGGCGTGCCGGCCGCGGGCCAGAATTTCTGCGCGCTGCTTGCTAGCGCTTCGTGCGCGGACCAGCCCTGCCTGTCGGCCCTCGGGCGTCGCTACAGACAACCCGCTAGCCGAGCGCATGTGCCCGCCCGCAAAGCACTACCGTATTTCCGCCAAAGCGCAAAAATACCGGCGCAACGGCCGCCGCCCGGCATCGCAGTAAAAAGTGCCTGAAGATAGCGGGGCCGCGCACGCTTGCGGTTCGCAAAACAGTGCAGAATGACAACTTTGGCGCGCCGCCTGGGCGTGCCGTTCGGACGCGGCGACAGACCGCCTGATAAACGACCCTGGAAAGGAACACCATGCTGCGGGCTTTGATTTTCGCCAGCGCGCTTGCCGTACCGCTATCGGCAGCCGCGTTTACGGGAGGCGACCTCAACAAGCTGTGCACCAAGACGGACGTGGCGTCGCGTAGCGCGTGCGCCGCTTATATCGAAGGCGCCGCTGACGGCATCTTCAATACCATCGACGCGATCGGCGGCACGACCGGTCCGCGCGTCGGCCAGTACTTCTGCTTGCCGCAGGACGCGCGCTCGGCGCAATTGACCGACGCGGTGCGCAAGTATATTGCCGAGAATCCGAACGTTGCGGGCTACAACGCCAGCACGGCGATCTCGCTGGGACTCGGCAAAGCATTCCCCTGCAAGAGCGGTAGTTGAATTTGAATTGAATCACGGCTGATGTCCCGCGCGCCCTGCGGCGGGCGCGTCTGGCATTTCAGCCTGCGGCCCGTGTTTGGGATTTCAGCGACCGGAACCCCGCTTCGGGCTGCTTCGAAGTCCGCCTGAAACCGGTACAACCCATGGCCATCCGTTTGCAGAAGCGGCCGGCCCTGGGACCTTTCCAGGATCGCGCTGACGAACGACCTAAGATGTCTGTAGGCGGTCCGCGACGGCGCGCAGTCACGCGGCTTACGCCCGCTGCAACGGCGGATGCTTCGTCAGCGCCGCCGTCCGGCGCGCCGTGTCATGCAACACCGCGGCCACGTTCGAGGCTCGCCGGTTCCGCACCCGTTCCGCGCGGGTTCTGCTCCCACCCAAGCCGAGGAGGAAAAGCCCTTTCATGCCAACTCTCGACGACCTCAGCCGCATGGCCGAAGCGCCGCTGCATACGTGGCCCGGCGCATTGATCGTCTCGGTCATCGCGATGATGCTGGCCGTGGGCATCCATCAGATCGGCGCGCGCATCGTGACGCGGCTCGCGCGGCCTTACCCGCTGACGAGCGTCGTGTTGCGCTATATCGACAAGCCGTCGCTGTTCGTGCTCGTGATCCTCGCGCTGGAGGCGGTCTGGTGGGAAGCGCCGGACACGCTGACCTTCATCACGCCGCTGCGCGACGCTGCGGCGATCACGCTGATCGGCGGAATTACGTGGCTCTCGGTGCGCTCGGCGGCGGCGATCGGCGAAGCGATCATTCAGGCCCATCCGCTCGACACCGCCGATAACCTGCAGGCGCGCCGCATTCATACGCAGGCGCGCGTGCTGGCCCGTTCGGTGATGTTCGTGATCGTGATCGTCGGCGTGGGCGGCGCGTTGATGACATTTCCGAGCGTCCGGCAGATCGGTGCGAGCCTGCTGGCGTCGGCGGGCGTGGCGGGGTTGGTCGCGGGTATCGCGGCGCGGCCGGTGCTCGGCAATCTGATCGCCGGCTTGCAGATCGCGCTGTCGCAACCGATCCGTCTCGACGACGTCGTCGTGATCCAGGGCGAGTGGGGGCGTATCGAGGAAATCACCGGCACGTATGTGTCGGTGCGTCTGTGGGATCAGCGGCGGCTGATCGTGCCGCTGCAATGGTTCATCGAAAACCCGTTTTCCAACTGGACTCGCAGCAGTTCGCAGATCATCGGCACGGTGTTTCTCTACGTCGACTACCGAATGCCGCTCGCGCCGTTGCGGGAGGAACTCGCGCGCATCGTCGAGGACGCGCCCGAGTGGGACCGGCGCGTGCAGGTGCTGCAGGTCACGGACGGCACCGAGCGCTCCATGCAATTGCGCGCGCTCGTCAGTTCGCTCGACTCAGGCCTGAACTGGGATTTGCGTTGCCGCGTGCGCGAAGGTCTGCTCGACTTCATTCAGCAGCACTATCCGCAGTACTTGCCGCGGGCGCGTGCGGAAGTGTCGGCGGAACTGGAAACCGGTAAGGGCGAGCCGCTCGACTGGGTGCCGCGCAGCACGCAGACGCCGGCCGGCAGCACCGCCGCGCACACTGAGGCCGATCCGGTGGCGACACGCGCCGGACGGCAGCCGGCGGTAGGCGTGCCGGGGCAGGCGAAGGAAAAAGTTTGACGGCTGAAAGCGGCATACTTTAAGGTCCCGGCGTTGATAAATGCAACTGATCGGGCACCAAAACGGTCGAACCGTCCACTCACTCACGAATCCGGCGCGGCATCGCGTGCTTCGAGCGGTTTGGGTTCTCGCCGCGCAACCAGGCGCGAGACACTTCGAACATCTGCGAAAGCACCGGGCGCGCCGCGCGAACCATGGAGGACATGCAATATGGGCCGACTGATCGTCGTGTCGAATCGCGTCGCAACGCCGACGGAAACCAAGGGCTCAGCCGGCGGCCTCGCGGTCGGCGTATTCGGCGCGCTGAAGGATGCCGGGGGCGTGTGGTTCGGCTGGAGCGGCGACGTGGTCAGCGAGACCGTCGCCAACGCAGGCCCGACGCTGGAGCAGGACGGCGCGGTGACCTTTGCGACCGTCGGTCTGACGCGCAAGGATTACGACCAGTACTATCGCGGCTTTTCGAACGCGACGCTGTGGCCGGTGTTCCACTACCGCAACGACCTCGCACGCTACGAGCGCGAGGAATACGCGGGCTACCGGCGCGTCAACGCATGGCTCGCGCACAAGCTGATCAAGCTGCTCGAACCCGACGACGTGATCTGGATTCACGACTACCATCTGATCCCGTTCGCCGAGGCGCTGCGCAACGAGGGCATCACGAACCGCATCGGCTTCTTCCTGCACATTCCGTTTCCCGCGCCGCAGATCCTGCTCAACATTCCGCCGCATGAAGAGCTGGTGAAGTCGCTGTCGTGCTACGACCTGCTGGGCTTCCAGACCGCCACCGACGAACTCGCCTTCAAGGACTACGTTACGCGCCACGCGCGCGGCACGGTGGGCGCGGACGGCGTGGTCGAAGCATTCGGCCGCAAGCTGCGTACGGGCGTCTACCGGATCGGCGTGTTCCCCGACGAAATCGCCGAGCAGGCAAAGCGCTACGAAAGCCGTCAGCACGTGCTCGACCTGAAGCAGAGCCTGGAAGGGCGCAAGCTGATCATGAGCGTCGACCGGCTCGATTACTCGAAGGGTCTCGTCGAACGGTTCCGCGCGTTCGAACATCTGCTGGAGCGCTCGCCGGAATGGCGCGGCAACGTCACGCTGGTGCAGATCGCGCCGCCGACCCGCTCGGACGTCGCTACCTATCAGAAAATTCGCCAGGATCTGGAGTACGAAGCAGGGCGCATCAACGGCCGCTACTCGGGGCTCGACTACACGCCGATCCGTTATCTGAACCAGCAGTACGACCGCTGGAAGCTGATGTCGCTGTTTCGCGAATCGCAGATCGGTTTCGTCACGCCGTTGCACGACGGCATGAATCTGGTCGCGAAAGAATATGTCGCCGCGCAGAACCCCGAGGACCCTGGCGTGCTGGTGCTGTCGATTTTCGCGGGCGCGGCGGCGGAGCTGACCGGCGCGCTGCTGGTCAATCCACACGATGCGATCGGCATGTGCGAAGCGTTGCAGCGCGCGCTGCAAATGCCGCTCGACGCGCGCCAGCGGCGTCACGAGATCAACATGGCGGCGCTGCGCGAAAACGATCTCGGTGTGTGGCGCGATACCTTCCTGCGCGATTTGCGCAGCGTGCCGGCGCAGAAACCGGGCAAGGGCGGCGGGCATAAGTGATGGGGCGTGTCGACCAGTACCTGTCCGACTTCGGGGGCGGCGGCGTGAGCGTGTGTAGACGCGCGGCAGAGTTGCGGAACGCGCGCGCATGCGCGCTCGAATGTCAGGCCCGCGCATGCTGACCACTTTGGCCATTGCCGGCTATCGCTCGGTGCGCGAGTTGATCGTGCCGCTCGGCAGGCTGAACGTGATCACAGGTCCGAACGGCAGCGGCAAATCGAGCGTGTATCGCTCGCTGCGCCTCCTGGCCGAAACGGCGCGCGGCGGGTTGATTACCTCGCTCGCGCGCGAGGGCGGATTGCCGTCGACGCTATGGGCCGGCCCTGAGCGCTTTTCGCGGGCCGTGCTGGCGGGCGAGTTCGCGGTGGAACCGCTGCGCCGCAAAGAGCCGGTCAGCCTGCGGCTCGGTTTTTCCGGCGCTCAATTCGGCTACGCGATCGATCTCGGTTTGCCGCTCGTGAATCACGCCACGCGCTTTCCGCTCGATCCGACCATCAAGCGCGAATGCATCTGGAGCGGCCCCGTGCTGCGGCCGTCGGCCTTGCTGGTCGATCGCCACGGCCCGGCGCTGCGCACGCGCGACGAGCGCGGCGACTGGCAAACCATTCCGCAACCCGTCGCCAGCTTCGACAGCATGATGACGGAGTTCTCTGACCCACGCACCGCGCCCGAGATGATCACGGTGCGCGAGCAGATCCGCTCCTGGCGCTTCTACGACCATTTCTGCACCGACGCCGACGCGCCCGCGCGTCTGCCGCAGATCGGCACGCACACGCCCGTGCTCGCGAACGACGGCGCGGATCTCGCCGCGGCGCTGCAAACCATCCGCGAGATCGGCGATCCGGCCGCGCTCGATGCCGCCATCGACGACGCCTTTCCAGGTTCGCGCCTCGACGTCGCGACCCAGGACGGCCGCTTCGAAGTGACGATGCAGCAGCACGGCCTGCTGCGTCCGCTGAAAGGCGCGGAGTTGTCGGACGGCACCTTGCGCTATCTGCTGCTGGTCGCCGCCTTGCTGACGCCGCGTCCGCCCGGCTTGCTGGTGCTGAACGAGCCGGAGACGAGTCTGCATCCGGATCTGCTGCCGGCGCTCGCGCGCCTGATCGCGCAAGCTGCGGCGCATTCGCAGGTGCTGGTGGTGTCGCACGCCGCGCGTCTGATCGCGGCGCTCGAGCGCGAAGAGGCGAGCCAGTCGATCGTGCTGGAGAAGCAGTTCGGCGCGACCCGCATGACCGATGCCGACGATCGCGATCTGCCGCCGTGGAAATGGCCTTCGCGATGAGCATGAGCCGCCGTTCACGCGCCGGGCCGTATGTAAGCTGAATGTAACAGCGCCGAGGAAATGCAAGACCAAGGGCTTTTTGTCGTCCTGTAGTGAATAATGCTTCGATGCCGGTGGTGCATGCGGCCGGCTCGGGCCGTTGCATTGATCGGAGGTATTGGCGCTGTCATACTCAGCGCCGCTGACGCGCACCGCCTCGCGGCGCAAGCCGTCAGCTCACGGAGACAAAATATGAAGATTGCGCAGATCGCCCCATTGACCGAATCGGTGCCGCCAAAGCTATACGGCGGCACGGAGCGCGTCGTGTCGTACATCACCGAAGCGCTGGTCGATCTCGGCCACGACGTGACGCTGTTCGCGAGCGGCGACTCCGTTACGAGCGCCAAGCTCGAAGCCGTCTGGCCGCGCGCGCTGCGTCTCGATCCGGGCATTCGCGACCGCGTGGCGCCCCATATGCTGCTGATGGAACTGGTGCGCCGCCAGGCCGAGAATTTCGACGTTCTGCATTTTCACCTCGACTACTACTCGTTCTCGGTGTTCAAGCGCCAGGACACGCCGTTCGTCACGACCATGCACGGGCGGCTCGATTTGCCCGAGCAGCAGCCGGTATTTGACACGTTCAACACCGCGCCGGTGATTTCGATTTCGAATTCGCAGCGGCATCCGCTGCCGCAGGCCAAGTGGCTGACCACCGTCTATCACGGCTTGCCGGAGCAGCTTTACACGCCGCAGCCCGTCGAACAGAAGTACCTCGCGTTTCTCGGCCGGATTTCGCCGGAAAAACGTGTTGATACCGCGATCCGGATTGCGGGCCGCTGCGGCATGCAGATTCGCATCGCCGCCAAAGTGGATGCCGCCGATCGCGAGTACTTCGAGCGTGACATTCGGCCGTTGCTGGATTTGCCCCACGTGGAGTTCATCGGCGAGATCGCAGATCACCAGAAGGCCGAATTCCTGTCCGGCGCGCACGCGCTGCTATTTCCAATCGACTGGCCGGAGCCGTTCGGGCTCGTCATGATCGAAGCGATGGCATGTGGCACGCCGGTGATCGCGTTCAACCGCGGCTCGGTGCCGGAAGTGCTGGAAGACGGCGTGACGGGTTTTATCGTCGAAGACGAAATCGGCGCGGTGGCGGCGGTCAATCGCCTGCACAAGATGCCGCGCGCGGGCGTGCGGCAACGTTTCGAAGAGCGCTTCACGTCGCATCGCATGGCGCAGCAGTATGTGGATGCGTATCAGATGGTGATTCGCGCGCAGAAGCGTTCGCGCTTCAAGGTGATCGATACGTCGGGAAGCTGAGCCGAAGCGATTCGACTCGAGCGGCAGAGTAAAAAAAGAGCGGCGATGCGCGATGCGCATTGCCGCTTTTTGCTGGCGTACCACTCGGGACGATTTGGGCTGCTGAACGGGCGACGGGCGGCGGGCGGCGGTGCTGGACCGCGCCCGCGATTGCGGCCCACAAAAGCTCACCGACGCGGCGCATGCCACGTTGCTGACCTTGCAAAGGCAGGCTGCGCAGAATTGCGTCTGATCCGGCCACCGCTGCTTACGGAACCCGGCGGATCGGACGCACACCTCGCAGACCGGCCATCGGCAGTGCGCCTGGTTAGATCTTCAGGCGCGAAACCTTGGTGCCTTGCAGCGATACGTCGGCCATCAAACCGGCGTTCGTGAGCACGATCACTTCGACCGGAGCGGTGGCCGTGGTGGTGTCGATCACGCCGTTGGCGCCCATCTTGATCAGCGCGACGGACGCGTCGCCGCCCGCCGACCAGCCGTCGGTATTGCGGAATTTGTCCAGTGCGTCCTGCGTCATGAACAGGAAGATGATCGCCTTCGACTGCGCACCCGCCTGCAGGCCGAACGAACCGGAAATCGTGCTGTAGTAACCGACCGTGCCGCCGCCTACGCGCAGCGAACCTTCGCCATACTGTCCGCCGACGACGAAGCCCACCTGCAGCACCGATGGGAACACGAGGACGCCGCGCGCCTTCGAGACCAGCTCACGCGAACCCTTCACGGTCGTAAAGAGCCGCGACATGGTGCCGTCGACGCTAGCGTCGATCGACTGGCGTTTGGCCGAGTCGGTGGCGGGGGTATCGGGGTTGCTCTTATTGGTCGTGCAACCGGCAAGTGCAAGGCCTCCGAAAGCGAGCGCAGCGGTAGTCTTCAGCATGAAGTTTCGTCTTTGCATCGTTTTTCTCCGTCATGGTTCCGGGGCGCAACCTCATCTGATTAGCCAGGTTGCCTTTGAGTTATATCACACGCAAGCACAAAAGGCGCACTTCCTCGTCAGGCGAAAAGCCTTGTGCAGCGGGGGTTTCGGGCAAATCGTAAGGCACGGTGCCGTAATTTTGACCGGCGCCGGGGAACACCCCGGGGTACACCTTGAGGCTGCGCAAAGCGCGCGTTTGAATGGCTTCGGGCGAATCGCGCCGGGTTTCGCCCAAGCCAATGGGAACAAGACGGCGAGCGATTCAAGCATTCATTTTTACCGATTTGCCGCTGCCCGGATCAACCTTGAAATCGTTTTGAAAGTGTTGCGGTGACGCCGCAGATTGGCCCGGAATTCGGCACGTTAATCGGCCCTTCGATCAGCTCAAGATGTGGCCGTCTCGATCCGGGCGCGCGCTCAACCGTGGTTCGCCGGACTCTTCACCGCGGGCGGGCGGCGCAGCACGCGGCGCACCATGCCGATCAGTACGCCGATCAGAAACAGCGCCACGGCCGGCACGATCCAGTAGCCGACAAACGCGTGCCACAAATAAGCCATCAGAGTGGAGCGGCGCACGCTGTATTCATTGCGGGCGTCCTGCTGACGCGGCGCGTTGGCGGCCAGCACATCGGCCGGACAGCCCGCGGCTTGCGCTTCGTCGGGCTTGCCATGGCAGCGCGCAGGGGCACCGGCGGCGCGTTGCGCGTCGGTGAAATTCCAGCTGGTCAGCGCACGGTCGAGGTCGACGGCGTTGTACGCCATTTCCTCCCGGATCTCGCTTACCGCCACGATCGCCACGGGCACCGCCCAGAAAATGATGACGACCAGCCACCGCCTCAACCAGCGGTTTTTATGCTTCGATACCATCCTTGCCTCCGATGGATGCTCTGCAGCACCAACGACAAGATGGCGGCCCGTCTAATGTTGTATGGGGGTGGGCCGTCTCCGCAGCCATCATAGAAGAAAAATGGCGGGTTCGGGCGGATGGGCTGCGCAGGAAGGGGCGCGCATGCGCAGAGCGAGCGCAGGACAGCAGCACCGCAGTGTTCGAGTCGAACGCGCGCAGGCGCCGCGCTTGTCGCGCGACGCCGATTCGTCGTGTTTAATTAGCCGGTGCGGACGACAGGCAGCTCTTCATGAACGCCTTGCGGTCATCACCCTTCTTGCCGGTGGCTTGCGTGTTGCACGCCTTCATCTTGTCCTGCTGGCTCATCGGCGCAGCGGCGGCCGGTTTCGCGGACAGGCAGGTCTTCATGAACGCTTTGCGCTCGTCGCCCTTCTTGTCGCCGGCCTGCTTGTTACAGTCGGCCATTTTGGTTTGCTGGCTGTTCTGTGCGAACACCGGCGAAGAAACGAGGACAGCACCCAGAACCAGCGTAGCAATAGCGGATTGGATTTTCATGTGACACTCCATCGGTGGTGAAAACGTTTTTGGTCGTTCATGCGCGCGGGCGTCAACGGTATCCAGGACCCTCGGCATGCCCATTATGGCAAATGCTGTCTGCCAGAACGGCTAAAACCGCAATCCGGTTGACAGGCGCCGACGCTGGTTTTCCCTTACGCGACGGGGACTAAGGGCGGATTGGAGTGTGAAATGCGAATGGCGCGATTATGGAATTATGTTATGCATTCCAGATTAAATTCATGAGACGAATTCAAAGAAATTAGCACTAAACAATTCCATGAGATCAGTTAAAGATTCAAGCATGCTTTTCGCATTGCTGCACATGCAATTGAATTGTAATTAGGCAGGAAATTCCGCTACCCAACATATGGGTAATATTGACCAGAATGCACGTCGCCGATTGCGCGGCTAGTCGCTCTCAACACCGGCCGGGGAGGCTCGTTATGCACTATCTGTTGATGTACGACCTGGTGTCCGACTATCTCGAACGGCGCGCAGCGTATCGCGATGCGCATCTGAAACTGGCGTGGGCGGCCACCGAGCGCGGCGAGTTGTTGCTGGCCGGCGCGCTGGCCGAGCCCACGGACACGGCCGTACTGCTCTTTCAAGGCGACTCTGCCGCTGCCGCCGAAGCCTTTGCCAAGGCCGATCCATACGTCCTCGCCGGCCTCGTGACACGCTGGCGCGTGCGTGAATGGACGACGGTGGTGGGCGAGGGCGCGGCGAAACCGGTGCGTTGAACGCCTTGGTCTATCGGTTAGATCGGCAGAGGCGCGAGTGACAAAATCGATGGTTCAATCGGTGGCGCTGCGCCGCTCACACCTCGCAATTTCCTACGCGTTGATGCGTTGCACATGAATTGATCAACGCTGCTTCCGGCTCTTTGGTCGATCGGCAAGAGTCGAACCGAAATGCATTGAAATCTCCTGCGGGACGGACAACGGATTCATAAACGTTATTCACCGTGATGCCTGCATGTTGTGCGATGCAATAGCGCCGTATTTCTACCGGAAGCGACGCGACTTTTATGACGGCATTGCGAGCAATGACGCAGCAAAAAGGACAAGATTGTTTCCATCCGTAACACTTGTCTCATTCATATTCACGCAAACCCTGGGGATGGTATGCTTCGTGCACAAATTCTCCCATGCACGAGTGAGACCACGTTTTGTGCTTCGCAATAGGGACGAACCGCACTAAGTCGGGGCGGTATTGACCAGACAACAAAACGTACAAAACATATTTGTGCAACCGAGGCCTGCACACGGGTCGTGAAAGTTGAATCCGTGGCAGTCCAAAGCCGCGGCCTGGCCAGGCTGCGTGGAGAAAACCCAATGTTTTTCGATGAGCTAAGCAATGACGAATGGGCGCTGCTGGCAGCGCTTGTTTCAGATGAGCCGGCCGTCCGTCTAAACCGACGCGGCCGGCCACGCGCCGAACCGCGCATCGTGGCGAATGCCGTCCTGTGGATCCTGACAACCGGTGAACCCTGGTCGAAACTGCCGGGGCGTTATCCGTCGGGTCCGACTTGCCGGCGCCGTTTTGAAGAGTGGCAATTGAACGGCACGCTGCTCGAGATGGTTCGGCTGTTATCGCAAACCGGGCGCACCTTTGCGTACGTCCCCCAACCGGCGCCGCCCGTCGCGGCCAAACCTGCGGCACCGGTAGCGGAAACTCCCAGCGTGCGCGACGAGCATCTGCGTGGCGTCTCCTGGAGAAGCCCCGAGTCATGGCAAGCGCCTGGCAGCGCGTCGAGCAGCCAAGGCAGCTGGCGCTCGGCTGATCCGATTGCCGACATCACGCGTCAGTTGTCCGGCGTCACGCATGTGCCGCCGGTGTCTCGTGCACCCGCCGCACCCGCCGCAGCGCCCGCACGGCACGTCGTGCGAGCCGGCCTGCCGCGTCCGGACGAAGCGCGCGCGGTCGGTGCCGCCATGCATGGTTTGAACTCCGCCATCGCGTCGGCGCGCGGAACATCCGCGCCCGACGATCGGCGCAGCCCGCTGTCGATGAGCCTCGCGCCACGCGGCACGGAAATCGCCGACCGGCGCGGCTACGTGATCTACGTCGCGGCCGAGCAGGTGCCGAACGCCATGTATCGGGCGTGGGCGGAAATCATGAAGGATGGCAAACGCGTCGAGCGTTCCGGTCTCGTCGGCCCGCGCTTTGCGCAAGCCGAAGCGGCGGAGCAATACGCGCTCGACTGGGCGCGGCAATGGATCGAGCGCGAATGCCTCACGCTGGCGGCGGCAGAGCAAGCCTCGGCTGCGGCTCAAGCACCGGCTCACGTCTCAGCGAATCCGGCGCCCGTCGCAGCACGTCCGTTGCCTGCCTTGCGCCATGTGCCTGAGCCGGTCGCTGCCAATCATGGCGCACCGTTGCATGGACCGCTCAACGCGTTCCGTGGTCCGTTGCGCCGCTATCCCGGCGAACCGGCCGCAGCGACCGAAAGCAGTAGTGCATCAGATCGTTATCCGTCGTACACAGAACTCATCTCCCACGCGGGGTGAGCGCGGCGGCTAGCACGGCAGTTCCCCGCGGCCGGTAGGAGCAACCGCCGCAGGTTCCCGCTTCATTCGTTGTGGCATTCGCTGCGATTCACTGGTGTTATCTGAAGGACGCCGTTCACCGACGCCCCTCGTCCACGCGCGTTACTGGCGTCCGTAGGTATCGTCGAAGCGCACGATATCGTCTTCGCCGAGATACGAACCGGACTGGACCTCGATCATTTCGAGCGGCATCTTGCCCGGGTTTTCGAGGCGGTGGGTGACACCCAGCGGAATATAAGCCGATTCGTTTTCGGAGACGATAAAGCGCTCTTCACCACGCGTGACGAGCGCCGTGCCGCGCACGACGATCCAATGTTCGGCGCGGTGATGATGCATTTGCAGCGAGAGCCGCGCACCCGGTTTCACCACGATCCGTTTGACCTGGAAGCGCTCGCCGGTGTCGACGGAATCGTAGTTGCCCCACGGACGATGAACCTTGCGATGGTTGGCCGCTTCCAGCCCGCCGTCGTTGCGAATCCGGCCCACGATCTTCTTGACGTCCTGCACGCGCGACTTGTCGGCGACCAGAATGGCGTCGGCCGTTTCCACCACTACGAGATCCTGCGTACCCACGCAGGCAATCAGGCGTCCTTCCGAATGGGCGAAGGTCGAGGCCGCGCCTTCGAACATCACGCGTCCGCGTCCCACGTTCTGATCGGCGTCCTTGTCCGAGATATCCCAGATCGCGTCCCACGAACCCACGTCGGACCAGCCTGCCTGCAACGGCACGACCACGCCCGAGGCCGCGCTTTGATCGTTGCCGAGCTGTTCCATCACCGCATAGTCGATCGAATTCGACGGCGAGGCGCTGAACGCGTCGCGTTGCAGACGGAAGAAGTCGCCGTCCGCCTTGCCGCCCGCGAAGGCCGCATCGCAGGCTTCGTATATGGCGGGCTGGAAATGGCGGATTGCCTTCAGCCAGGTCGACGCGCGCATGATGAAGATGCCGCTATTCCACCAGTACTCCTTCGAGTCGATGTAACGCTGCGCGAGTTCCAGATGCGGCTTCTCGACGAAGCGATCGAGCTTGTGCGCGCCGACCTTGCCGGTCACTTCCGCGTCGGCCTCTTGCGTGTGATTAGTCGTGCCAAGCGCCGCGCCGATGCGAATGTAGCCGTAGCCGGTTTCCGCGCGCGTCGGCACAATGCCCATGGTCACGATATGGCCGGCCGCCGCGTGCTGCACGCCGGCGGCCACGGCCGCGTGAAATCCGTCGATGTCGGTGACCGCGTGATCGGCGGGCATCACGACCATGATGCCGTCTTCGTCCTGCGCGGCGACCGAGAGGGCGGCCACCGTAAGTGCCGGCGCCGTATCGCGGCCGGCGGGTTCGAGAATCAGCCGGGTCGGCTTGCCGCTCGTGCGCAATTGCTCGGCAGTGGTGAAGCGCTGTTCTTCATTGGCCACCACGACGAGTTGCTCGGTGAGCGGATAGCCGGCCTCGAGTCCCTCGAGACGGCGCGTGGTGGATTGCAGCAGCGAATCGTCGCCTAGCAGGCCGATCAACTGTTTCGGATGCTGTTCGCGCGACATCGGCCACAACCGCGTGCCGGAACCGCCCGCCAGAATCACGGGATGAACCTTGAGCTTGACGTTCAGGGACTTGACTTGCGTGGACCGGGTGTCGGCGGGCGTTGCCGTAACCGGAGCTGTCATGATGGACTCCTCGAGGCTGGGTGAATGCGTCGAGTTTTATCACGAACTCAGGAATCAATAAAAGCGCGTTAAATAGAAACTATATAAAACGCCTAATCAAATTCTCAATTTCGTGAAGAAAAAATGTCCGGATAATTTTTTAAAAAGAAAAATTACCCGAAAAAAATCACGGACCATTTTTTTATCGCTGTCCATGCGTCAGAATGATAGAGGAAGACGGCGCGTAAGCTACGTAGGAAAACGCTCTGAAAGTACGAGACCGGCTGACATCAAGGCTTGAAAGACGCCGCTAAAACGCCAAATTCGGTAACAATTGCCGAACAAAATTCAGAAAAAATGCCGAAACATTGACCGATACAATTTGAGATATTTTGCGGTCTTGCAGTGGGAATTTTAATATCGCTTTATCTATACCTGAACAAGGGTATTCACTCATTCCGACACAGATTTCCCAATCGGCTGTTCAGGCAGTTTTTTTCGAGTGGGAAACAGAAGGGCAATTAGCACCGGTTCAAACAGTTACGCGTCGCGCATGGAATTGCATGACGCGATTACCGGCGTTGCGCGTCCCGTCGCCGTACTGCATTTCAACCAACCAACGGATGGCACTTGACTGACGAACTGAGGGGCAGCGCATGCTGAGCGTTCTATCGAGAATCATCGACATCGCCATGGTCGCGCTCGGCGCCGCCATTGCGGCGGCCGTGCACAGCGGGAAAGTCGTGTGGCTGGACGATATGCAAAGCGTCTCGCTCGCGTTCGATTGCCTGCTGGTGGTGGTGTTTTTCCCGGCGCTCGGGATCTATCAGTCGTGGCGCGGCAAGCCGCTCTACGACCTGCTGTGCCGCGTGGCGGGCGGCTGGCTGCTGGTGGAAGTCACCGGCGTGCTGATCAGTTTCAGCCTGCACCGCTCGGACAGCCTGTCGCGGCTGTGGCTCGTCTATTGGGCCGTGGCCACCATCGTGCTGCTGATCGTCACCAAGGTGATCGTCTATTCGATTCTGCGCGGACTGCGCCGCGAAGGCTTCAATCAGCGCGCGGTGGCGATCGTCGGCGGCGCGCCGTATGGGCGCTTTCTGATCCAGCAGATGCGCAGCCGTCCTGACGCGGGCTTCTCGCCGGTCGTGGTGTTCGACGAAGACAGCACGATCAATCACTATGAAGACCCGGACGCGGGCGAGGTGATCGAAGGCGTGCCGGTCGAGCGCGACTATCAGCGCATGCTGCAGCTCGTGCGCCAGCGCGCGATCCGCGAACTGTGGCTGGCGCTGCCGATCTCGAAGGAAAAAGCGATCCATCGCTTCGTGATGGATCTGCGCAACGACTTCGTGAACATCCGCTTCATTCCGGACGTGCGCAGCCTGACGCTGTTCAATCAGCCGATGGTCGATCTGCTCGGCGTGCCGGCGATCAACCTGGCCGCCTCGCCGATCACCGATCTGCGCGTGCTGCCCAAGCGTGTGTTCGACCGTCTGTTCGCGCTCGCCGCGTTGACCGCGCTCGCGCCGGTGATGCTGGTGATCGCCGCCGCGGTGAAGATCAACTCGCCGGGACCCGTATTTTTCCGGCAAAAGCGCAAGGGCATCGACGGCCATCAGTTCGAGATCTACAAGTTCCGCTCGATGAAGATGCACAAGGAAGAGCACGGCAAGATCACCCAGGCCACACGGCGCGATCCGCGCATCACGGCGGTCGGCGCGTTCCTGCGGCGCACCAGTCTCGACGAACTGCCGCAGTTCATCAACGTGCTGCGCGGCGAGATGTCGGTGGTCGGTCCGCGTCCGCACGCGCTCGAACACGACGACATCTACAAGGATCTGGTGAAGGGCTACATGCACCGCTACCGGATCAAGCCGGGCATCACCGGGTGGGCGCAGATCAACGGCTATCGCGGCGAAACCGACCGCATCGAAAAGATGATGGGCCGTGTCAAGCTCGATCTGTACTACATGCAGCACTGGACCTTCTGGCTCGACATCAAGATCGTCGTGCTGACGCTGTGGAAAGGCTTCGTGGGCAGCAACGCCTATTGACGGCCCCCACCTGTCGCTTCGCGCCAGCCCCCGAGGGGGTGCAAGAAAACTTGGGGCGGCCCGGCGTTTTCTTGCGGGCTTCGGTCACGCGTCATGTGACTATTTTTCTGGTTTCCATTTTCCGAGGTGTAATACATGAACCTGACGATCATCGGTAGTGGCTACGTAGGCCTCGTGACGGGCGCTTGTCTGGCCGACATCGGCCACGATGTGTTCTGTCTCGACGTCGATCAGCGCAAGATCGACGTGCTCAACAACGGCGGCGTGCCGATCCATGAACCGGGTCTGCAGGAAATCATCGCGCGCAATCGCAAGGCCGGCCGCCTGAAGTTCTCGACCGACGTCGAAGCCGCCGTCGCGCACGGCGATATCCAGTTCATCGCGGTCGGCACGCCGTCCGACGAAGACGGTTCCGCCGACCTGCAATACGTGCTCGCCGCCGCGCGCAATATCGGCCGCCATATGACGGGCTTCAAGGTGATCGTCGACAAATCGACGGTGCCGGTCGGCACCGCCTCGCGCGTGCGCGAAGTGATCGCCGCCGAACTCGCCGATCGCAACGCCGCGCATATGTTCTCGGTGGTGTCGAATCCCGAGTTCCTGAAAGAAGGCGCGGCGGTGGAAGACTTCACGCGCCCCGATCGCATCGTGCTTGGTTGCGATGAGGACGTGCCCGGCGAAAGAGCGCGCGACCTGATGAAGCGCCTGTACGCGCCGTTCAACCGCAATCGCGAACGCACACTGTACATGGACGTGCGCTCGGCCGAATTCACCAAGTACGCGGCCAACGCCATGCTCGCCACGCGCATTTCGTACATGAACGAACTCGCGAATCTGGCTGATCGCGTCGGCGCCGATATCGAGGCCGTACGCCGCGGCATCGGCTCCGATCCGCGTATCGGCTACGACTTCCTGTACGCCGGTTGCGGCTACGGCGGCTCGTGTTTTCCGAAAGACGTGCAGGCGCTGATCCGCACAGCCGCTGATTTCAAGGCGAATTTGCGCATTCTCGAAGCGGTCGAAGCCGTCAACGACACGCAGAAGAAAGTGCTCGCGCACAAGATCGTCTCGCGTCTGGGCGAAGACCTGTCGGACCGCACCTTCGGCGTGTGGGGCCTCGCGTTCAAGCCGAACACCGACGACATGCGCGAAGCGCCGAGCCGTCCGCTGATCGCCGAACTGCTGCGCCGCGGCGCGCGCGTGAAAGCGTACGACCCGGTCGCGATCGACGAATCGAAGCGCGTGTTCGCGCTGGATCTGAAAGACGTGCCGCAGCAACTCGCGCGCCTCGAGTTCGTGAAGGAAGAGATGGACGCGGCTGTCGGCGCCGACGCGCTGGTGATCCTCACCGAGTGGAAGGTGTTCAAGAGCCCGGACTTCGATTCGCTCAAACGCATTCTGAAGACGCCGCTGATTTTCGACGGCCGCAACCTGTACGAACCGGACGCGCTGCTCGAACTCGGTATCGAGTATCACGCGATCGGCCGGCAGCACGCGCTGCGCATCGCGCCGGCCAAGGTCGGCACGAGTGCCTTGCCGCACGAGCAAGTGCAAACGGCAGACGCGGCCGAAGCCGGCCGCTGATCCGTCGCTAACGTACCGCTAAGCCTTCATCACGGAGCCCGCCATGTTCGCCAACGTTCTGATCGTCTGCCATGCAAACGTCTGCCGTTCGCCCGCTGCCGAAATGCTGTTCAAGGCCCGGCAACGCGCGGCGCCGCGTTCGCAGGCGGCGCCGATCGCGTTTCATTCGGCGGGCTTGCGGGCGATGAACGGCCACGCCATGGACCCGGTCATGCAACGCCTGCTCGCCGAGCAGGGCGTGGCCCCCGGCATCCACTACTCGCGGCGGCTCGACCGGCAACTCGTGCGCAACGCCGATCTCGTGCTGGTCACCGAGCGAGCGCAGGTGAGCGACGTCGAAGCGCTCGATCCGGCTTCACGCGGCAAGGTCTATCCGCTCGGCAAGTGGGAAGCGGATTCTGACGTCGCCGATCCGCACGGTGGTGCGGAAACCGCTTATAGGGAGAGTCTCGTGCTCATCGAACATCTGGTCATGGGATGGCTGAAGAAAATATGCTGATGAAAAAACTCGCTGCACACTCATTCGCGAACGGCAAGTCCACGAATCTCAGTTCGAAGCTCGCCGCCACGCTTTTGCTGACGTCCTTTCTGTCGGCCTGCGCCACCGCACCTGGCAATTACCTCGATACGTCCCGTCTGAAAGACGACGGCCGGCACGACAGCCAGGCCGCCGAAACCTATCCGGTCCATGTGATCGATGCCGCCGTCGTGACCGCGCAGGCGCAAGCCGCCGCCGCGAAGACGCAGGTGCTGCCGCCCTCGAACCTGAGCGACCCGTCGCAGTACGTGTACCGCCTCGCGCCGCAGGACATTCTCGGCATCACCGTGTGGGATCACCCTGAATTGACCACGCCGCAGGGCAGCACGCTGTCGGCGGGCGGCAACACCACGCAGTCGATCGGCGGCGCCTTGCAGCAGCCGTACACGGCCGCGCTGCCGGGCCAGGCCGATCCGTACGGCCAGACCATCGCTGCCGACGGCACGATCTTTTTCCCGTTTGTCGGCCGCATCAAGGCCGCCGGCAAGACTGTCGGCGAGGTGCGCGATCAGTTGAGCACCGGCCTCGTGCGCTATATCCGCAATCCGCAAGTCGACGTGCGCGTGCTCTCGTATCGCGGCCAGAAGGTGCAGGTGACCGGCGAAGTGAAGACGCCGGGCCCGCTCGCGATGAGCGACGTGCCGCTCACGCTGGTCGACGCGATCACGCGCTCGGGCGGCACGAATGCCGACGCCGATATTCAGCGCGTGCGTCTCACGCGCAACAACAAACTCTACGTGCTCGACGCCGACCGCATGCTCGATCGCGGCGACACCACGCAAAACGTGATGCTGCAAAACGGCGACGTAATCAACGTGCCGGACCGCACCGATAGCCGTGTGTTCGTGATGGGTGAAGTGAAGACACCGATCCAGCTGCCGATCATCAAAGGCCGCATGACGATCGCCGATGCGCTCACGCAAGGCGGCGGCATTCTCGACACCGACGCCAATCCGCGCCAGATCTTCGTGATGCGCGGCATGAAGGATCACCCGACCACGCCGGACGTGTACCGCCTCGACATGACGCAGCCGGACGCCATCATGCTGTCCTCGCAGTTCCAGTTGCAGCCGCTGGATGTCGTGTATGTGGGCACCGCCGCGTCGACCACCTTCAACCGTGTGTTGCAGCAGGTGTTGCCGAGCGTGCAGACCTTGTTCTACCTGAAACAGCTGACGCGTTGATCGTCGTAACCGCAGTCTGAGCCGTCGTCAGGCCCCGCGCCGCGCCGTCCGTAATGGACGGTGGCGCCGGACCGAAGCAAATACCGCTGTAACCGATACGGGAAGCGAATCGTGAGCAACCAAATCTCTCCACACATGGCCGGTCCGATCAAGACCGAAGAAGAGGACGTCGTCCTCGGACAACTGGTGCAGGTGATCCTCGATGACATCTGGTGGCTCATCGCCATCGCCGCGGTGATCGTCGGGATCGCCGGCGCTTATTGTTTTCTCGCCAAGCCGATCTATTCGGCCGACGCGCATGTGCGGGTCGAGCAATCGGACAACACGTCGCAGGCGCTCACGCAGACGCAGACCGGCGCGGCGATCACCACCGGCTCGACCTCGTTGCCGACCGACGCCGAGATCGAAATCATCAAGAGCCGCGGCGTGGTCGGCCCGGTCGTGCAGCAACTGAAGCTGAACTTCAGCGTCACGCCGAAAACCTTCCCTCTGCTCGGCAGCATCGCCGCGCGCATGGCCACGCCGGGGCAACCCGCGCGTCCGTGGCTCGGTTTGTCGTCGTATGCATGGGGCGGTGAAGAGGCCGACGTCGATTCGATCGACGTGATCCCCGCGCTGGAAGGTCAGAAGCTCACCATGAAGGCGATCGACGACCAGCACTACAACCTGTACGCCGCGAACGGCTCGCTGCTGCTGCACGGCCAGGTCGGGCAGCAGGAGCAGGGCGGCGGCGTGACCATCACGGTCGACAAGCTGGTGGCCCGACCGGGCGAGGAATTCACGGTGATGCGCGCCAACGACCTCGACGCGATCTCCGCGTTCCAGTCGGCCATCACGGTGCAGGAGCAGGGCAAGCAGACCGGCGTGATCCAGATCTCGCTGGAAGACAAGAGCCCCGAACATGCCGCGCTCGTCGCCAACGCGCTGGCGGAGTCGTATGTGCGCCAGCACGTGCTGAACAAGCAGGCCGACGCCAGCAAGATGCTCGACTTCCTCAAGAGCGAGGAGCCGCGCCTGAAGTCCGATCTGGAACGCGCCGAGGCCGCGCTGACCGCGTATCAGCGCCAGTCCGGCTCGATCAACGCGAGCGACGAGGCCAAGGTGTACCTCGAAGGCAGCGTGCAGTACGAGCAGCAGATCGCAGGCCTTCGTCTGCAGATGGCGCAGCTCACCGAGCGTTACGGCGACGACCATCCGATGCTCGTCGCCGCGCGTGCGCAGATGGCCGAATTGCAGGCGCAGCGCACCAAATACGCGGACCGCTTCCGCGATCTGCCGGCCACCGAAGTGAAGGCCGTGCAGTTGCAGCGCGACGCGAAGGTGGCCGAAGACATCTACGTGCTGCTGCTCAACCGCGTGCAGGAACTGTCGGTGCAGAAGGCAGGCACCGGCGGCAACGTGCATATCGTCGACGCCGCGCTGCGCCCGGGCGTGCCGGTCAAGCCGAAGAAGGCGCTGATTCTGTCGGCGGCGGTGATTCTCGGGCTGATCGCGGGCACGGGCTTCGTGTTCCTGCGCCGCAATATGTTCAAGGGCATCGACGACCCGGATCACATCGAGCGTGCCTTCCATTTGCCGGTGTTCGGCCTCGTGCCGCTCTCCGCCGAACAGGGCGTGCTCGAAGCCGGCTTCCAGCGCGGCGGCGAACGTCTACGCTCGGTGCTCGCGAACGCGCGGCCGAAGGACGTCACGGTCGAAAGCCTGCGCAGTCTGCGCACGTCCATGCAGTTCACGCTGATGGATGCGAAGAACCGCATTGTCATGCTGACGGGTCCGATGGCGGGCGTCGGCAAAAGCTTTCTCACGGTCAACCTCGCGGTGCTGCTCGCGAACTCCGGCAAGCGCGTGCTGATGATCGACGGCGACATGCGCCGCGGCGTGCTCGAACGCTATCTGGGCGGTGCGCCGGATAACGGCCTGTCCGAATTGTTGAGCGGCCAGATTTCGCTGGAAGAAGCGATCCGCAGCTCGCAGGTCGACGGCCTGAGCTTCATCTCGTGCGGCCGCCGTCCGCCGAATCCGTCGGAACTGCTGATGTCGCCGCGTCTGCCGCAGTACCTCGAAGGCCTCGCCAAGCGCTACGACGTGATCATGATCGACACGCCGCCGGTGCTGGCCGTGACCGATGCGTCGATCATCGGCGCGTATGCCGGCTCGACCTTCTTCGTGATGCGCTCGGGCATGCACAGCGAGGGCGAGATCAACGACGCGTTGAAGCGTCTGCGCGCGGCCGGCGTGCACGTGCAGGGCGGCATTTTCAACGGCATGCCGGCGCGCTCGCGCGGCGGCTACGACCGTGGCTACGCGGCGGTGCAGGAATACCTGAGCACCTGAGGCGGCGGGTTTGCGGATGCATGGCAAATCTCGCGCAACGACGATAACAAAGGACATCACGATGAAAGTGACGGTACTGGTTCCGACTTACCGCCGCCCGGCCGATCTGGCGCGCTGCCTCGCGGCGCTGCAACGGCAGTCGCGGCGGCCTGACGAAGTGGTGGTGGTGGCGCGCGCCGACGACGAAGCGACCCACGCGTGCCTGCGCGATCCGTCTGTGACGGGCGCGTTGCCGCTCGCGCTGGCGATCGTCGACGTGCCCGGCCAGGTCGCGGCGCTCAATCGCGGTCTGGACGCCGCGCGCGGCGACGTGATCGCCATCACCGACGACGACGCCGCGCCGCACGTCGACTGGGTCGAACGCATCGCGGCCGCATTCGAGGGCGACGCGCGCCTGGGCGCGCTCGGCGGACGCGACTGGGTGCACGAAAAAGGCCGCGTGCTGGACGGCGAGCGGCCGCTGGTGGGCAAGGTCACGGCGCACGGCAAGATCATCGGCAATCATCACCTGGGTGTGGGCGGCGCGCGCGAAGTCGACATTCTAAAGGGCGCGAATATGAGCTACCGCCGCGAGGCGGTGCGCACCATCCGCTTCGACGCGCGCTTGCGCGGCGCCGGCGCTCAGGTCCACAACGACATGGCGTTCAGCCTCGCCGTGAAGAACGCCGGCTGGAAGCTGATGTACGACCCGCGCGTGGCGGTCGATCATTTCCCCGCCGAACGTTTCGACGACGACCGCCGCGACGCGCAAACCATGGCCGCCTTGCGCAACGCCGCCTTCAATTTCCATCTGATCCTGCGCGACCAGTTGCCGCCGCTGCATCGCGAAACCGCATGGTGGTGGTGGACGCTGGTCGGCACGCGGGTCTATCCGGGCCTCACGCACGCGGCGCTCGCGCTGCTCTCGAAGCAGGCGGGCCTGAAGCTCACGCGTTGGCGCGCTGTGCGCAGCGGTGCACACGAGGCGCGTCGCGCGCTCTCACGCGCCGCGTGATCGCCGGCTTGGTCGCATCCTCCACGTCGCGCACGTTCGCGCATCGGCGCATGGCCCGCGTCCGGGCCGCCGATGCCCCTTTCCACCGGCAGAGCGGAGTGCCTGCATGAGTACGAAAGTTCACGTTCATCTGTTTTACGGCGCCGACCCGCGCTTTTACCGACCGGGCGACAACATCGGTTGTCTGTACGGCTATCACCACGCGGAATCCGATGCGTTCAAACTCACCTATTCGCAGGATGCCCGCGAGAGCAAGCCCGTGCGCTTGCTGCGCCGCGCGTTGAAGGCGGCGCTCGGGTTCGACTTCATCCATACGTGGCGCAACCGCGCCGAGATGCTGCGCTCGGACGTGATCTGGACGCATACCGAGCAGGAATGGCTATCGGCAGCCCTTATGCTGCTGCTGAGCGGCCGCAAGGCTGGCGCTGATGCATCCCCCTTGCTGCTAGCGCAAAGCGTGTGGCTGCTCGATAAATGGCCTTCTTACGGCATTCTGCGCAGCTGGCTGTATCGCAAGCTGATGGCGCGCGCCGATCAGCTCACCACGCTCGCGAGCGAAAACGCCGAACTGTGCCAGCGCTATTTCGCTCGCGATGCCAAGCCGCTGCTGTACGGCCTGAACACGCACGACTTCCCGGTCAAGACGCCGGCCGAATGGACCCCGCACACGCCGATCCGCATTGCCGCGATCGGCAACGACCGCGACCGCGATTGGGAGACGCTGATCAAGGCGTTCGGTAACGACGCGCGCTACACCGTGAAACTTGCGACCCGGCGCCGGATTCCGACGTCGCTGCGCGCGCCGAACGTGGAGATCGCGCTGTTCTCCGGCATCAAGAAGCAGCACGAACTGTACGACTGGGCCGACGTGATCGTCGTGCCCTTACGGCCGAATTCGCACGCCTCGGGCATCACCGTGATGCTCGAAGCCGCAGCGGTCGGAAAGCCGATGGTGGTCACGAACGTCGGCGCCTTGCAGGACTATTTTCCGGCCGGCGAGGCGTTCTATATTCCGCCGTTCAATCCGCAAGCGCTGCGTGAAGCGGTCGATCAACTCGCCGCCGCGCCGCTGGACGCGCTGCGCCAGGCGCAGGCGGCCGCTGCCGGTCTGCTGTCGCGCGATCTGACCACGCAGCACTACGCCATGCAGCACGTGCGGATCACCCAGGAGATGCTGCGCGCGCGGGCCGCGGCGCGCACGCGCTCGGCGGCCGGCATGGCGACGGCGGCAGGCGTGTCCGAGTCCGAGCGGCGGCCGGCGCGCCAGTCGCGCGGAGGTCTCTGAACGATGTCGACGCTGACGCGAAGCGCCGCTAGCGCGAACGGCACCGCACGGGCACCGTCCAGCAGCCGCAAGGAATGGCTGCCGGAGGCTTTGCTGTGGTTCGTCACGACGCTGCTGATCGGCGCGCATCAGGGCACGGTGCTCACGCTCGCGTTTCCCGTGCTCGCGATCCTGACGGGCCTGTGGCTCTACTTCAAGAGTCCGGCGCGCTACATCGGCTTCATGTGGTGGCTGTGGTTCCTCAGCCCGGAGGTGCGGCGTCTGGCCGACTGGTCCAAGGGCTCGTTCACGCCCACCAGCCTGATCCAGGTCGCGCCGCTCGCGGTGACGATGATCAGCGGCCTGTCGCTGCTGCGCTACTACAAACTGCTCGCGCAGCGGCGCGGCCTGCCGGTGCTGCTGGTCCTGCTCGGGCTCATCTATGCGTTCCTCGTCGGCGTGATGTCGAGCGGGCCGCTCGCGGCCACCTACGACCTCGCGAACTGGCTGTATCCGATTCTGATCGGCTTTCACATCATGGCGCACACGCGCCAGTATCCGAAGTACCGCGACACCATCGTCAATACGTTTATCTGGGGCATGCTTGTAATGGGCGGCTACGGCCTCGTGCAGTTCTTCATCATGCCGCAATGGGACGCGCTGTGGATGCTCGGCTCGCAGATGAATTCGCAAGGCGACCCCGTGCCGATGGGCGTGCGCGTGTTCAGTACGATGAACTCGTCGGGACCGTTCGCGTTCGCGATGATGGGCGCGATGGTGTTCGTCATGGCGGCCACGCACCGGGTGCGCTGGATCGCCGCGGCGCTCGGCTTCTTCGCGTTTGCGCTGAGCCTCGTGCGTTCGACGTGGGGCGGCTGGGTCATCGCGCTTTTGATTCAACTCGTCAAATCGAACAACAAGGTGCGGGTGCGCATTGTCGCGAGCGCCGTGCTGTTGGCTGGGCTATGCGTGCCGCTGCTGGCGGTCGGTCCGGTGGCCGAGCGGATGCAGGCGCGCCTGACCACCATCGTCAACCTGAACGACGACCAGAGCTACGCCGCGCGTAACGAGTTCTACGCGACCTTCGCCAAAACTGCCTTTACCGATGTCTCCGGTGAAGGCATGGGCGCCACCGGCACCTCCACCAAGCTCTCGAACGACGGCGGCCAGCTCGGCCAGTACGGCAACTTCGATAGCGGCGTAATGAACATTCCATTCGTGCTTGGCTGGCCCGGCACGCTGCTCTACATGTCCGGGATCATCTGGCTGGTGACGCGCGCGGTGCTCGCGTCGTTCAAGCTGCGCAACGACAAGTTCGTGTCCGCCTGCATGAGCCTGAGTCTCGCGACCTTCGCGATGCTGGTGTTCACCAATTCGCTGGTCGGCACGGGCGGGCTGCTGCTTTTTATGAGTGTTTTTTCGATTCTTTCCGCGGTGCATTACGAAAAGATCAACCGCGCACGTATGTCAAATCACACGCTATCTTTCCACGGAGGCACTGATTGAGAGTCGCCATTGTCACGCACGTCGTGCGCCATAACGACGGCCAGGGGCGCGTCAACCACGAGATCGCGCGCGCGGCGCTCGATGAGAACATCGGCGTCACGCTGATCGCCTCGCACGTCGCGCCGGATCTGCTTGCGCATCCGAACGTCCGCTGGGCGCCGATCAAAATCGGCCGCTGGTGGCCGACCAATCTGCTGCGGCAGCAGGTGTTCGCGTTCAAGAGCGCGCTGTGGCTGCGCGCGCATCGCCGCGAATACGACGTGCTGCACGTGAACGGCTTCATCACGTGGATGCCCGCCGACGTCAACACCTCGCACTTTGTGCATAGCGGCTGGTTCGGCAGCAAGTACTACCCGTTCGGGCTGACCAAGGGCGTGTGGTCCGCGTATCAATCCGTCTATACGCGCTGCAATGCGCTGCTCGAACGCTGGGCTTACCGGCGCTCGAAGGTGATCACGGCGGTGTCGCAAAAGGTCGCCGACGAAATCCGCGCGATCGGCCTCACGTCCGATAACCGTGTCGACGTGATCTACAACGGTGTGGATACGCAAGGCTTCGCCGCGGCCACCGGCGACCGCGAAAAATTCGGCTTACCGAAGGACGCGTTTTTGCTGCTGTTCGTCGGCGATCTGCGCACGCCGCGCAAGAATCTCGGCACCGTGCTCGCCGCGCTCAAACATTTGCCCGAGCACGTGCAGATCGCGGTGGCCGGCTTTCTGCCGGGCAGTCCATATCCGGAAGAAGCGAAGGCGCTCGGTATTGCGCATCGCGTGCATTTTCTCGGTCTCGTGAAAGAGATGCCGGTGCTGATGCATTCGGTCGATGCTTTCGTGTTTCCGTCGCGCTATGAAGCGATGAGCCTGTCGCTGCTCGAAGCGATGGCGGCGGGCCTGCCGGTGGTCACGGCGCGCACCGCGGGCGGCGCTGAAATCATCACGCCGGAATGCGGCATCGTGCTCGATGATCCGGACGATCCCAAGGCGCTGGCCAGCGCGGTTGCGAGGCTTGCCGACAATCACGTGGCGCGCCGCGCGATGGGCGTCGCCGCCAACGAACTCGCGACCGGCTTCGGCTGGGCGCGCATGGCCGAGCAATACATCGCGCTGTATCGCCAACTCGCGGGACAGCAGAAAGATCGCCGACGCAGCGAGGCGGAAGCGGCAGCGGTCGCCAAGACCGACGCGCTCACGTTGAACACGCTGGCCGGCCAGAAAAGCGCGGAATGACGTTGCGGGTTTCACTCGCTCGCCCGATGCATTCATCGCTCGACTATCACAACTCTCAAAACGCACAGGGGTCACAACCATGACGACGAGCTCTATCAAATCGCTGCAGATCGGGATGCACTGGTTCCCCGAGCGCGCGGGCGGCCTCGACCGCATGTACTACTCGCTGGTCGGCGCGCTGCCGGGCGCGGGCGTCGCGGTGCGCGGCGTGGTGGCCGGCTCGCCCAAAGTGGCGGCCGACACCGGCGGCGCCATCAACGGCTTCGGCTCCGCCGCGCAATCGCTGCCGCTGCGGCTCATGGCCGCGCGCCGCGCGCTGCGTCAGGAAATCAGCACGTCGCGTCCCGACGTGATCTCCTCGCACTTCGCGCTCTATACCTTTCCGGGTCTCGACGTGACGCGCGGCATTCCGCAGGTTTCACACTTTCAGGGGCCGTGGGCCGACGAAAGTCATGTGGAAGGCGCCGACTCGCTCGGCCAGCGCGCCAAGCGCTATCTCGAGCAATCGGTCTATGCGCGCTCGTCGCGGCTGATCGTGTTGTCGGAAGCGTTCGGCAAGATTCTGACTTCGCGCTATCGCATTGCGCCGGACCGTGTGCGCGTGGTGCCGGGTTGCGTCGATGTCGAGCAGTTCAATCTGCCGATCACGCCCGCCGAGGCGCGTCTGAAGCTGCAATTGCCGCAGGACCGGCCGATCGTGCTGGCCGTGCGGCGGCTGGTGCGCCGCATGGGTCTCGAAGATCTGATCGACGCGGTGAAACTGCTCAAGCGTACGGCGCCGGATGTGCTGCTGCTGATCGCGGGCAAGGGGCGGCTCGAAGGCGAATTGCAGGCGCGCATCACCGAGGCGGGTTTGGAGGACAACGTGAAGCTGCTTGGGTTCGTGCCCGATCAGCATCTGGCGGCGCTGTATCGCGCGGCGAATATCAGCGTGGTGCCGACGGTGGCGCTCGAGGGCTTCGGTCTGATCACGGTCGAATCGCTGGCTTCCGGTACGCCGGTGCTCGTGACGCCGGTGGGTGGTTTGCCGGAAGCGGTGGCGGGTTTGTCGCCGAATCTGGTGCTGCCGGAGACGGGCGCGAAGGCCATCGCCGATGGGCTCGCAGGCGCGCTCAACGGCACGCTGAAATTACCGGATGCCGAGGCATGCCGCCGCTATGCGCGTGAGAACTTCGATAACTCGGTGATCGCGAAGCGGGTGGCGTCGGTGTATGGCGAGGCGATTGCGGCGGGTGGGGTGCACTGACGTCGAGGCAGAACGCACAACAAAAACGCGGGCCCGATAAAAAGATCGGGCCCGCGTTTTATTGCGCTGAAAATCAGGAGCGCGGTTTAACGCGCGGCCGTTTCGGTGGCCGCACGCGCTCATCGCGAATTAAAACGTCTCGTGATGCTCGTTGCGCCCCAGATCCGCATGAACCATCATGTGGCACAACTGCTCCAGCGTGGTTTCCGGTTTCCAACCGAGTTTTTCGTGAGCCTTGTCCGCGCAGCCGATCAGCAGGTCCACTTCGGCCGGACGATAAAACTTCGGATTCACGCGCACCAACGTCTTGCCGGTGGCGACATCGATGCCGGATTCGCGCTCTTCCTTACCCGACCATTCGAGCTGATAGCCCGCTGCCGCAAACGCCATGCGCACGAAATCGCGGACCGTTTCGGTGCGGCCGGTGGCGAGCACGAAGGTGTCCGGCTCATCGGCTTGCAGCATGCGCCACATGCCTTCCACGTATTCGAGCGCGAAGCCCCAGTCGCGCTTGGCGCTCAGGTTGCCGAGTTCGAGCACGTCCTGCTTGCCGAGCTTGATCTTGGCCACCGTGTCGGTGATCTTGCGGGTAACGAATTCGCGGCCACGTAGCGGCGATTCGTGATTGAACAGAATCCCGCTGCTCGCAAACAGACCATACGACTCGCGATAATTGATGGTCGACCAATGCGCGAACAGCTTGGCGACGCCATACGGGCTGCGCGGATAGAAGGGCGTGTCCTCGCGTTGCGGGACGGCCTGCACGAGGCCGAACATTTCCGACGTCGACGCCTGGTAGTAGCGCGTCTTCGGATTCAGAATGCGGATGCCTTCGAGCAGATTCAGCGCGCCGATGCCGGTCACTTCAGCGGTGGTCACCGGCTGGTCGAACGAAACGCCCACGAAGCTCTGCGCGGCGAGGTTGTACAACTCGTCGGCCTGCGCGCCTTCGAGCAGGCGCAGCGTCGAACCGAGGTCGGTCAGGTCGTGTTCGACCAGACGCAGATTCGGATGATCGATCACGCCGAGCTCACGCATGCGCCAGAAATTGACGGAGCTCGTGCGCCGGTAGGTGCCGGTCACGATATAGCCCTTGTCGAGCAGCAGTTTGGTCAGATAGGCGCCGTCCTGTCCGGATACGCCGGTGATGATCGCTTTGCGTGGTTGGCTCATAGCTTGCCTTCGTGATTGTTAAAAGAGAGAGAAAAAGCGCTTCAGGGCGTGCCTTCCAACAGCCGCCGCACCAACGGTTCGACGACCTGAAAATCCTGTTCGGCCTTAAGCTGGTACAGACCCGGCTTGGGATGCGCACCGTCGGACATCAGCGTCTTCCAGTCCGGCAAATTGCTGATGTAGGCGAACTGGTCGACGAGCGGCACCTGCTGTTCGGCGGCCACGCGGCGCGTCATCGCGACCATCGTCGCGAGCCGCGCGTTGAGGCGGTTGTCGGGCATCGGGTTCGCGGTCTGCAGAACCGGCTGCTTGCCGAGTGCGCGAGCGGTTTTTACGAGCGCCGTTTCGGCCGTGTAGAACTGCTCGGGCGTCTGGTTCTGCATCACTTCGTTAATGCCGTAATTGATCAGCACGATCTGCGCGGACGAAGCGGCGAGCCGTTCCTGCCACGGCAAACCCGCCGTCGGCCCGGCGCGGCGATTGCCCGTGCCGTCGCGCAGTTGCGTCGCCATCGTGTTGCCCACGCCGTAGTTCGTCACGTGCACCCGCTCGCCGTGGTGCGCCTGCAGTTCGTCCTGCAGATACGTCACCGCGTTTTGCGCCTGCGGGCCGCATTGACCTTCGCTGCAGGTAATGCCGAGCGTCGTCGAATCGCCGTAGGCCTCGATCAGCACTTGCGTTCGCGGGTCCGGCGCCGCGCCGAACGCGGCGGATGCGAGCAGCGATGCAGCGGCGCATACGCTTGCAGCGAGCCATGCGCGGCGCCTCATGCGCTTCATGCGCGGCTTTGCGGCGCTTGCGGCGCCGTGCTGACGCCACCGCCGTTGGCGGCCTGCGTCGGCGCATGCGCTGGTGCCTTGCCCGCCGAGCCGAAAATCAGGCGCTTCTCGAACGCGAACCACGTGATGCTGGCGTAGACGAGCGTGATCGCGAGCGCGAGCGCGGCGGTGACGAATCGGTTCAAATGCAGCGGCCACAACGCATACAGCACGCTCAGGTGAATCAGATAAATCGTGTAGCTGATGGTGCCGATATAGACCAGCACGGGATTGCACAACAGCCGTTTGACGATGCCCTTGCTCTGCAGGGCGATGACCACGACCGAAGTACAAAGCACCAGCGAAACGCTGTAGAGCCCGGCGTTCGAGAGCGGCGTATTGGCCGCGCGAAAGCGCGGAAAGTGCAGATGCAGCCACGCGAGGATGGCCAGCGCCGCGATCAATCCCAGCACCGCGACGCCTTTGTAAGGCTCGAGCGCATTTCGGTCACGCCGTACGGCAACCGCCAGCAGCGCGCCGGCCGCGAGCAGGTCCATGCGGAACGGCGTGAGGTAATAGATCGGCCAGAACGAATCGAACCAGGGCGTGGCCACCGCGCGCAGCACGGGCACCAGCAGGATCAACGCGGCCGCCACGTAGCCGAGCACACGCTCGGGCACGAGCAGGATCACGAACGGCCAGACAATGTAGAACTGCTCTTCGACGGCGAGCGACCACAGCACATTCAGGCTGTCGTGACCGCTCTGATTGAGCGCGTCGCCGATATTGGTCGCGAAGAACGCGTACCACTGCCAGTGCTCTGCCCAGCCGAGACCGAACAGAAGCGACGACACCACCATCAGCAGCACGTAGGGCGGCAGGATGCGGCGCGCACGGCGTGCATAGAAGTAACCGAAATACGACTGCTGACGCGCCTTGCGTTCGAGCAGGATGCCGGTGATCAGAAAACCGCTCAAAACAAAAAACAGATCGACGCCCATCCACAGCGGCGCTTTCAACGCGTGCTGCGCGAACACGGCGAGTACGGCGATGGCGCGCAAGCCGTCGAGCTGCACGATGCGGCGGGAGTGGGAAGGCGCTAAGGGCAGTGCGCTGGCAGTCATGAACCGTCCATGGTGTGAAGCAGATGGGCCGGGCGAAGGATCGCGCGAGGGTTTCGTGGAGCAGGCGCGCTCGCTTCGCATCGCAACGGAAGTGCAATCGATTCTAGGGAAAATAAAATCGTGAAAAAACGGGAATGAATTGGATAAATGAATCAGATTGCAACAGGGTGTTTCGTTATCCATTCACAATGGATTTTTATGCTTGGGTCGAACGGATGACGGGATATGTAATAAGTGCGGATTGCTTTGCTGGGCATCGGTAAGGATGGGCGCTGACAGATCCGCGCACAACGCCGCCATAGCCGATTTAGTTTTAATCAATTTTTAATTGGTTTCTTTCACGACGCTTAAAGCATCGAATATTTTTGAATTATTTTCGATTTTCGTCGCGGCGTTTTTTCCGCGTAATGTTAGCCGTGCGGATTGGGTGGCCAAGGACGGCGCGTGGGCCTCGCGCTCTGATTGCGGTCAAGGCACGCGGACTTGCGGCGTTCGCTCGTCGACACGCTATCCGAGTTCTGTTCCCGCACGAATCTGTCTTATGTCCTTGCACGGCTTCTAGCGGTCTGCATCACGAGATCGACCGCGATTCGTAGCGTCATTCATTGAGTTGTGTTTTCGCGCGAGCCTCATTGCCCGCGCGCGGCGCTGATTGGAGGAAATACCTTGCCCCGTTTCACGTTCAAAAGCTGGCTCGCTGTTTTTGCATGCGCCGCCGGACTGACCGCGGGAGCGGCCAGTTTCACGGCGCATGCGGAAACCGCGTTGAACGCGAAAACGTCGTGGATCGGCAATACCTTCGGTTTCGGCGACGGCACTTGGGCGCAGATCAACATCACCGCGATCGCGGTGTCACCCGATGGCAAGGTCTATACGAACGCGCCGTGGGACGAGAGCGGCGCTGAGGCGAGCGTCTATCAGAATGGCAAGATGCTCGGCTTCGCGGGCGGCACGCATGGCTGGGGCAATGGTGGCGGCAACGCCGTTGCTTTGAATCGCAAGTACGTGTTCGTTGCGATCGCGGTCGGCAACGAAAAAGGACGCCTGGTCGAGCAGGGCGTGTGGCCGGAGAAGGGCAAGCAGTGGTACGGCATTTCGCGCCGGCAGATTGCCGATCCGAAGCGTGCCGCGCCGTTCCAGCCCGCCGCGAAAAGTGCCGACCCGCATGCGCAGCTGGCGGCCGGCTTCCTGATGATGAACGAAGTGCCGACCGGTACAAGCGCCGAGATCGGCGGCCTCGCGGCGAACGACACCACGCTGTACGCGGCGAACACGGCGCGCGATCGCATCGAGGTGTACGACGCGGAATCGATGCAGCAGAAAACCACCTGGAGCGTGCATGAACCAGGACGGATTGCGCTGGCGCCGGACGGCACGCTGTGGGTGTTGAGCGGCACGCGCAACGATCGCGAGCCGCACGTGGAGCACTACACATCTACCGGCAAACGCATCGACGAAAACTTTACGCTGCCTGGCGGAACGATCGCAGTGGATATCGCGGCCGACGCGCAAGGCCGCGTGCTGATTGCCGATAACGGTCCACGTCTGCAGGTGCTGTATTTCAGCAAGAACAACGGTCGTTATAGCGAATCGGGCGCGCTCGGCGAGCGCGGCGGCATTTTCAGCGGCGTCGCCGGCAAACCGGGCCCGCAGCGGTTCAACGGACTCACCGGCGTGGGCGTGGATGCGCGCGGCAACGTGTACGTGTCGACCAACGGCATCGGTCCGCGTTACGACCCGATCGGTGCGGGCCTCGGGGCCACGCTCGAAAGCTACGCGCCGGATGGCAAGCAGAACTGGCAGGTGCAGGGGCTGTTGTTCGTCGATGGCGCGTGGATCGATCCGTCGCGCCCGGACAGCGTTTACACCGGCAACAAGCGCTTCGAACTCGACCTGTCCAAACCTGCGGGACAGGACTGGAAATACGCAGGTTTCCTCTCTAACCGTTTCAAGTATCCGGACGATCCGGTATTCCACACCGATCAGTATCCGGGCCTGCCGATCGCCCGCAAACTGAAGGGCCGCACTTTCCTGTACCTCACGGACATGTACGCGGACCATCTGAAGATCTATCGCTTCGACGCGCAGCACGACGGCGAAACAGCGATTCCTTCCGGCTTCATCGCAGGACGCGAGCGCGCGGTGGCCAAGGTGCCGAATGCGCCGCCGGGCGGCGACTGGATCTGGCGCGATACGAACGGCGATGGCAAGTTCAACACCGACGAATTCACGCTCAACACGAGCGGCACGAAGCTCGCGGGCGGCTGGGGCTGGTGGGTCGATACCGCCGGCGACATCTGGCGCACGCGCGACACCAAGGGCATCTATCGCTTCCGTTTCGGCGGGCTGGATGCGAAGGGCAATCCGGTCTACTCGTATTCGAACATGACGCAGTACCCGGTGCCGCAACCGTTCACGGAACTGCATCGCGCGATCTACGACCCGGACACCGACACGATGTACGTGAGCGGCTACACGCCCGACACGCCGGTCGATCGCGGCTTCTGGAAAGAAGTGGGCCGCGTGCTGGTGCGCTACGACAAATGGTCGAGCGGCAATCCCGTGCAGCGCTACGCGATCACGCTGCCGTGGCAGACGCAGAGCAAACCCATCGCCACCATCATCGGCCTGACGGTCGAAGGCCAATACATTTTCGGCGTCGAGCCGGTGGGCGCGGTGCACGTGTGGGACAAGGACAGCGGCAAGGAGATCGGCGTGATCCGGCCGGGCCCGGAAGTGGGCCGCGCGTCGGGCTGGGTCGATGTGCCGAACGGCATCAGCGCCGCCAAACGCGCCAACGGCGAGTACCTCGTGTTCGTCGAGGAAGACGCGCGCGGCAAAGTCATGATGTACCGCTGGAAGCCTTGATGAACGAAGCATGAGCGCTTCGGCGCATGACAAGGCGACCCGCAGGCAAACGTAGTCAAAACCAAGGCATCCGATGGACAAAGGCATTCTCAAGAACGTAGCGATCAATTTCTTCGGGCTGGTGCTGCCGACCTTCGTCTCGCTCGTGACCGTGCCGTCGTATATCAAGCTGCTCGGCGTCGAGCGCTACGGCGTGATCAGCCTCGTGTGGACGCTGATCGGCTACTTCGGCATTCTCGATCTCGGCATGAGCATGGCCGCGCAGAATCACATCTCGAAGGCGCGCGCATCCGGCGATAAGGAAGAGAGCGCGCGCGTGTTCTGGAGCGCGACGTGGCTCAATCTCGCGACCGGCGTGATCGGCGGATTGATCATCTATTTCGGCGCGTTTCTCTACACCGCGTATTTCACCAAGGTGTCGCCCGAGTTGCAGCACGAGGTGTATATGGCGCTGCCGTGGCTCGCGGTGGCGATTCCGATCGCCAACGTCTCGTGGGTGTTCGCGGGCGCGATCAACGGCGCGGAGCGCTTTGGCGTCTACAACACCAATCAGACCATCGGCACGTTTCTGTTCCAGTTGCTGCCGCTCGGCGCCGCGCTGTGGATGGGCGCGACCTTGCAGAACGTGCTGGCCGCAGCGGTGTTCGCGCGGATCGTGGCCGCGCTGCTGCTGGGGCGCTCGGCGCTGAAAGTGCTGGAAATCCGCCGCATTCTGCCGCCGCAATTCGGCGTGGCGAAGGGGCTGTTCAATTTCGGCGGCTGGATGCTGATTGCGAGCGTCACCACCATGATCGCCGACTCGCTCGACCGCGTGATGCTCGGCACGAGCCTCGGCGCGCGTTTCGTCACGTATTACACGGTGCCGCAGAACCTTGTCACGCGATTGAACATCGTGCCGACGGCGCTGGTGCGCACATTGTTTCCGCGGCTCTCCGCAGTGGGACGCGCCGACGCCGACACCATCACGCAGCAATCGCTCGAATTTCTCAACGGCGTGTTCACGCCGGTCGCGCTGGTCGCGATGCTGGTGCTCGAACCGTTTCTGCATCTGTGGGTGGGCAATGAGATCGCCACGGTGGCCGCACCGGTGGGCCGCATCATGATCGTCGCCGTGTGGCTGGTCGGGCAGGCGAACGTCACGCGGATTCTGATCCAGTCGCAGGTCAATCCCGCCACGGCCGCGCGCGTCGGTTTGTTCGAATTGCCCTTGTTTGCAGGGGCATTGTGGTTCGGCATCACGCGCTTCGGCCTGACCGGCGCGGCGGTGGCCGTGGCTGGCCGCGCGCTGTTCGACTACGCGGTGCTGCTGCGACTGTCGGCGATCCGCGCGAAGCAGATTGCGCTCGACATGCTCGCTCACCTTGCTTTCCTGCTGGCCAGCCTGTGGCTCGCCAGCTTCCTGCCGGGTCTCGCAATGGCGATTGTTGCCGGCGTATTGATGGTAGGCGCGAATGTCGCCTGGTCGATCACGATGACACCCGCCTTGCGCGATCTTGCGCGTTCACTGCTGTTGCGACTGAATCCGAGGAAAAGCGCATGAACCACGAAGTCCTTGAAGAAGCCGTGCTGCAACCCGCGACGCGCAGCGCACTGGCCGAACTCACCACCGTCCCCGGCGTGCAGGCGCCGCCGCGCAGCGCCGCGCTGCGCGCCGATAAGGCAGTGCGCATCGCGATCGTGCACGACTGGCTCGTCACGTATGCGGGCGCGGAGAAGGTGCTCGAACAGATTGTCGCGTGCTTTCCGGACGCGGACCTGTTCAGCCTCGTCGACTTTCTCGACGACCGCAGCTTCTTGCGCGGCAAGGCCGTCACCACGTCGTTTATCCAGAAGCTGCCACTCGCGCGCACCAAGTACCGCTCGTATCTGCCGCTGATGCCGCTCGCGATCGAACAGCTCGACGTGTCCGCGTACGACGTGGTCATTTCGAGCAGCCACGCGGTAGCCAAAGGCATTCTGACCGGCCCCGACCAGGTGCATATCAGCTACGTGCATTCGCCGATCCGCTACGCGTGGGACTTGCAGCATCAATACCTCAAGCAGTCGAAGCTGACCAACGGCCCGAAATCGGCCATGGCGCGGCTGATTCTGCATTACATGCGCAACTGGGACATCCGCACTTCGAATGCGGTGGATGGCTTCGTCGCCAATTCCGAGTTCATCGCGCGGCGCATCAAGAAGGTCTATCAGCGCGATGCGCAGGTGATCTTCCCGCCGGTCGACGTCGAAGCCTTCGCGCTGTGCACCGACAAGGAAGACTTTTATCTGACCGCCTCGCGCATGGTGCCGTATAAGAAGATCGATCTGATCGTCGAGGCATTTGCACGCATGCCGCAGCGCAAGCTCGTCGTGATCGGCGATGGTCCCGACATGCAGAAGATCCGCGCGAAAGCGGGGCCGAACGTCGAGATCATGGGCTATCAGCCGTTCAAGATGCTCAAGGAAAAGATGAGCCGCGCCAAGGCCTTCGTGTTCGCCGCGGAAGAAGACTTCGGTATTTCGGTCGTCGAAGCGCAGGCCTGCGGCACGCCGGTGATCGCCTACGGCAAGGGCGGTGCGCTCGAAACCGTGCGCGATCTGTCGGAGCCGCGGCCCACCGGCATGTTCTTCGACGACCAGAACGTCGAGTCGATCATCGCCGCGGTGGAGCGTTTCGACGGCCACGTGAAGCGTTTTTCGCCGCTGGACTGCCGCGCGAACGCCGAGCAGTTCTCCGCCGCGCATTTCCGCGAGCGCTTCTTCGCGCACGTGCGGGCGGCGGTGCCGGCGCTGCGCGCGGCGACGCTGCCGCCGTACGTGCCGTATAAAGCGCCGACCGTCGCCAGCGGTCCGCGCATTCTGGCGGTCGATCAAAGCGGCGTGCTCGGCGGCGCCGAACTGTCGCTGCTGGAAATCGTCAAGGCGTTGCGCTCGCGCATCGAGGTCGTGCTGTTCGACGACGGCCCGTTTCGCAGCGCGCTCGCCAAAGCGGGCGTGGCCGTCGACGTGCTGGATGCAGGCGCGCTGCGCCATGTTCGCAAGCAGGGCGGGTCGATGCCGAAGGGCCAGGCGCTCAAGGGTTTGATATCGCTCGTGCGCGCCACGGCCAAACGCGCGCGCAACGCGGACGTGATCTACGCGAACACCCAGCGCGCCATGGTGATCGGCGCGCTCGCTGGCAAGCTGGCGCGGCGCCCGGTGGTCTGGCATCTGCGCGATATCGTGAGCCCCGAGCATTTCGGCGGCAAGCAACTGGCGATCATCAAATGGTGCGCGCGTCTTGGCCTCACGCATGTGATCGCCAATTCGGCCGCGTCGGCGCGCGCGTTTGCCGAGCTCACGCAGTTCGACGAAAAGCGCATCGACGTGGTGTTCAACGGCATTTCCGCCGCGCCGTTCGACGCCTTGCGCACCGTGCCGCAAGCAACGCTGCGCAAGCGCCTCGGCTTGCCGGAAGACGCGTTTCTGGTCGGCTCGTTCAGCCGCCTCGCGCGTTGGAAAGGGCAGCATGTGCTGCTCGAAGCGATGGTGCTCAATCCGCAGATGCATGCGGTGCTGGTGGGCGCGCCGCTTTTCGGCGAGGACCAGTACGAGATCGAACTGCACGCGTTCGTCGCCGCGCACAACCTCGGCGGGCGGGTGCATTTTCTCGGCTTCCAGCACGATATCGCGGCCTGCATGTGCGCGGTCGACGCAGTCGTCCATACGTCGATCACGCCGGAGCCGTTCGGCCGCGTGATCGTGGAAGGCATGCTGGCGCAGCGGCCGGTGGTGGCGGCACGCGCGGGCGGCGTGCTGGAGATTATCGACGACTACGAGAACGGCGTGCTGTGCACGCCCGCAGACGCGCACGGCCTTGCCGACGCGCTCGCCGAATTGCGCTCGAACGACGAACTGCGCAACCGGCTGGTCAGGAACGGGTATCAGACCGCGCTGAGCCGGTTCGGCACCGCCACTTATGTCGAGGGTGTCGAGCGGATTCTGAAGCGCGTGACGGGGCCGAAAACGGCCTAGGAAGGTTCTACGCGGGGGTAGGCAGGGACTCGGCCGGTTCCTGCCGTTGGCGCAGCGGAGCGAAAGTCTCACGACCTTCGCTCCGTTTTTTTATCGGGCGTTTTTGCTGCGTGAGTTCAAGCCTTTTTCAAAGCCGCTTTGGGCTTGAAACTGGCCGACCACTTCATCGCCGGCAACTCGACCAGCCGGTAGAACACATACGCCACCGGCACGGCCACCAGCATATAGCCGAACGACGGCCAGATCGACATTTGCAGCGACGAGCGGAACAGCAGCGACGACAGCAGCACGAAGATCGGCAGATGGATCAGATAGAGCGAGAAGCTGAAATCGCCAAAGCGCGACAGCAGACGCGTGCCGAAAGCGGGGCCGTGCTCCGGGTTGCCGCGCTCCAGCGCCTTGTACAGGTAGAACGCGAAGCCGACCGCCCAGAGCTGGAACGCACCGTACTGGCCGAAATGAAACGCGGCGCAGCCGAGCGCGACGAAGCCCGCGGCGAGCGCGTAGAGCCACACCGAGGAGCGGGCCTGCGGGGCGCGATGCGCACGGGCGTCGGCGATCCACGCGCCGAGCGTCCACGAAAACCAGTACGACGTGAAGAACTGAATGTCGTGGCGTTCGAGCACGTAGGCGGACACCACGTTGACGAGCGCGACGATCGCGAGCACGAAGGTCATGCCGATACGCCGGCGCAGCGCGAACAGCAGCGGATAGATCGCGTAGAACTGCACTTCGAGCGAGAGCGTCCAGAGCGCGCCGTTCGATCCGAACGTCTTGCCGGCCACGCCTTGCAGCGAAAACAGATTGACGAGGAAAGCCTGCAGGCCGATCTCGCGGATCTTGTGATTGACCGGCGGCAGTTGCAGGCTGAACCAGTCGAGCGCGAAGGTCAGCACGAGCGCCGCGAGCAGCACGGGATAAATGCGAGCAAAGCGGCGCACCCAGAAATTGCCCGTATCGAGCCGGTAAGCGGGATTGCCGGCCAGGCGCAGCGCGTCGCCGCGGTGAATGCAATAACCGCTGATCACGAAGAAAATCGGCACGCCGGCTGAGCCCCATGCAATCGGGAACGTCAGATACGCGGCGATCGCGTTCAGACTGAATGCATGGCCCACGCTCTGGTGAAACGCCTGCATGCCGACCCATTCCACCTGGCGGCAATGAAAATACGCCACCAGCAGCGCGGCGAAGCCCCGCATGGCGTCGATGACGTGCTCCTTGCCCGCGCTGTCGGCGCGCGCTTCGCTCTGGGCGCGCGGCGCGGCGGCTGTGCGAGGCGGGGAGAGGGGCAGGGATGAGCCGGCGGCATCCAGTGCTGAGTCGCTCATACGCGGTCCTTATTCTGACGGAGGGGAGATGCGGATTGGCAGATTGGCAGATTCGCGCGGGCGCCATACGCGGCCGCGGTGCATGACATGCTAGTACACGACACGCGTAAAAAATCGATAAAAAATTGCGTACTGAATTGAATTAAGCGGCGATTTTGTGACTAATTGTAATTGAGCATAAGCAAATGCAGCCGCGAATTATTTACCGCTTTTGTCATGCTAATTTAAGCCACGGATTCTCTTGACCCGAGGTGAAGTCATGAACCTGCATTTACTCGCCGGCATTGCCGTGCTGCTGATCCTTGTCGCCGCCTCCGCCTACCGGGAGGCGCTGCGCAATGAGCCCATTCGCCGTTTTCGCATGAACCCCCGCAAGCTGCCGCAGCTCGACGAGAACGAATAACGCGGGCCGGAAGAGACGCGAGGCGCGCCCGCGTTCGATCCGCTGGCGGCCTCGGCGCATCTGAAGGCTAGTTGTCAGGGTATGTAAAATTTTCGGAATTGCCGGAAAATAATTCGATTTCATTGCGTAATTGTTGCCCGTTGTTTATCACGATGCGGCACATCGAGCGGGAATGGTTTTATTTATTCGGATTGAGGAAATTTCACATACGTACTGGCGTCAATTTTTTGCTAGTCTTTCCGGCGACATCGATTGGCCGCCAGGCCCGCGAACACATCAATTTCTAACCGATATGGGAATGCCTACCATGCTGAAAGTCACCAAAGCCGTGTTTCCCGTAGCGGGCCTCGGGACACGATTCCTGCCGGCTACCAAGGCAAGTCCTAAGGAAATGCTGCCGATCGTGGATAAACCGCTGATTCAATACGCGGTGGAAGAAGCGATTGCCGCCGGCATCACCGAGATGATCTTCGTAACGGGCCGCAGCAAGCGCGCCATTGAAGATCACTTCGACAAGTCCTACGAGATCGAAGCCGAACTCGAGGCGCGTAACAAACAGAAGCTGCTCGATCTGGTGCGCAGCATCAAGCCGGCCAACGTCGACTGTTTCTATGTGCGTCAGGCCGAAGCGCTCGGTCTCGGTCACGCGGTGCTGTGCGCCGAGAAACTGGTGGGCGAGAGCCCGTTCGCCGTGATTCTGGCCGACGACCTGCTGCACAGCTCGAAGCCGGTGATGAGCCAGCTCGTCGACACCTTCAATCACTATCACAGCTCGGTGATCGGCGTCGAAACCATTGCGCGCGAAGACAGCCGCTCGTACGGCGTGGTGGACGGCCGCGAATGGGAAGACAACGTGATCAAGCTGTCGGGCATCGTCGAGAAGCCAGCGCCGGACAAGGCGCCGTCGAATCTCGGCGTGGTGGGCCGTTATGTGTTGATGCCGACCATTTTCAAGCATATCCGCGCGTTGAAGCCGGGCGCGGGTGGCGAGCTGCAATTGACCGACGCGGTGCAATCGCTGCTGACGGAAGAGCAGGTGCTTGCGTATCGCTATTTCGGCACGCGGTTCGATTGCGGCAGCAAGCTGGGTTATCTGAAGGCGACGGTGGAATTCGCGCTGCGCCATCCGGAAGTGAAGGCGGATTTTGAAGCGTATTTGCAGGCTTATATGCAGGGCAATATGCAGGAAGGCGTGCCGGCGCAGTTTGCGGCGGAAGCGGCTTAGTCGCAACGTCAACTGCTGAGGCAAGCTTGGGCGGCTGCGGCGTGAACTTCGAAACGCCATCACGACAGCCGCCGCAACACTTACCACGCAGAGGTAACGCGCAGCTGCATCGCGCACATTAAAACGGGCGCCGCTAACCACGCGGCGCCTGTCTTTTTTCAGCCGGCTCACGCTTTGCGGGTAGTCTGGCGACTGCGTCCGCAAGCCTTCTTCTTCACTCGGTCGAAAGTGAGGCAATGCCGTTCCGGGTAACCATTCTGCTGCTGTCGGCGGACCTTGACGAATCTTGACACGGTTTTCCTTGTTGAGTTCTTGATGCTTGTGCTACCAATGCGTCTGTTGAGTACAGGACATCGCAGGCATGAGACGTCTCTATCTAAAAGTGGGTGACAAATCGTCGGCGGGCGGAACGGTGATCGAAGGCGTTCCGTCGGCGACTCACCACGGCACAGCGTTGACCTTTGTGGGTGCCCAGGTTACCTGCCCAGCGTGCCGGATTACTGGCCATATTGGTCAGAAGGGCCCGCGGTGGCCTGGACGCATAATGGGCAAAGATCCGGCCTTGGACGGCGACATCTGCATGTGCAGATGCGAGCCACCGCCTGTGATGATCGCTTCTCAGGACACCATGTCACAGAGCTTTGACAGTCACGCACTGGCGAGCATGGGTGATGGATTGGCGAACGATGCTCTAGCCGAAGTAGCGCCCGGCGCCCATTGGATTCGGTTTGCCGTCAAGGATTCGGGGAGTTGTGAGGGCCTGCGCTGCCGTGCCTACTTTGCCGACGATTCAGTTGCAGACAGCGTCTTCGACTCACATAACACGGTGCATTTCGACCGCCCTAATGCCTCGCCATGCCATAGGGTTGATGTCGTGCTGGGCGATGAGCAGGAAAGCACTCGTTCAGTCATGGGCGACCTTCTGATGGCGATGGTGGAATAACCATGTCCGATGCAACCACAACCAGGAACACTGTTGCCAGCGGGTCGTTCGACACCCGGAAAACTCATGAGGTTCAAACAGCAATCCTCGAAGCAGCCATCGCGGACTACGAGGCAATCGGAACCACTTTCGCCGCCAACGCCATTGCCGACGACATGGTGCGCAAACAATATGTGAAGCACATCAAGGAAATATCGGACGATGTCAGGCAGGAAGTTGCCTACGGCAACATAACGGTCAAGGACGGGGCTGAGTACTGCAGCCAGTTGCGCGACAGGCTCTTCGTTGAATACCGGAAATACACGTCGACTGTTGGCGTTGCCCGTGCGGAAAAACTCAAGCTCGAAGCTCGCGGTTTCGACTACTACCTTAACAGGTACGCGCAAGTTCAGTTCAGCAAGAACTTTGACGCCTTGACTATCGAAGAGCGCCACGCTGTCTACTATATGGTGCTCAAAAAGGCGGGCGGGGCCAACGCCGATGTCACCACCAAGGTGCGTCGCTTGCAGGTCAGCGCCAGGGTTGCCATTATCTTCACTGCTGTTATTGCCGCGGGTGAAGTGGTTGGGGCGGCGGATAAAGTCAAAGAGGTCGCCAGACAGGGAAGTATCATCGCGGGCGGCATGATTGGAGGAGGTCTTGCGGGGTTTGCGGTTTCTTTCGTGTGCGGACCCGCTGAGCCTGCATGCGCCGTCGCACTCGTATGCGTTGGTAGTAACCTGGGCGGTCTGGCCGGCCAGGCGACCAACGACATGTATCAGGAAGAACTGCCTGCCTTCATGCATTGGATGAACGATTGACCGACATGCCAACGCCGCTATTCGTGATTCTGCTCGTGCTCTTCGTCGGCTCGGCGGGGCTTATCGTTATCAATCTCACCGGGGACCCCGGCGTTGACTATTGGGACCTGGATGGGGAGAAAAAATCCTCTCCGTCCAAACTTGATGCCCTGCGAAATCGCATCGTGTTCTACAGCTCAGGTGCCGTGCTCGTTGGCACATTCATCGTTTATCTGATGCTGCGCCGCTAAGCCGCAAACGATGACCGTCGGAACCCGATCGTAGCCCCGGTATTGCACCGGGACAGTTCCCGCGTAACGACAACAAAAAACGGGCGTCGTAAACCACGGCGCCCGTCTTCTGTCAGCGGCCCGCGCATCACACACGGCCCGGCAAACCCGCCGTCAAACTTCCTTTTTCACTTCCAGCCGGAACTTGTGCAGCAACGGTTCCGTGTAGCCGCTCGGCTGCTGGCGCCCTTCGAACACCAGCGCCTGCGCGGCCTTGAAAGCAATCGTATCGAAGCCCGGCGCCATCGGCTTGTAGAGCGGATCGCCCGCGTTCTGCTCGTCGACCACCTTCGCCATGCGCTTGAACGTCTCTTCGACGAGCTCGCGCTTCACCACGCCGTGATACAGCCAGTTGGCAATGTGCTGGCTGGAAATACGCAGCGTGGCACGGTCTTCCATCAGGCCGACGTCATGAATGTCCGGCACCTTCGAGCAACCCACGCCCTGATCGATCCAGCGCACCACGTAACCGAGAATGCCCTGTGCGTTGTTGTCGATCTCGCTGCGGATCTCGTCGTCGCTCCACTTTGCCTCGGCGACGACCGGAATCGTCAGCAGGCCGTCGAGCAGTTCGTCGCGCACCGTAGCGTAATCCGTGCGCTCCAGTTCGCGCTGAACCGCTTGCACGTCGACCTGGTGGTAATGCAACGCGTGCAGCGTGGCGGCAGTCGGCGAGGGCACCCATGCGGTGTTCGCCCCGGCTTTCGGATGCGCGATCTTCTGTTCGAGCATGGCGTGCATCAGATCGGGCATCGCCCACATGCCCTTGCCGATCTGCGAGCGGCCGCGCAAGCCCGCGCTCAAACCGACCAGCACGTTGCTGCGCTCATAAGCGGCGATCCAGGCGCTCGACTTCATGTCGCCCTTGCGCATCATCGGTCCGGCTTCCATGGCCGAGTGCATTTCGTCGCCGGTGCGGTCGAGGAAACCCGTGTTGATGAACGCGACACGCTCCGACGCTTCGGCGATACAGGCGAGCAGGTTCACGCTGGTGCGGCGCTCCTCGTCCATGATGCCCATCTTGATCGTGTTGCGCGGCAGCTTCAGCAGGTCTTCCACGCGCGAGAACAGCTCGCTAGCGAAAGCGACTTCGGCCGGGCCGTGCATCTTCGGCTTGACGATATAGATCGAGCCGGTGCGCGAATTCAACTGATGCTTGCGGTCGTGCAACGCGCACAGCGTGGTGATGACGGCGTCGAGAATGCCTTCCGGAATCTCGTGGCCGTCTTTTGTCAGCACCGCCGGGTTGGTCATCAAATGACCGACGTTGCGGATGAACAGCAGCGAGCGGCCATGCAGCACCACGGGCGCCGTGCCGTTCGCGGCGGTGTACACGCGGTCGGCGTTCAGCCGGCGCGTGAAGGTCTTGCCGTTCTTCGTGACCTCTTCGGTCAGGTCGCCGGTCATCAGGCCGAGCCAGTTGCGGTAGAGCAGGACCTTGTCGTCCGCATCCACGGCCGCGACCGAGTCTTCGCAGTCGATGATCGTGCTGACCGCCGCTTCGACCACCACGTCCTTCACGTGCGCGGCATCGGTCCTGCCGATGGAGTCGCTCGCATCGATCTGGATTTCGAAGTGCAGGCCGTTGTGCTTGAGCAGCACGGCGGACGGCGCGCTTTCCTCGCCCTGATAGCCGATGAATTGCGCCGGCGTCTTCAGCTCGCTCGTGCCGTTCTTCAGCGTGACGACCAGCTTGCCGCCATCGACACTATAACGTGTGGCGTCCGCGTGCGAGCCGTTCGCGAGCGGCGCGGCCTGGTCGAGGAACTTGCGGGCATAGGCGATCACCGCGGCGCCGCGCACCGGATTGAAGGCTTTCTGCTTTTCGGCGCCGCCGGTTTCGGGAATCGCGTCGGTGCCGTACAGCGCGTCGTACAGGCTGCCCCAACGCGCGTTCGCCGCGTTCAGCGCATAGCGCTGATTCGACAGCGGCACCACGAGTTGCGGGCCGGCCTGTTCGGCAATTTCGGTGTCCACGTTGTCGGTCGTGGCCTTGACGCTCGCAGGCGCCGGCACGATATAGCCAATGCCTTCGAGAAACGCACGGTACGCTCGCAGATCGCGCACCGGACCCGGATTGGCGCGATGCCAGTTGTCCAGCTCGGTTTGCAGGCGGTCGCGCTCCGCGAGCAGCGCACGGTTCTTGGGCGCCAGCTCGTGCACGAGGGCGTCGAAACCCGACCAGAATGCGGCGCTGTCGATTCCGGTGCCGGGCAGGGCTTCGGTTTCGACGAACTGGTCGAGGTTGGCGGCGACTTGCAGTCCGCCGCGCGTGTTCATCTGAGTCATCGACTGCTCCATCTATCTGAATGGGGCCGATGAGGGGGCATCGGCCCGCGTTGTGCAACGGTGGATTCTTTGCGTCAGGGCCGCCGTTCTGGTCGGCTCGCGAACGGAACGGCTCGCAAACTCAGGCGGCGATAGCCGCGATACCTGCCTTGGCGATCTGCGCGTCCTGGTCCGACTTGACGCCCGACACGCCGACCGCGCCGATCACCTGGCCTTCGACGATCACCGGCACGCCGCCTTCCAGCGTGCCTAGCAGCGGCGCGCTCAGGAAGGCGGTGCGGCCGTTGTTGATCATGTCTTCGTATACCTTGGTTTCACGGCGGCCGATCGCCGAAGTGCGGGCCTTTTCGGTCGCGATGTACGAACTGGCCGGCGCGCTGCCGTCCAGACGCAGCATGCCGAGCTGATGGCCGCCATCGTCCACCACCACGATGGCGACGGCCCACTGGTGTTTCTCGGCTTCGGCGCGGGCGGCTTCGAGGATGCGGGTCGTTTCGGCGACGGTCAACACGGGTTTGCTCAGCATAGTAAATGTCCTGGTTTGTTTAGAGTAAGGATCGGCTCGACCACCTCGCCACGCGCGCCTGGCACGATGGCTTCGGCCTCGATGGCGGGCCGCCGCGCGCGGGTATGACACCGTGCACGCCTGCGGCGGCCGCGTTGATGTTCGGTGACGGCGCGGGTTGCACGCAGCCTTCCAGTATCCGCATTGTGCGCGGATGCCACGGCGCCGGCCTTGTCCTTGCCCAAGCGCTTTGCTTGGGGATTTTACGTCCAAGCGCGGCCGGAAGAAACGGCGGCGTCACGAGGTCCGGTATTCGGCGGTTCGTCTGGCCGATATTCCGGCTGGAACGAAGAGAGGCTCGGGCTTTACAATCGGGCATCAAACACAAGAATTTGCACGCTCCCCACGTGCCCCCCACGCCATGCCGACCATCAGCGAACTATTCGTCTATCCGATCAAATCCTGCGCGGGCATTGCGCTCAACGAGGCGCGGCTGCTTGCCACCGGCCTCGAATACGACCGCTGCTGGATGGTCACCGACCCGGCCGGCGCCATGCTCACGCAGCGCGCGTATCCACGCATGGCGCTGATCAAGGTCGAACTCGGCGCCGAGGATCTCGTGATCCGCGCGCCCGGTATGAGCGAGTTGCGCACGCCGCTGGAAAGCGCGCGGCTCGCGGCGCCGCCCGCGGTAGAAACCAGGGTCTGGCGCGACGCGGCCTACGGGCTCGACACCGGCGACGCATGCGCCGCGTGGTTCTCGACGTTTCTCGGCGTGCCCGCGCGGCTCCTGCGCTTCGATCCTGAACGCGAGCGCATCGTCGATCCGGACTACACGGAGAGCGTGGGCCGCGCGACCACCCATTTCGCCGATGGTTTTCCGCTGCTGGTGATCGGCCAGGCGTCGCTCGACGATCTGAACACGCGCCTGAACGGCAAGGGCGCGCCGTCGATTCCGATCGACCGGTTCCGTCCCAACGTGGTGCTGACGGGGCTCGACGCGTATGAGGAGGACTATGTGGAGACGCTGAGCGTCGACGGAGAAGCGGGCGGGGGCGCGCAACTGCAACTGGTCAAGCCTTGCACGCGCTGCCCAATGCCGACCATCGACCAAGCCAAAGGCGCGCCCGATCCGGACTGGCCGAACGAGCCGAGCGACACGATGAGCGCCTATCGCGCGAATCCGCAGCGAAACGGCGCGATCACGTTCGGCAACAACGCGTTGGTCGCGAGCGGCGCCGGGACGTGGCTGCGCGTGGGGCAGACTGTGGAAGCGGAACTGGGCTTCGGCGATTGACGGCGATGATCGGGTAAAGCGCGGTTAAACACCGGTCAGTGCGTCGGGCGCGGGAGTTGCGAGCGAATCCAGAGCAACTTTTTGATGGACAACACTGGCTAGTGCCAGACACGCGCGGTCAACGCCGCGAGAATCACCGGCATCGGCGCGGGCTTGACGAAATGATGGTCGAAGCCCGAGCGCAGCGATTTGCTTACGTCCTCGGTGCGTTCGAGTCCAGTGACCGCGACCAGCGTGGGCGCCGGAATATCGTCCACGTAGCGGATTCGCCGCGCCACCGCGCGCCCGTCCAGACGCGCATTTCGACGTCGAGCAACGCGGCCCGCGGATGCCACGCGCAGATCAGGCGGCCTGCGCGATCGCCTCGCGCGCGTTCGGCATGTCGGTTTGCATCGTGGCCGGTTCGTCGCGCCGTTCGTCATCAATCGCCCACACGCGCTCGACGCTCTCGCCGACCGCGCTGCCCACCAGAATCACTGCCGGGCTGCCGAAGCCCGCGTTCGTCGCATCCGCAGCGAGCCGGTCAAGGCGGCTCATCAAACGCCGTTCGTTGCTGCCACCGGCCCATTGCACCACGGCGGCGGGCGTATCCGCCGGCAAACTCGCGAGCAGGGCGGCCGCGATGCTGTCGATCCGCCGCATCCCCATATAGACGGCCAGCGTGGTGCGCGTCGCGGCCAGCGCGGCCCAGTCTGGCTCGCCGTGGTCCTCCGTATGTGCGGTGACGAAGCTCACGCCATGGCAATGGCGGCGATGCGTGAGTGAAATGCCGAGTCCTGCGGCAGCCGCGAACCCGGACGAGATGCCGTTGATGATT